>NZ_JBICBL010000010.1:0-353819 GCF_043089925.1 Streptomyces sp. NPDC013457
TACTGCAGGGGGGACCCTGTGGGAGAGTAGGACGCCGCCGAACAATTTTTAGCCTCAACCCCTGGACCTGGTCCGGGGGTTGAGGCATTTTTGCGTTCACGAACAGGCGCACGACCCCTGTGCATCCCGTCGCCATGGCTGAAGGTAAGGTCAGGGGCATCATCGGCACGTTCCCCCACAGGAGGCCCCCGGGTGGAGGTCCAGGAGACTCGCGTTCAGACGGACCGGGTCCTCACCATCCCCAACATCTTGAGCATGGCTCGCCTTGTGGGCGTGCCGCTCTTCCTGTGGCTGATTCTCCGACCCGTGTTCGGTGGGCCCAACAGCGATGGCTGGGCCTTGCTCGTGCTGATGCTCAGCGGTGTCAGCGACTATCTCGACGGGAAGCTCGCCCGGCGCTGGAACCAGATCAGCAACCTCGGCCGGCTGCTCGACCCTGCCGCCGACCGGCTGTACATCGTTTCCACCCTCATCGGGCTGACCTGGCGCGAGATCCTGCCGCTCTGGCTGACCGCCGCGCTTTTCGCGCGCGAGCTGATGTTGCTCGTGATGGTGGGAATCCTCCGCAGGCACGGCTATCCGCCGCCGCAGGTGAACTTCCTGGGGAAAGCTGCGACTTTCAACCTGATGTACGCCTTCCCCTTGCTGCTGCTCAGTGACGGAACGGGCTGGCTTTCGTCACTCGCCGAAGTTTTCGGGTGGGCCTTCGCCGGATGGGGTACAACTCTGTATTGGTGGGCAGGGATCCTCTACGTGGTCCAGGTCCGTCGACTCGTGAAGGCGGACACCGAGGCCGATTGAGCCCGTCTGTCCTGTGCCGTGCAGTGTCGCCGGCACGAGCGAGGACGCCCGAGGCCCACAGCGCGGGCAGGTGAAGTCGGCTGGACCGTCGTCTCTTCAAGGAGGACGCTTCCGACATGAAGGCCGTCGTGATGGCCGGTGGCGAAGGAACACGACTTCGCCCCATGACCTCGAGCATGCCCAAGCCTCTCCTGCCGGTGGTGAACCGGCCGATCATGGAGCACGTCCTTCGACTGCTCAAGAGGCACGGACTCACCGAGACCGTCGTGACCGTGCAGTTTCTGGCCTCGCTGGTCAGGAACTACTTCGGTGACGGCGAGGAGCTCGGAATGGAGCTCACGTATGCCAACGAGGAGAAACCGCTCGGCACAGCGGGGAGTGTGAAGAACGCCGAGGAGGCATTGAAGGACGATGCCTTCCTCGTGATCTCCGGTGACGCGCTCACCGACTTCGACCTCACCGATCTGATCGCCTTCCACAAGGAGAAGGGCGCTCTGGTCACCGTCTGTCTGACCCGTGTGCCGAATCCACTGGAATTCGGCATCACGATCGTGGACGAGGAGGGGAAGGTCGAGCGGTTCCTGGAGAAGCCGACCTGGGGACAGGTCTTCTCGGACACCGTCAACACGGGCATCTACGTGATGGAGCCCGAGGTCTTCGACTACGTCCAGGCCGACACCTCCGTCGACTGGTCGGGTGACGTCTTCCCTCAGCTCATGAAGGAAGGCAAGCCGATCTACGGCTACGTCGCCGAGGGCTACTGGGAGGACGTCGGCACCCACGAGAGCTACGTCAAGGCGCAGGCCGACGTGCTCGAGGGCAAGGTCCAGGTCGAACTCGACGGGTTCGAGATCTCGCCCGGCGTCTGGGTCGCGGAAGGTGCCGAGGTACACCCCGACGCGGTTCTGCGCGGGCCGCTGTACATCGGTGACTACGCGAAGGTCGAGGCCGGTGCCGAGGTGCGCGAGCACAGCGTCATCGGGTCGAACGTGGTCGTGAAGAGCGGCGCGTTCCTGCACAAGGCCGTCGTCCACGACAACGTCTACATCGGCCAGCAGAGCAATCTGCGCGGCTGTGTCATCGGGAAGAACACCGATGTCATGCGGGCGGCCCGGATCGAGGACGGCGCCGTCATCGGCGACGAGTGTCTCGTGGGCGAAGAATCGATCGTTCAGGGGAACGTACGGGTCTACCCCTTCAAGACCATCGAGGCCGGCGCCTTCGTCAACACGTCCGTCATCTGGGAGTCGCGTGGCCAGGCGCATCTCTTCGGCGCGCGCGGTGTCTCCGGGATCCTGAACGTGGAGATCACGCCCGAGCTGGCCGTGAGGCTGGCGGGGGCGTATGCCACGACGCTGAAGAAGGGCTCCACGGTCACCACCGCGCGTGATCACTCCCGGGGCGCCCGCGCCCTGAAACGGGCCGTGATCTCAGCGCTGCAGGCCAGTGCCATCGACGTGCGCGACCTGGAGAACGTACCGCTGCCGGTCGCACGGCAGCAGACCGCCCGAGGAAGCGCGGGCGGGATCATGCTGCGGACCTCGCCCGGTGTCCCGGACTCCGTGGACATCATGTTCTTCGACGAGCGGGGAGCGGATCTCTCGCAGGCGGGGCAGCGCAAGCTGGACCGGGTCTTCGCACGTCAGGAGTACCGGCGGGCCTTCCCGGGCGAGATCGGGGACCTCTCCTTCCCGGCGAGCGTCTTCGACTCCTACACCGGCTCGCTGCTGCGGAACGTCGACACCTCCGGTGTCGCCGAGGCCGGGCTGAAGGTCGTCGTGGACGCCTCCAACGGCAGCGCGGGGCTCGTTCTGCCGAGCCTCCTCGGCCGCCTCCAGGTGGACGCGCTGACGATCAACCCGGGCCTGGACGAGGCGCGGCCCACGGAGTCGGCGGAGACCCGGCGGGCCGGGCTGGTGCGGCTCGGGGAGATCGTCGCCTCGGCGCGTGCCGCGTTCGGGGTGCGGTTCGACCCGGTGGGCGAGCGGTTGTCGCTCGTCGACGAGCGTGGCCGGATCATCGAGGACGACCGTTCGCTTCTGGTCATGCTCGACCTCGTGGCCGCCGAGCGGCGTTCCGGGCGCGTGGCGCTGCCCGTGACGACCACACGGATCGCCGAGCAGGTCGCCGCGTACCACGGCACGCAGGTGGAGTGGACGACGACCTCACCCGACGATCTGACCCGCGTCGGGCGGGAGGACACCACGATCTTCGGTGGCGACGGCCGGGGCGGGTTCATCGTTCCCGAGTTCTCCAGCGTCTTCGACGGTGCCGCCGCCTTCGTACGGCTCATCGGTCTGGTGGCGCGGACCCAGCTCACGCTGAGCCAGATCGATGCCCGAATCCCGCGGGCGCACGTCCTGAAGCGGGACGTCGCGACGCCGTGGGCCGTGAAGGGGCTCGTCATGCGCCGTGTGGTGGAGGCGGCCGGCGAGCGGTCGGTGGACACCACCGACGGTGTGCGGGTCGTGGAGGCCGACGGGCGCTGGGTCATGGTGCTGCCGGACCCGGCCGAGGCCGTCACTCATCTGTGGGCCGAGGGGCCCGACGACGCGTCCGCGCAGGCGCTCCTCGACGAGTGGGCGGGTGTGGTCGACAGCGCAGGTCAGTAGAGCGCTGGGACGGGTGAGCCGGGTGGTGTCCGTCGGACGCGGCCCGGCTCTCCGGTGGGGCCATTCGGCGGTAGCAGCGCCGACGTGCGACGATGTGCGGCATGTCGCAGCAGCACCCCGTTCGGAGCACAGGAACACCACCCCCGCGCCCGGACGCGTCCATGTCGCTGCTGAACAACGTGATGGACCATGCGCTCGACGACGGGTACGCCGAGGCCTCGGCCCGGCGTGAGGCGGAGGGCGGCGGGCTGCCCCGTACGCTCCGGGCCAAGCTCGGGCTCGCGGCCGGCCTCGTTCTCGCCGCCGCGGTGGTGACCGTGGGCGCCGCCGAGGCGCGGATCTCCGCGCCGGTCGTCGCCAAGGAACGGCAGGAGCTGATCGACCGGATCGACGCGGAGACCGCGGCGGCCGAGAAGCTGGAGCAGGACGTCGAGAAGATCCGTGCCGAGGTCGGTGAGCGGCAGCGCGAGGCGCTCGAGGAGCACGGTGGCGACCAGGCCGAGCTGGTGGCGCTGCTCTCCGGCGCGACGCCGGTGCACGGCCCCGGCGTGAAGCTCGTGGTCGACGACGCCAAGGACACCGAGGAGGGTGGCGGGGGTCCGCGCGAGAGCAGCGGCTTCTCCGACACCGGCCGGGTCCGTGACCGCGACATGCAGCGGGTCGTCAACGGTCTGTGGGAGTCCGGTGCCGAGGCGGTCGCCATCAACGGTCAGCGGCTGACGTCGCTCTCGGCGATCCGGGCCGCCGGTGACGCCATACTGGTCGACAACAAGCCGCTCGTGCCGCCGTACACGGTGCTCGCGGTGGGGGACGGGCAGCGCTTGGCCACCGCGTTCCAGGACAGCGCCGACGGGCAGTACCTGCACGCGCTGCAGGAGAACTTCGGGATCCGCACCAGCATCTCGGCGGAGGCCGATGTGCGTCTGCCGGCCGCGCCGAGCCTGATCGTACGTACAGCAGAGCCGAGGGGAGCCGGGGCCACCAAGCCCACCGGGCGGGCCACGGCCGACACAGGGAAGGGCACATCTTGATCGCCGTACTGGGCCTGATCGTGGGAGTCGTGGTCGGACTGTTCGTCCGTCCCGAGGTTCCGGCGGTGGTCGAGCCCTATCTTCCGATCGCCGTGGTCGCCGCCCTCGACGCGGTCTTCGGCGGCCTCAGGGCCATGCTCGACGGGATCTTCGTCGACAAGGTCTTCGTGGTCTCCTTCCTCTCGAACGTGGTCGTGGCCGCGCTGATCGTCTTCCTCGGCGACAAGCTGGGCGTCGGCGCGCAGCTGTCCACCGGTGTCGTCGTCGTGCTCGGCATCCGGATCTTCTCCAACGCGGCCGCCATCCGGCGGCACGTCTTCCGGGCGTGACACCGATGAGCGACGCGACCAACCCCAAGTCCCCTGAGAACCCGGACGACGACCGGCCGACGCCGGCGGAGCAGGCGACGCCCTCCGAACCCGTCGCCCCCGCGGCGCCCGCCGCCCCCGAGGAGCCGCTGACCGGACGCCAGCGGCTGGCGGCCGGTCTCTGGCCGCCGCGGGTGAGCCGGGCCCAACTGATCGTCGCGGTGCTGCTGTTCGTCCTCGGCCTCGGTCTCGCCATCCAGGTCCGCTCCACCAGCGACAACAGTGCGCTGCGCGGGGCGCGCCAGGAGGACCTGGTCCGCATCCTCGACGAGCTCGACGACCGCACCCAGCGGCTGGAGGACGAGGCGGCGCGTCTGGAGACCCAGCGCTCGGAGCTGGAGTCCAGCTCCGACCAGGCCGAGGAGGCGCGCAAGCAGACCCAGGAGAAGGAGCAGCAGCTCGGCATCCTGGCCGGAACCGTCGCCGCGGAGGGCCCGGGCATCACGCTGACCGTCCGCGGGGCGGCCGCGGCGGTCGAGTCGGACATGCTGCTCGACGCCATCCAGGAGCTGCGCGCGGCCGGCGCCGAGGCGATTCAGGTCAACGACGTACGAGTCGTCGCGGACAGCTACTTCACGGGTAGCGGCACCGATATAGAAATCGATGGAACGAAGGTGGCCGCTCCGTACGTCTTCAAGGTCATCGGCAAGCCCGAGGATCTTGAGCCCGCGCTCAACATCCCTGGTGGCGTCGTGCAGACGTTGGAGAAGGAGCAGGCCACCGCGACCGTGGCCCGGTCCCAGAAGATCGTCGTGGATGCCTTGCGACCTGCGAAGCGGCCTGACTACGCTCAGTCGTCCTCGCAGTGAGGCGGGGGCGCATGGCGGCCGCGCGACAAGGGGAAGACGTTGCGGGGGGTCGCCGCACCACAAGCGTGGTGCGTGGTGGAAACTGTCGGGTGGATACGGACGTTGTGAGGATGTCCGGGTCGGCAGGTGTGTTCATTCAGGGTTCGTCCTGCCCCACGGGCGGGTCTGTTTCGGTCAAGGGGAATCGCCCGTGAGTTTTTTTGCGAAGTTGTTCGGCAAGAGCGCACGCGAGGACGGCGGCAACGCCAAGCACCGCGCGCCGCGCCACGCCCAGAGCGAGGAGCAGGGTGGCGAACGCCCGCTCTTCCGTGACGAGGTCGACGACCACGGCGCGTCGTCTGTTGACCCTGCCGGTGCCGGGCGCATAGGTTTCGGGGAACCATCAACCTCAGGTACGGGTGGAGGGTTCACCCCCGACCCGTATGCGACACAGACCTCCGCGGGTCAGCCGCGGCAGGAGGACGCGTCCATGCCGGTGTGTACGAGGTGCGGTCACCGCAATGCGGCGGACAGCCGTTTCTGCTCCCACTGCGGCACGCCGCTGCGGGGCGGGGCGCCTGTGGAGCGCGCGTCCGAGACGACGTCGACGATCTCGATCTCCGGCCTTGAGGCGTACGACGCCGAGGTCACCGGCCAGACGGCGCTGCCGTCCCTGTCGCCCGAGGCGCAGGCGGCCGTCGAGGCACTGCCGGCCGGATCGGCGCTCCTCGTCGTGCGCCGCGGCCCGAACTCGGGCAGCCGCTTCCTGCTGGACAGCGAGCTGACCACGGCCGGCCGTCACCCGCAGAGCGACATCTTCCTCGACGACTTCACCGTGTCGCGGCGCCATGTGGAGTTCCGGCGGGCGCAGGACGGCAGTTTCACCGTCGCCGACGTCGGCAGCCTCAACGGTACGTACGTCAACCGGGAGCCGATCGACTCGGCGGTTCTGTCCAACGGCGACGAGGTGCAGATCGGCAAGTACCGGCTGGTCTTCCACTCGAGCCAGCGAGGCGTGTGACGCCTCGGGGAAGCCTTCAGGGAAGGTCCATGCTGCGAACACCGACGGGCGGTGCCGGTCACGGCACCGCCACCGCGGGCGACCGGCTGGTGAGCATCGGGACGGTGCTGAACCAGCTGCGTGACGAGTTTCCCGAAGTGACCATCTCGAAGATCCGGTTTCTGGAGGCCGAGGGGCTCGTCGAGCCCCGGCGGACGGCCTCCGGGTACCGGAAGTTCAGCCCGCAGGACGTGGAGCGGCTCGCCCAGATCCTGCGAATGCAGCGCGATCACTATCTTCCGCTGAAGGTGATCCGGGAGCATCTCGACGCCCTCGCCCGGGGTGAGCAGATCAGGCTCCCCGCTCCCAGCCCGCAGCGCGACCTGCTCGACGGGGCGTGGGAGGCGGAGGGCGACCGTCCGACCGCGGCGCGCGTGGGGCGGGCCGAGCTGCTGGCCGCCGCCGAGGTGACCGAGGGGGAGCTCGCGGAGTGGGAGTCGTACGGACTCATCGCCGCGGGACCCGAGGGCGGCTACGACGCCGAGGCTGTCACCGTCGCCCGGCTCGTCGCGGATCTGGGGAGATTCGGTCTGGAACCGAGGCATCTCCGGGCGGTCAAAGCGGCCGCCGACCGGGAGGCCGGACTGGTCGAGCAGGTGGTGGCGCCACTGCGTCGGCACCGTAACCCGCAGACCAGAGCCCATGCGGAGGCCACCGCGAAGGAGCTCGCCGGGCTCTCCGTGCGGCTCCACGCGGCACTGGTCCAGACCGCGCTCGGACTTCGCTTGCAGTGATCTTGTGGGGGCCCGACTACCCAAACCGGTCGGGCACGTCCTAGGGTTGCTGTGTGAACGAGCTCGACGTTGTGGGTGTCCGGGTGGAAATGCCCTCCAACCAACCGATCGTGCTCCTGCGTGAAGTGGGAGGCGATCGGTACCTCCCCATCTGGATCGGACCGGGTGAGGCGACCGCGATCGCCTTCGCCCAGCAGGGGATGGCCCCTGCCAGGCCGCTGACGCACGACCTCTTCAAGGATGTCCTTGAAGCCGTGGGCCAAGAGCTCACCGAGGTCCGCATCACCGATCTCCGTGAAGGTGTCTTCTACGCGGAGCTGGTCTTCGCCAGCGGTGTCGAGGTGAGCGCCAGGCCGTCCGACGCCATAGCGCTGGCCCTTCGCACCGGAACGCCGATCTTCGGCAGTGACGGCGTGCTGGACGACGCCGGTATCGCGATTCCGGACGAGCAGGAGGACGAGGTGGAGAAGTTCCGCGAGTTCCTCGACCAGATCTCCCCCGAGGATTTCGGGTCCAGCAGCCAGTGAGGTCCGGCCGCTGTTCACCGGGTGCCGTCCGGGCATTCGGAAAGCCTTTCCCCGGAGAGGGGCACGGGAAACCACTCTCAGGGTGATTATCACTCGGCGTGCCGAGTGTGGCGATCGTTGACGCACCCCGAGCGACTGCCTACCTTCGTGTGGGCAGGTCAAGGACGGAGGGTCGGCGTGATGAGCAGCGGCGACGGTACGGCAGGGGGCTCCCTCGGGCGCGCGCCCGGGGAGAGCGGTCCGTATCCGCTTCACGGCAGTGTGGGCGACTTCGGGGCGGACACGGGTGCGGGGGCGGCGCCGAACGTCGTCTCCGACGAGGCGGCCGGTACGGACACGGTGGGATACCGCGGTCCGACGGCCTGCGCGGCGGCGGGGATCACCTACCGCCAATTGGACTACTGGGCACGCACCGGGCTCGTCGAGCCGAGCGTGCGGCCGGCGTACGGATCCGGGACGCAGCGGCTGTACAGCTTCCATGACGTCGTCGTACTCAAGATCGTCAAGCGGTTCCTGGACACCGGGGTCGCGCTGCAGAACATCCGGGCCGCCGTCCAGCATCTGCGGGCCCGCGGCTTCCGCGACCTGGAGCGGATGACGCTGATGAGCGACGGGGCCACGGTCTACGAGTGCTCCTCGCCCGACGAGGTCGTGGACCTGCTCCAGGGCGGTCAGGGCGTCTTCGGGATCGCGGTCGGCGTGGTCCGGCGCGATGTGGAGGCGGCGCTCTCCCAGCTGCACGGGGAGCGGATCGACACCGGCGAGACCCTGATCGGTCACAACCCCGGCGACGAGCTCGCGCGCCGGCGGCGGGACCGCGCGGTCTGAGCCGTTCTCCGGCTGTGACGCGTCCGTATGTGCGTGCGGTCGATTGTCAGTGGCGTAGGGCAGCATCGGACGTGTGAGAGCCGCGCCGACGATCCTGCATCTCGACATGGATGCCTTCTTCGCCGCCGCCGAGCAGGCGGCGAAGCCCAGTCTGCGCGGAAAGCCGGTGGTCGTGGGTGGTCTCGGCCCGCGTGGGGTCGTGGCGACCGCCTCGTACGAGGCCCGGCGCTTCGGTGTGCACTCCGCGATGCCGATGGCCCAGGCGCGGCGGCTGGCACCCAACGCGGCCTACCTCGTGCCGCGCTTCGGCTTCTACCGCTCGATCAGCGAGCAGGTCATGGAGCTGCTCGGGCGGCTGTCGCCGCTCGTCGAGCCGCTGAGCCTGGACGAGGCCTTCGTGGACCTGGAGGCCGGGGGAGTGGCCGACGACCGCGCGAGCGCGCTGGAAGCCGGTGAGCGGCTGCGCAGGGACATTCTCGCCACCACGGGGCTGACGGGGTCCGTGGGGCTCGCGGGGTCGAAGATGCTCGCGAAGATCGCCTCCGAGGAGGCGAAGCCGGACGGGCTGGTGCTGATGGAGCCGGGGACCGAGCGGGAGCTGCTGGGGCCGAAGTCGGTGCGGATCCTGCCGGGGGTCGGCCCGGCCACCGGGGAGCATCTGCGGCGGGCCGGGATGACCACGGTCTCCGATCTCGTGGAAGCGGGCGAGGACGAGCTCGTACGGCTGCTGGGGCGGGCGCACGGGACCTCCCTGTACCGAATGGCCCAGGGGCACGACGATCGGCCCGTGGTGGCCGAGAGGGACGCGAAGTCGGTGTCGGTCGAGGACACCTTCGACGTGGACCTGCATGACCGGGTGCGGATCAGGACCGAGGTGGAGCGGCTTGCCGAGCGGTGCGTGGGGCGGCTGCGGGCGTTGGGGCACTCGGGCCGCACGATCGTGCTGAAGGTCCGGCGGTTCGACTTCTCGACGCTCACGCGCTCGGAGACGTTGCGAGGGCCCACGGACGACCCGCTCGTGGTGCGGGAGGCGGCCGGGCGACTCCTGGAGGGCGTGGACACCACCGGTGGCGTGCGGCTGCTCGGCGTGGGGGTGAGCGGCCTCGCCGACTACACGCAGGAGGATCTCTTCGCCCAGGCGGCGGAGCGGGCGGAGGAAGCGGGGGATTCAGGGGGTTCGGGAGGCCCAGGGGGGCCGGAGGGTACAGGGGGCGTGGGGGAGGACGTGCCGGCGCCCGCGGCGGCCCCCGAGCCGGAGGAGCCGCAGGCCGCCGAGCGGAGATGGGCGCCCGGGAACGACGTACGCCATGCGGTGTACGGGGCCGGGTGGGTGCAGGGGAGCGGGGTCGGGCGCGTCACCGTGCGCTTCGAGGAGCCGCAGTCGCCGCCGGGGCGGGTGCGGACGTTTCTCGTCGACGATCCGGAGCTGGAGCCGGGGGAGCCGTTGCCGCTGGTGGGGCGGGAGGGAGGGGAGGCGGCGGTCGCCTAGGGGGTGCGCCCGGCCTTCGGCCGGGCTTGTCGTTCCCGCCCGCACCAGCCGTGCAGATGGCATGGCAGAGGTGCGGGCCTTCCTGTGGGTGGCGCCTCGCCGCCGGCGGGGGCGGGTGGGGCGGTCAGGTGTCCTCCTGGCCTGCCAGGCGGCCGAAGTCGTGGTCCATCGGGGGCGGGGGCGGGAGGGCCAGGCTGTAGTGGCGGTAGAGCTGGAGTTCCTGCTCGGGGGAGAGGTGGCGGCCCACGCCGAAGTCCGGGGCGTCCTTGATCAGGGCGCGTTCGTACGGGATGTGGAGGCCGTCCTCGACCAGTTCGCTCGGCTCCAGCGGGACGAACGCGTCCCGGCTGAAGAGTCCCGTGCGGACCGCCGCCCACTCGGGGACTCCCGTCGCGTCGTCCAGGTACACCTCGTCCACGGTGCCGATCTTGTGTCCGTTGCGGTCGTACGCCTTGCGGCCGATCAGGCTGCGCGGATCGATGTCGGTCTGCACGGTCCCTCCAACAGGTCGCAACTGCTCTACAAGGACTACGAAAGTGCACATCTGGGATGTCGGCCACTTGAGCGACTGGTCCGGGAACGGCGCTGGTAGGCTGGCTGTGGCTGTCGACACCGTGCGGGAGAGTCCTCCGGAGAAACCTTTCGGAGGCGCCGAAGGAGCAAATCCTCCCCGGAATCTCTCAGGCACCTGTACCGCACGGGCGAGGTCACTCTGGAAAGCAGAGCGGAAGTCCGACGGCATCCGCTCTCACCGACGGTGAAAACCGGCGCGCCCCTTCGGCATGCCGGTGAAGCTCTCAGGTTGAGATGACAGAGGGGGAGGCCGTCCGGGTACCCGCGCCGTGGTGCCCCTCGCAGGTCGTGACGACCAGGAGGCCTCCGTACATGTCCGCCCACCGCATTCCGCTCTCCGAGCTCGAACAGGGCATTCCGTTCGAGCAGCGGCACATCGGGCCCGACGCCGAAGCACGGGCCAAGATGCTCGCGCAGGTCGGCTACGGCTCCCTCGACGAGCTCACGGCCGCCGCCGTGCCCGACGTGATCAAGAACGCCGAGGCGCTCGGTCTGCCCGCCGCCCGCACCGAGGCCGAGGTCCTCGCGGAGCTGCGTGAGCTCGCCGACCGCAACCAGGTCCTCGCCCCGATGATCGGCCTGGGCTACTACGGCACCTTCACACCGCCGGTGATCCTCCGCAACGTCATGGAGAACCCGGCCTGGTACACGGCGTACACGCCCTACCAGCCGGAGATCTCGCAGGGCCGCCTGGAGGCGCTCCTCAACTTCCAGACGATGGTCGCCGACCTCACCGGTCTGCCCACCTCCGGCGCCTCCCTCCTCGACGAGAGCACCGCGGCCGCCGAGGCCATGGCGCTCTCCCGCCGTGTCGGCAAGGTCAAGAACGGCGTCTTCCTCATCGACGCCGACACCCTGCCGCAGACCATCGCGGTCATCGAGACGCGCGCCGAGCCGACCGGTGTCGAGGTCGTCGTCGCGGACCTGTCCGAGGGCATCCCCGCCGAGGTCGCCGAGCGCGGCGTCTTCGGCGTGCTCCTCCAGTACCCCGGCGCCTCCGGTGCCGTGCGTGACATCAAGCCGCTCATCGACGCGGCCCACGAGCTCGGCGCGATCGTCACCGTCGCCGCCGACCTGCTCGCGCTGACGCTGCTCACCTCGCCCGGCGCGCTCGGCGCGGACATCGCCGTCGGCACCACCCAGCGCTTCGGCGTCCCGATGGGCTTCGGCGGCCCGCACGCCGGCTACATGGCCGTCCAGGACAAGCACGCCCGCTCGCTGCCCGGCCGCCTCGTCGGCGTCTCCGTCGACGCCGACGGCAACAGGGCCTACCGGCTGGCGCTGCAGACCCGCGAGCAGCACATCCGCCGTGAGAAGGCCACCAGCAACATCTGCACCGCGCAGGTGCTGCTCGCCGTCATGGCCGGCATGTACGCCGTCTACCACGGCCCCGACGGCCTCAAGGGCATCGCGCAGCGCACCCACCGGTACGCGGCCATCCTCGCCGCGGGCCTGAAGGCCGGTGGCGTCGACGTCGTCCACGGAAGCTTCTTCGACACCGTCACCGTCCGGGTGCCCGGCAAGGCCGCCGAGGCCGTCGCCGCCGCCCGTGAGGCCGGCGTCAACCTTTACCTCGTCGACGCCGACCACGTCTCGGTCTCCTGCGACGAGACCACCGGCCGCGCCCAGCTCGACGCCGTGTGGAGCGCCTTCGGCGTCGCGGCCGACATCGAGGCCCTGGACGCCGCCACCGACGACGCGCTGCCCGCCGGGGTGCTCCGCTCCGACGCGTACCTCACCCACCCGGTCTTCCACGCGCACCGCTCCGAGACGTCGATGCTGCGCTACCTGCGCAAGCTCGCCGACCGTGACTACGCGCTCGACCGCGGCATGATCCCGCTCGGCTCCTGCACCATGAAGCTGAACGCGACCACCGAGATGGAGCCCGTGACCTGGCCGGAGTTCGGCCAGATCCACCCCTTCGCCCCGGTCGAGCAGGCACAGGGCTACCTCACGCTCATCACCGAGCTCGAGGAGCGTCTCGCCGAGGTCACCGGCTACGACAAGGTGTCGATCCAGCCCAACGCCGGTTCCCAGGGCGAGCTGGCCGGTCTGCTGGCCGTCCGCGCCTACCACCGCGCCAACGGCGACGAGCAGCGCACCGTCTGCCTCATCCCGTCCTCCGCGCACGGCACCAACGCCGCTTCCGCCGTCATGGCCGGCATGAAGGTCGTCGTCGTCAAGACCGCCGACGACGGCGAGGTCGACGTCGCGGACCTGCGCGCCAAGATCGAGCAGTACCGCGACGAACTGTCCGTGCTGATGATCACCTACCCGTCCACGCACGGTGTGTTCGAGGAGCACGTCGCCGACATCTGCGCCGAGGTCCACGACGCGGGCGGCCAGGTCTACGTCGACGGCGCCAACCTCAACGCGCTGGTCGGTCTGGCCAAGCCTGGCAAGTTCGGCGGCGACGTCTCGCACCTGAACCTGCACAAGACCTTCTGCATCCCGCACGGCGGCGGCGGCCCGGGCGTCGGCCCGGTCGGTGTGCGCGCGCACCTCGCGCCGTACCTCCCGAACCACCCGCTGCAGCCGACCGCGGGCCCGGAGACGGGCGTCGGCCCGATCTCCGCCGCTCCGTGGGGCTCCGCGGGCATCCTGCCGATCTCCTGGTCGTACGTGCGTCTGATGGGTGGCGAGGGCCTCAAGCGCGCCACGCAGGTGGCCGTCCTCGCGGCGAACTACATCGCCAAGCGCCTGGAGCCGCACTACCCGGTGCTCTACACCGGTCCGGCCGGGCTCGTCGCCCACGAGTGCATCGTCGACCTGCGTCCGATCTCCAAGGCGACCGGAGTCAGCGTCGACGACATCGCCAAGCGCCTGATCGACTACGGCTTCCACGCGCCGACGATGTCGTTCCCGGTGGCCGGCACCCTGATGATCGAGCCGACCGAGTCCGAGGACCTGACGGAGCTCGACCGCTTCTGCGACACGATGATCGCGATCCGCGGCGAGATCGAGAAGGTCGCGTCGGGCGAGTGGCCGGCCGGGGACAACCCGCTGGCGAACGCCCCGCACACGGCCGCCGCGCTGGGTGGCGAGTGGAACCACCCGTACACCCGTGACGAGGCGGTCTTCCCGGCCGGTGTCTCGGCTGCGGACAAGTACTGGCCGCCGGTCCGCCGCATCGACGGTGCGTTCGGCGACCGCAACCTCGTCTGCTCCTGCCCCCCGCTGGACGAGTACGACCAGTAGTACCCGCGGCGCGGACATGAGTCAGGGCCGGTTCGGAGAGTTCTCTCCGGGCCGGCCCTTGCGTGTTCCCTCGTACGTGTCGTGCCCGACGCGCCCCGGAGTCAGGCGGCGGTCGTCACCCGGCCCGCCGTCAGCGGGCGGTGCGGTGCGATGATCTGGCCGTCCGGCAGCAGTTCACCGGTGTCCTCGAAGAGCAGGACCCCGTTGCACAGCAGGCTCCAGCCCTGCTCCGGGTGGTGCGCCGTCGGACGGGCCGCCTCCCGGTCGGCGGAGTCGGCGGTGGGACAGGCAGGTTGGTGCTGGCACATGGATGGGTTCTTTCGCTGCGTCGTGGTCTCTGTCGTCCTGCGGCTCGATGCGGTGCTCATGGCCGCCCCCCGTTGTCGGTTCGGTTGGTCCAGTGTTCCGCTACGGAAGGCGATCCGCAGGTATTTCACGGCAGCTCTTCCTACTGCATGAAGACGTATCACCCGCGCGGGCGGTTCAACGTAACTGGGCGGTCTCTTCGGGTGGTTCGGGGTAGCCCCAGTGGGCTAGTCCGTCCGGGTCGGGGTGTTCGAGGGAGCCGTTCGGACACCAGGACGCCCCGCGGCCCGGTCGGGGCCGCGGGGCGTGACGTGTCTCGGCAGAGGTGGTTCAGGCCGGCGCCGGGGTGCCGAACAGTGGTGGGGGAGCCAGTCGCAGGGTGAGGACGGGCAGCAGGTCGGCGACCCGGTGCGGCCGGTGGGCCGCGATGCCGGGCGGTGCCGGGGCGAGCGGGACGAGCAGGTCCGCCGGGTCGGGCGAGGACATCGCTCCGTCGGCGTCCGTGTCGCCGTGCAGCCAGAGCGTCAGCATGTACAGCTCGGGTACGGAGAGCAGTCGCGGCTGGTACACCGTGGGCAGCGACTCGGCCTGGAGCAGGGCGCGTTCGGTGGCCGTGACGTAGGGACCCTCGAAGAAGTGCGAGAAGGACCAGCCGTCGAGGGTGAGCATGGTGTCGGCGGCGGCCACCGCCCGGTCGGTGCCCCGGATCAGGAAGCGCCAGCCGGCCAGCCGCGTACGCGGTGCCTGCCCCGACGGGACGACCTGATCCCGCACGTCGAGGACGTGGAGGGGCAGGGGTGCCTCGGGGCTCAGTGGCCCTTGGGCCGCTCGCAGAGCGGGAGTTCGCGCCTCGCGGACGGCGGTGGGGGAACCGAGGGCCGCGAGGACACTGCGCAGGGCCGGCGCAGGGGCCGGTGAAGGTCGGAGCATGGTGGGTCGCCTCTCACTCAGGAGACACGGTGACGCGTGGGCAGGTACGACGGCGCTGTGGGCTGCCGGGCCGAGGGGGCCATGAAGCCACGGCCGGGCGCCAACACTCTGCCTCGTTCGCGGAGTTTATACGAGACGTGTTCACGCGTTGTTTCCTCTAGCGGTCGCCGATATTGCCGACAAGGCGTCATCCGGCCTTAACGCGGAGGCGATTCATCGTATTTGTGACGCGTGCAGGTCGTCTGCCTGCGAGGACTTCACCGATGCGGACGGCCGGTTATCGACCCCACGTTTTCGTTGAATATGGCCGCGGAATATGTCCTTTGCGGTTGCCCTCGGGACGTGCCGGGTGATTGCGTGACCCAGCCTATCGTTCGACGAAGGGGGCCCGCAGGCGTTATGGATCAATCGGGTGGGCATCATCGTCCGTGACACGCGCGGCCGTCGCCGTGGCCGCCCGATCGGGAGGGAAGCTTCCATGGGGGAGAAGGTCGTGGCAGACGGGTTCGACCTGTCCGATCGGCAGAGATACCGCAGGAAGCTCCAACAGTGCCTGGCGGGGCTGGCGAGGCTCCTGGCGGAGAAGAGGTTCGACCGGCCGCGCAATCTGATGGGCCTGGAGATCGAACTCAATCTCGCGGGCGCCGACGGCATGCCGAGGATGGTGAATGGCGCGGTCCTCGAGCGGATCGCCAGCACGGATTTCCAGACGGAACTGGGAATGTTCAACCTCGAAGTGAACATCGCTCCGCACCGACTCGGCGGCCGCGTTTTCGACCGGCTCGCGGAGGAACTCACGACCGGCCTCGGATATGCCGACCGCAAGGCCCGCGAACTCGACGCGGGCGTGCTCATGATCGGAATTCTGCCCACGCTCGCGCAGGACGACCTCGTCTCCGAGAACATCTCGACCGTCGACCGGTACACCCTGCTCAACGACCAGATCGTCGCCGCCCGCGGCGAGGACTTCACGCTCGACATCCACGGTGTCGAGGAGCTCACCTGCACGGCCACGTCGATCGTGCCGGAAGCGGCCTGCACCTCCGTACAACTGCACCTCCAGGTCACGCCCGCCCGGTTCGCCGCCGTGTGGAACGCGGCCCAGGCCGTGGCGGCGGTCCAGATCGCCGTCGGCGCCAACTCGCCCTTCCTCTTCGGCCGGGAGCTGTGGCGCGAGTCCAGGCCCCCGCTCTTCACCCAGGCCACGGACACCCGGCCGCCCGAGCTCCAGGCGCAGGGGGTGCGGCCGAGGACCTGGTTCGGGGAGCGGTGGGTGGACTCCGTCTACGACCTCTTCGAGGAGAACCTGCGGTACTTCCCGGCCCTGCTGCCGATATGCGACGAGGAGGACCCGCTCCTCGTCCTCGACCAGGGCGGGGTCCCGCGGCTGCAGGAACTCGTGCTGCACAACGGCACGGTCTACCGCTGGAACCGGCCGGTCTACGGCTGGGTCGACGGCGTTCCGCATCTGCGCGTGGAGAACCGGGTGCTGCCGGCCGGTCCGACGGTCACCGACGTCGTCGCCAACGCGGCCTTCTACTACGGACTGGTACGGGCGCTGGCCGAGGACTCCCGGCCGATCTGGAAGCGGCTGCCCTTCGAGGACGCCGCCGCGAACTTCGACACCGCCTGCCGCCACGGCATCGAGGCGGAGCTCCGCTGGCCGCGGCCGGGGCGCTCCGGGGGCGTGGCGACCGTCCCGGCGGTACGCCTCGTCCTCGACGAGCTCCTGCCGCTGGCCGCGGCCGGGCTCGACGCCTGGCACGTCGAACCGGCGGACCGGGACTTCTACCTCGGCGTGATCGAGGAGCGCTGCCGGGGGCGGGTCAACGGCGCGTCCTGGCAGGCCGACACCTTCCACAAGGCGCTGGAGTCCGGCCTCGGCCGGGAGGCGGCGCTGGCGGCCACCACGCGCCGGTACGCCGAGCTGATGCAGGGCGGCGAGCCGGTGCACCGATGGCCCGTGGGGATCGACTAGCGCCTCGGCAGCAGGGCACGCAAGGCACCCGGAGTGGGGGTGCGCAGCCGGCCGGAACGGGGCTCGTCGGCACCTGGAATCAGGGGCGAGCGGGCACCCGGGAAGGGGGCGAGCCGGCATCCGGAACGGCGCGTGCGGCACCCGGAATGGCGCGCGCCCCCGGCCGTCACGCATGATCTCCGTACCCGGAACGCGATGGGGAAGTGGAGAACAGGTGTGGTGTCGGATCAACGAGTGGTGCCCGCTGCCCTTCCGCCCGACGGTCTGCCGCGCCGGATCCTGAGGTCCGAGACGCTGATCGTCCTGGCGCTGTCGCTCGGTGCCAGCGCCCTGTCGTCGCTGATCAGCTTCACCGGCTCGCTGACCAAGCCCGGTGGACTGAAGGAACAGGCGGCGACGCTCAACGGCTCGTACGCGCCCGGGCGCCCCTGGCTGGACCTGGCCTGGCAGCTCTTCGGGATCGCCTCGGCGCTCGTGCCGGTGGTGCTCGTCGCCCATCTGCTGCTGCGCGAGGGCTCGGGAATGCGCGCCATCGGCTTCGACCGGACGCGCCCCTGGCCCGACCTCGGCCGGGGCGCGCTGGTCGCGGCGGGGATCGGAAGCGCCGGACTGGCCTTCTATCTGGTGGCGCGGGGGGCCGGGTTCAATCTGACCGTGGTGCCCGAGTCGCTGCCGGACGTCTGGTGGAAGTACCCGGTACTGATCCTGTCGGCGATCCAGAACTCCGTACTGGAGGAGGTCATCGTCGTCGGCTACCTCCTGCGCCGGCTCGGGCAGTTGGGGTGGTCGCCCATGGCCGCTCTGGTGGCGAGTTCGGTGCTGCGCGGCTCGTACCACCTCTACCAGGGCATCGGCGGCTTCGTCGGGAACGTCGTGATGGGCGTCGTCTTCGTCTACCTCTACCGCCGCTGGGGGCGGGTGGGCCCGCTGGTCGTGGCGCACGCGCTGCTCGACATCGTGGCCTTCGTCGGGTACGGCCTGCTGGCCGGGAGGGTGGACTGGCTGCCCACCGTGTAGGCGGAGAGGTGAAGGGGGGCGTACGGCGACGGCCGTACGCCCCTTTTTCGTCGGCCGGGACCGTTCCTCAGACGTTGAGCTCGCCGTCGACGACGGTGACCGCGTGGCCTGTCAGGAGGGTGCGGTCGCCGCGGAGCCGGGTGCGGACGAGCCCCGTCCGCGCGCCGCCCTGGAGACCGGTGAGGTCGTCGCGGCCGAGGCGGGCGGACCAGAAGGGGGCGAGCGCGGTGTGCGCGCTGCCGGTGACGGGGTCCTCGTCGATGCCGACGCGAGGGAAGAAGCCCCGGGACACGAAGTCGTAGCCCCGGTCGGGGTCTTCGGCCGCGGCGGTGGCGATCACTCCGCGATCGGAGAGGTCAGTGAGGGCCGCGAGGTCGGGCGTCAGGGCGCGGACGGCGGCCTCGTCGCGCAGCTCGACGACGAGGTCGCCGATGTGCGCCGCGGTGTCGTGGACGGAGACGATCTCCGCGCCCAGGGCCTGCTCCAGGCCGTCGGGGGCCGGGACGGGGGTCAGTGACGACGTCGGGAAGTCCATGGTGACGGTGCCGTCGGGCGCCGCCGTGGCGGTGAGGATGCCGCAGCGGGCGGCGAAGCGGACGGTCCCTGTCGCGGCGCCCGTGGTGTGCAGGACGTGGGCGGTGGCCAGCGTGGCGTGCCCGCACATGTCGACCTCGGTGGCCGGCGTGAACCAGCGCAGCGCCCAGTCCGCCTCACCGCCCGGCGGGAGCGGGTGGGCGAAGGCCGTCTCGGAGAGGTTGACCTCGGCGGCCACCTTCTGGAGCCAGTGGTCGTCGGGGAAGGAGTCGAGGAGGAGGACGCCCGCCGGGTTGCCGGAGAAGGGGCGGTCGGTGAACGCGTCGACGATTCGGATCCGCATGGCACGGACCGTATCGGGGCGGCAAAGCGGCAGGCCAAGGCCAATCAGGGACGACTGGACCGTTCGGGTGTTGGCAAACGAACTGTTCCGATATATCGTTGAGGCATCGCGACAGTTCGACGATGTACCCGATGGAAGGAGCGTTGCGATGCGTTCACATGGACACGAACACGGACATGGAGACTGCGGACCCGGCCCTCGTGGTCGGGGAGGACCTCGCGGTGACTTCGAAGGGCGGCGCGCGGCCTTCGGGCAGTTCGGGCCGGGCTTCGGCGGCGGAGGACCGTGGGGCGGAGGCCCCTTCGGGGGCGGCCGGGGTCGCGGAGGCGGCGGCCGGGGACGGGCGCGGCGCGGAGATGTGCGCGCCTCGATCCTCGCGCTGCTGAAGGACCGGCCGATGCACGGCTACGAGATGATCCAGGAGATCGGCGAGCGCAGCGGCGGGGCGTGGAAACCCAGCCCCGGCTCGGTCTATCCGACCCTGCAGCTCCTGGAGGACGAGGGCCTGATCACCAGCGAGAGCGAGGGCGGCAAGAAGCTGTTCACGCTCACCGACGCCGGCCGGACCGAGGCCGAGTCGGGGCCGGAGGCCCCCTGGGAGGAGGCCGGGCGCGGTGTCGACTGGGAGGCGGTCAACGAGATCCGGCAGGCCGGCTTCGGTCTGATGGAGGCGTTCGGCCAGGTCTGGAAGACCGGCAGCGCCGAGCAGCGGCAGAAGGCGGTCGGGGTCATCAACGAAGCCCGTAAGAAGCTCTACCTGATTCTGGCCGACGAGCACTGAGTGCCCGGAAGTGCGAAGGGGTCCCGCGGCGATCGCCGCGGGACCCCTCGTGTCGTCACCGGCGTGTGTCGTCACCGGAGCCCGTCGTCGCCGGGGCGTGTCGTCCCGGCGGCGACGGGCTCCGGGTCGGGGTGTTCGGTGGGTGGGAGGCTCAGGTCACCAGGCCGGCCAGCTTACGGAGGGACTCGTTCAGCGCGGCGGTCGCCGAGTCCTTCAGCTTGCCCGCCATCAGGGAGACGGCCGCGCCCGTGAACTCGCCGTCGATCCGTACCGTGGTGGCATCCCCCTCCGTCGCCAGCGAGTACCGCGTGCCGACGACGACCCCCATCGGGCCCTTGCCCCGGATCGCCAGCACCCGGGTGGTCTCCAGCTCCTCGACCGTCCAGGTCACCTCGGCGGGGAAGCCCATCAGCTTCATGTTCTCCGCGAACGTGGCGCCCGTCTCCAGGGAGGCCGGACCGCCGTTCGGGAAGTTGGTGTGCGTGGCGTTCCACTCGCCGTACGACGAGAAGTCCGTCAGCTGTGCCCAGACCTTCTCGGCCGGCGCCTCGATCCGTGCCTCCGCGCTGACTTCGGCCATGCGACCCACCCCTTCACGCGTTCCGTCCGACTCTGGTGTCGCGGAACGTAGCCGGGCGGCCGTGAACATTCAATACTGATGAACCGTCAGTTCTTCGACGTCGCCGATCCACCAGATCTGCGCCGCGTCGAACCAGTCGGAGGCCCGCGGGCCGCCTCCCTCGTCGTGGCAGTGGAACGCGGCCCAGAAGAGATCGGCAGGCAGCGCCTCCCGCGGTGCGTACACGCGGTAGACGTACTGCCGCCCGTCGAGCGCGAGCAGGGCGACCATCCAGAACATGTCCAGGAGACGAAACGGAAGGGCGCCGTGGTTGCATTCGGGGCGCAAGGCAAGGCGGCGCGCGCCCCTGAGGCAGGAAACGCGCGCAATCTCCTCCTGAAGGAGGAGGAACCGGTCGCGTGTGCCCAACTTCGGTGGGATGCGAACATGCTTCTCGCCGGGGATGCTCCGGCCCCCGGAGGCTGATGAGGTGGGAGAGTGCAAAGCCCTGTCCCTCGTGTGCCTCAGCAGCCCCCGGCCCGCCGCCCGGAAATCCAGCTCGGCCGATTCACCGCCGAACTGGCGACGGTCGTGGCGAGCGCGCGCCGCAGAGCCCTGCGCGACGGCGACCGGCAGATCGACACCGCCCACCTGCTCCACTCCCTCATCGAGTCCGACCCCGAGGTGGGCGAGGCCTTCGAGGGCGGGCCGCCGCAGCTCGCACGCGTACTCGGCTATCTCGTCCAGCGCTCGATCGGTTACGGCCTGCGGTGGCGCGGCTCCGTCGAGGACTCCGGCACCCTGAACGCCGTACGGGACCCGGAGGCGGCGGACGGCTGGTCGCCCGCGGCCGCCGCCGCGATGGACGGCGCGTGGGAGCGGGCCGAACGGCGCGGAGACCAGCGGGCCAGCGGCCTCGATCTCCTCGCCGTCATCGCCTCCGATCCGGAGAGCCGGGCCGTCGAGGTCCTGCGCCGGGCAGGCGTCGATCCCCTCGCTCTGACCGGCCGGATCGGGGAGCTGTCTCAACAGGTGTGACGGGGGTGACGCTCCTGACGCAGTCCTGTCATCATGGCCCGATGTACGCGTCTCAGGGGAGAAGCGCCGGCCTGGGACTCGCCCTGGTGTCGGCCTTCGCATTCGGTGGTTCCGGTGTGGCGGCGAAGCCGCTCATCGAGGCGGGACTCGACCCGCTCCATGTGGTGTGGCTCCGGGTGGTCGGCGCCGCCCTCGTCATGCTGCCGGTGGCCTGGCGCCACCGCGACCTCCTGCGGCGCAAACCCGCACTTCTGGCGGGCTTCGGCCTCCTCGCCGTCGCCGGTGTGCAGGCCTTCTACTTCGCCTCGATCTCCCGGATCCCCGTCGGCGTCGCCCTGCTCGTGGAGTACCTCGCCCCGGCCCTCGTCCTCGGCTGGGTCCGCTTCGTCCAGCGCCGGCCGGTCACCCGCGCCGCCGCGCTCGGCGTCGTCCTCGCGGTCGGCGGTCTCGCCTGTGTGGTCCAGGTCTGGTCCGGACTCAGCTTCGACCTGCTCGGACTCCTGCTCGCCCTCGGCGCGGCCTGCTGCCAGGTCGGCTACTTCGTCCTCTCCGACCAGGGCGGCGACGAGTCCGACCCGGCCGACCCGCTGGGCGTCATCGCGTACGGCCTCCTCTTCGGCGCGCTCGTCCTCACCGTCGTCGCACGGCCGTGGGGCATGGAGTGGTCGGTCCTCGGCGGAACCGCCGACATGAACGGCACCGAGGCGCCCGCCTGGCTGCTCATCGGCTGGATCGTGCTGATCGCCACCGTCCTCGCGTACGTCACCGGTGTCATCTCGGTGCGCCGGCTGTCGCCGCAGGTCGCGGGCGTCGTCGCCTGCCTGGAGGCCGTGGTCGCGACCGTGCTGGCGTGGGTGCTGCTCGGCGAACACCTGGCGGCGCCGCAGATCGTCGGCGGCGCGGTGGTCCTCGTGGGCGCGTTCATCGCCCAGTCGTCCACGCCGAAGGCGGCACCGGCCGCTCCGGTGGCAGGGTCCGAGACCGGGGCAGCGGCCGAGCCCGTGGCCGGGTCCAGGGCCGAGCCGGAGGGTGGTGAAACGGAGTTGTCGGCCGGTCGGACGGCCCCGTAAGGTGCCGATCATGCATTCGACCGTCCTTCCGCCTCCCGCCGCCTAGGCGCGGGCGGCGCTCTCCCTGACGAAGACCGGGCTCGGGCAGTCCCCGAGCGGTTCGTCGCTGCCCGCGTGCGGAGTCGAGCGACCACACCACCCCGTCGTCACACGGAGAAGCACGTGTCGAATTCCTCCTCCACGCCCGCGGCCGTCATGCCTGCCGTCGGACGGAGTCTGCTCTATCTCATCGTCGCCGGAGTCGCCTGGGGCACCGCCGGCGCCGCGGCCTCGCTGATCTTCCTGGTCAGCGACATGGGACCGCTGGCGCTCTCCTTCTGGCGCTGCGTCGGCGGCCTCGCGCTGCTGCTCGGGGCCCTGGCTCTGCGGACCCGGTCCCGTAGGACCGCGGCGGCGGGCCCGCGAGGGGCCGCCGCGACGGTGGAACCGCGCCGGCGCAGGCTGATCCGCATCCTCGGTACGGGCATCGGGCTGACCGTCTTCCAGAGCGCGTACTTCGCGGCGGTCGAGGCGACCGGGCTCGCCGTCGGCACCGTCGTCACCCTCGGCGCGGGCCCCGTCATGATCGCGCTCGGCGCGCGGCTCACCATGGGCGAACGCCTCGGCGGCGGTGGCGCGGCCGCCGTCGGCGGGGCGCTGGCCGGACTGGCCGTGCTGGTGCTCGGCGGCGAGAGCGGCGAGGTGCGGCCGCTGGGCGTGGCGCTCGCCGTGCTCTCGGCGGCCGGGTACGCGGCGATCACCCTGCTCACCCGGTGGCTCGGCCGCGACGGCGGTGGGTCCGACGCCCTGTCGACCACCACCTGGGCCTTCGCCGTCGGCGCGGCAGGGCTGCTCCCGATGGCCGCGGCGGAAGGCCTGTTCCCGCACACCGGGCAGCCCCTGGAGGTGCTCGGACTGCTGGTGTACGTGGCGGCGGTGCCGACCGCGCTCGCCTACGCGCTCTACTTCGCGGGCGCGGCGGTGGTGCGTGCGGCGACCGTCTCCGTGATCATGCTGCTCGAACCGGTGAGCGCGGCGGTGATCGCGGTGACGGTGCTCGGCGAGGAGCTGACCGCCGCGACCGTGCTGGGCACGCTGCTGCTGCTCGTGGCGGTCACGGGGCTCGCCCTCGCGGAGGCCCGCACGGCGACGGCGCGCCGTCGGGAGGCGGTCGCCTAGGGCGCCCCTCTGCGGCGCAGTTGGTGCGCCGCCGCCTCCCGGTCTCCTCGGCCCGCCCGGGTCGTCAGGCCCTCCACGATGCGGTCCTGGACCGGTTCCGGTTTGTGGTTCGCGTACTTGAACTTCGCGCGGACCTCGGTCACGTCGAGGCGCAGCACCCGAAGGCCCGAAAGGAGGCGCCCGAAGGGGGCCTCGCCGGCCGTGACCGGGGCGGTGCCGCCCGACGGCTGGAAGTGCGCGACCTGGCGGTCGAGGAGCCTGGCCTTCTCCGCCGGGTCGTCCACCACGTGCGCCGTGCAGCGCAGTTGGACGGCGGCGTAGAAGGAGGTGGGGGTCCCGCTCTCGGGCGGGGCTCCCTCCGGGGCCGTCCAGGGGCCGGGGACGAAAGCGTAGTCGTCGACCACGCTCAGCAGGACCGTCGGGTTCGCCTCCAGGGCGGGCCAGAGCGGGTTGGGGCGGGCGAGATGGGCGAGCACCTGCCCGTGCGGTCCCGGCTCGGAGTCCGGAAGTGCATCGGCTGCACCCACGGCGGCTCGCCCGCCGGTCCGTTGACCGCGAGCTGGCCGAAGTCGTGGCGGGTCAGCCAGTCGCGCCACTCGGCCGGGTCGTGGGCGGCGTCCCAGGGATGGATCAGCATGGCGGCGCCTCAGACGGCGGCGAGGTAGTCGGGCAGGGCGACGGACGGATCGAGGTCCTCCGCCGGAACCGGGGTGCCGTAGGCCCTGCGTACGGGGACCACACCGGACCAGTGGGGGAGGGCCGCGTCCTCCGGCTCGTCGTTCGGGCCGCCCGTGCGGACCTTCGCGGAGACCTCGTCCAGGTCGAGACGGATGACGGCGGTCGCGGCCAGTTCCTTGGCATCGGCCCGTCGGGAGTCGTCCGCGCGGCCCGGGACGACCTGGTCGACCAGCGCGTCGAGCGCGATGCGCAGCTCCTCGGGGTCGGTGACCTGGTGGGCCGTGCCGTGGACCACGACCGAGCGGTAGTTGATCGAGTGGTGGAACGCCGACTTGGCCAGGACCAGGCCGTCGACGTGCGTCACGGTGAGGCAGACGGGCAGTCCGGGGACCTCGGCGCCGGGGCTCCCCGCCATGCGCAGGGGGCGCGAGCCGGTGGAGCCGTGGACGTAGAGGCGGTCGCCGATCCGGCCGTAGAGCGTCGGCAGCACGACCGGGGCGCCGTCGCGGACGAAGCCGAGGTGGCAGACGTACGCCTCGTCGAGTATCGAGTGCACCAACGCACGGTCGTACGAGGCGCGTTTGCGGGAGCGGGTGGGGATGGTCCGCTCGGTCGGCTCGTAGGTATCCGTCATTGCGTTCTCCATTGCACTAGTGCATAGTGTTGTTTGTGCTAGGAGAGTATCGGATCGAAGGTCGTCGCGCATCGGAGATTGCCGCCAGCGTCGAACGAGGGGTCGGCGCGGGAGCCCTGGAGCCGGGACAACTGCTCCCGCCCATGCGTGAGTTGGCGCTCACGCTCGGGGTGAACCCGAACACGGTCGCGGCCGCGTACCGGACCCTGCGGGAGCGCGGGGTCATCGAGACGGACAGACGGCGCGGCAGCCGGGTGCGGCCCAGGCCCGCCACGACGGCACGCGGCTCCATCCGGGTGGACGCTCCGGCCGGGGTGCGGGACGTCAGCAGAGGCAACCCGGACCCTCAGCTGCTCCCCTCGCTGGGGGCGGCGCTCGCAGAGGCGGCGCGGCGGGCGGCGGAGTGTCCCGGCATGTACGGGGAGGCCCCCGTCGACGAGGGGTTCGCGCGGCTCGCCCGCGCGGCACTGGACGCGGACGGGGTCCCCGACGGGCCGGTCGCCGTCACCTCGGGGTCGCTCGACGCGATCGAGCGCGTGCTCGCGGTCCACCTCAGGGCCGGCGACGCCGTCGCCGTCGAGGACCCGGGCTGGGGCAGCCTGCTCGACCTCGTACCGGCGCTCGGGCTGCGGCCGGTGCCGATCGCGGTCGACGACGAGGGGCCGCTGCCGGCGGCGGTGGCGGGAGCGCTGCGCGACGGCGTACGGGCGGTGATCATCACCGACCGCGCGCAGAACCCGACCGGCGCGGCCGTCGGTGCGGACCGGGCCGCCGCCCTGCGCCGCGTCCTGGCGGACCACCGGGACGTGCTGCTCGTCGAGGACGACCACGGTCACGGCATCGTCGACCTGCCGCTGCACCCGCTGGCCGGGGTGACCCGCCGCTGGGCCTTCGTGCGCTCCGTGGCCAAGGCGTACGGACCCGACCTGCGGGTCGCCTCGCTGACCGGCGACGCCGAGACCGTCGACCGGGTCCTCGGGCGCCAGCGGCTGGGGCCCGGCTGGGTCAGCCGACTGCTCCAGCACACGGTCGCGCATCTGTGGGCGACGGGCGCCGTGGACCCGACGGCGGTCGCCGCCGCGTACGCGGAGCGGCGCGACGCGCTCGTACGGGCCCTGGAGCGGCGCGGCGTCGAGGCGCACGGGCGGAGCGGGATGAACGTCTGGGTGCCGGTCTCCGACGAGACGGGCGCGGTGACCCGACTGCTGGGCGCGGGCTGGGCGGTCGCTCCCGGAGCCCGCTTCCGGATGACGGCGGGCCCGGCGGTGCGGGTCACGGTCTCCGGCCTGACGCCACGGGACATCGCCCCTCTGGCCGACGCCCTGGCCCGCGCCTCGGACCCGGCCCCGGCGCGGAGTTACGGCTGAGGGCTGGCGGGTGGGGGTTCCGGTGCCCGTTCGGGTACGGCTCCGCCCGGATCCGGCCCCGGCCGGAGCCCCGCGCCGGAGGGCGGCGCGGTGTCCGGACGGACTCGGCGGGCCTAAGGCCGGCCCGCCGTGTGCTGGTCCGGGCGGGGTGCCGCCGGGGAGGCGACGGCCGGCGAGGTCGTGGGGGAGGCGACCGGCGAGGTCGTCGCCGCCGCCCGGATCGTGGTCCGAGGCCTTCTCGACGGGCCTCGGCGCTGGGTCAGAGCGGCGCCCGCGAGGACGACGGCGGCGCCGACCGGGGTGTTCCAGCCGAGGTGTTCGCCCAGGACGGCGACGCCCGCCGCCGTGGCGATCACCGGGATGAAGTACGTGACCATCGCCGCCGTCGTCGGGCCGACCTCGGCCACGAGTCCGTACTGCAGCAGCATCGCGTACCCCGTGCCCAGCGCGCCCAACGCGATCACGGCGAGCAGGGGGACGATCTCGACAGACGACGGGAGCGAGGTGAACATCGGCGTCACCACGGCCAGTTGCAGCGTCGCGATGCCGACCTGGGTGCCGGCGAGCGAGAGGTTCGACGCCCCGTTGCCGGCCAGCGTGCGGCGCACGTAGATCCAGCCGACCGCGTAGCTGAAGGAGGCCAGCAGTGCCAGCGCCGTGCCCGTGACGTCGAGCCCGGAGAAGCCCTGCCAGGCGCCGAGCACCGTCAGGACCCCGACGAACCCGATGCCGAGCCCCGCCGCGCGCACTCGCGTCGGCCGGTCCTCGGAGAGCGCGACCAGGGAGAGGACCATGCCCCACAGGGGTGTCGTGGCGTTGCAGATGCCCGCGAGCGTCGAGGGGATGGTCAGCTCGGCGTACGAGAAGAGGGAGAACGGCAGCGCGTTCAGCAGGAACGCGGCGACGGTGAGATGGAGCCACGTGCGCCGCCCCCGCGGCAGCCGCTCCCGCTTGATCGCCATCACCACGGCCAGCACCGCCGTACCGAACAGCAGCCGGCCGAAGGTCACCTGGAACGGCGCGAACCCCTCGGTACCGACCTTGATGAAGAGAAAGCTGAAGCCCCATATCAGGGCCAGTACGCCGAAGCGGATCCGCCAGTCGACCAGACGTGGGCTGCGGGCGGCGGGGGAGGTCGCGGTGCTCATGCCCCCAGAGTGACCGCTCGTATCTCTTAGAACAAGCGAGAATAGATGAAGGTCTTCGCTTAGGATTGCTTACATGTTGAACCTGGAGCGCCTCCGGACCCTGGACGCCGTCGCACGGCACGGATCGGTCAGTGGAGCGGCCGACGGCCTGCATGTCACCACCTCGGCCGTGTCGCAGCAGCTGTCCAAGCTGGAGCGTGAGATCGGCCAGCAGCTGCTCGCCAAGAACGGCCGTGGCGTACGCCTCACCGACGCCGGTCTGCTGCTCGCCCAGCACGCGGCGCGCATCCTCTCGCAGGTGGAGCTCGCCCAGTCGGACATCGAGGCGCAGCGCGGCCAGGTCGTCGGCGAGGTGCGGATCGCGGCCTTCCCGACGGCGGCGCGCGGGCTGCTGCCCGGAGCCCTGGCCGCGCTGCGCACCGCCCATCCCGACCTCCGCGTGAGGACCACCGAACTGGAGCCGGAGCGGGGTATCCGCGAGGTGCTGCGGGGCGATGCCGACCTCGCGATCGTCCTGGACTGGAGCAACAAGAAGGCCCCGGTGCCGGGTGGCCTCGAGCGCGCCCACCTGCTCGACGACGCTGCCGACGTCGCCGTACCCGCCGGACATCCGCTGGCCGCACGGGACGAGGTGGATCTCGTCGACTTCGGCGACGAGGACTGGGTCTCCTGGCCCGAGGGGGAGTTCTGTCACGACTGGCTGATGTTCACCCTGCGGTCGCAGGGCATGGAGCCGCGCATCGCCCATCTCGCCGGGGAACACCACACGCAGCTCGCGCTGATCGCCGCCGGGCTCGGGGTGTGCGTCACCCCGCGCCTCGGTCGCGGCCCGACCCCCGACGGGGTGGTGCTGCTGCCCGTGCGGCAGAAGGTGAAGCGGCACATCTACGCGACCTGGCGCAGCGATGCCGACCGCCGGCCGTCCATCAGGGCGGCGGTCGAGGCGCTGCGGGAGATCGGGGCGCCGTTGAGCAGCTGAGGGAGGCCGGGGGTGTGGTCCGGCGTGGGTCCCGTGCCCCCGCGCTTCTGCTGCGGCTGGATCCGCGCCCCGCGCCCCGCGCTTCTGCGGGGGCTGGATCGGCACCCCGTGCCCCGGGCTTCCGTGGCGGCTGGATCGGCACGCCGTGCCCCGGGCTTCCGTGGCGGCTAGATCTTGCGGAAGTCCCAGGACGCGACCGCGTCCGGGGTCAGCTTCAGCCAGGCGTGCCGGCCGTCATGCGGCATGGTGTCCAGGCCGAAGTTCTTGGCGGCGAAGAGGCGTTCCGGTACGTCGAGTTCGGGGCACGGCTCGCCGGTGCGCGGTGCCTCGCCGACGAAGACCGCGGTGCCCGACAGTTCCGCGCCGCGCAGCTCCCCGTACTCCTCGCCGTCGTCGACGACCACCGCGATGCGCGGGTCGGCGCGCAGCTCCGCCCAACGGCGGCTGCGGATGAGGGAGTAGAGCCAGAGCGAGGTCCCGTCCCAGACGAACCAGAGCGCGCCGACATGAGGACGGCCGTCCGCGGAGACGGTCGCGACCCGGCAGGTGCGCTGCTCGGTGAGGAAGGTGTCCAGCTCGGCCGGGGTCATCATGATCCGGCGTCCACGGCGCTGCGCGACGGCCATCGTCCGCCCCTTTCCATGAGTCTGATGGAGTGTCAGAAATCATGGGGGCTCTTCCCTCCTGGGGCAAGGGTGGCTAGCCTCGCCCGCCCGGAGTACGGCACGGCGATGCGGACAGGGGAGACCATGACCAGCGCGTCACAGTGGGAACAGCTCCAGGAACAGCTCGAACCGTCCGGCACGGTGCTGCTCACCGTCGAGTGCCAGCAGGGCGTGGTCGGCGAGGAGAGCGCCTTGCCCGAACTCGCCACCGCCGCGCGTGCCTCGGGCGCGCTGGCCAACGTCGCCCGGCTCGTGGCGGCCGCCCACGAGGCCGACGTGCAGGTGATGCACGCCGTCGCCGAGCGCAGGCCGGACGGGCGCGGCGCCAACAGCAACGCCCGGCTCTTCCGCGCCGCGGCCAGGCTGCCCGTGCAGCAGCACCGCGGCAGCGCGGCCGTGCGGATCGCCGAACCCATCGAGGTCGCCGACCAGGACATCGTCGTACGACGGCTGCACGGGCTCTCGCCCGTCGCCGGGACCGACGTCGACCCGCTGCTGCGCAACCTCGGCTGCCGCACCCTCGTCGTCACCGGCGTCTCGGCCAACGTGGCGATCCCCAACGCCGTCTTCGACGCGGTCAACCTCGGCTACACCGTGGTCGTGCCCGGTGACGCCATCGCGGGAGTGCCGGCCGACTACACCCCCGCGATGATCCGTCACACGCTCGCGCTCGTCTCCACCGTCGCCACCACCGAGGAGGTGCTGCGCTGCTGGAAGAGCCCGCGGCGCGTCACGCGAGCGTGATCGAGTCCCCGTCCACCTTGATCGGCGTAGGCGGCAGCGGGCTGGTCGCCGGGCCGCCCTTCACGGTGCCGTCCGAGGCGTCGAACATGCTCTGGTGGCACGGGCACGTGATGACCCCGTCGGCGACCCCGCTGACGGCGCAGCCCTGGTGGGTGCACTTCGACGAGAAGGCCTTGAACTCGCCGGCCTTGGGCTGGGTGATCACCACGCCCTGACCGTCGATGACCTTGCCGCCGCCCACCGGGATGTCCGCGGTCTTCGCGAGCGGCGACCCCGCCTCCTTCGGGGCGTCACCCGAGCCGCCGCCCGACGACGAACTGTCCGAGGCGCCGCAGGCGGTGAGCGCGGCCACCAGACCCATACCGCCCGCCGCCGAGACGACCGTCCGACGTGCTACTCCACTCATCGCACTCCCCTTGCGTTCCGATCACACCGACGCGATCTCTTGGTAGGAGTGAGTACGAGCGGGAGCGCCGAAAAGTTCAACCCGCTACGAACCCGCTACGAACCCGAACGGAGCGCTGCCAGGACCTCGCCCGCCAGCGCCACCGGATCGCCCTCCGGACGGGTGGGATAGGTGGCGTGACCGCGCGCCCAGGCGTCGTCCACCGCGAACCAGTCGACGGCGGCCGGAGCCGTACCGTCCACCAGGGCGCGGTCGAGATGCGCGAAGTACACCGCCCAGCGCGGGGCGTAGAGATCCTCGATCAGCCCCGACCACTCACGGTTGGCGTAGTCGCGCAGGCCGCTCTCGCTCGGCACACGGTCGCCCCAGGTCGTCAGGATCGAGCGGGCGTCGTACTCCAGCCGGTCGCGCTCCGCCGCGTCCGCTCCCCAGGACCGCGCGGCGGCGAGCCACCGCCCGACCAGGAAGCGCGGATCGGAGCCGACCAGCCGGCCGAGCAGCTCCTCGTCCGCCTTCCACTCCTCGACCAGCACCCGGAAGGCCGCCAGATCCCTCGCCTCGTACGCCGTCCTGATCCGGGGGAGAAGCACCCGGCTCCGGTTGGTCAGCGCCTGGCGGGCGACGTCGACGAGATCGAAGCGGTACGCCTCCGTCGTCCGCAGCTCCGGAGCCACCAGGAGCAGCTCCGCGAGCGCGCGCTCGACCCTCGTCGCGTCGTAGCGCATCGCCGTCGGACTCCAGCGCGCCGCGCGGGTCGCCGTCAGGCTCGGCCGCGCCGTGAACAGGCTGTCCTGCGGCTCGCTCCAGCCGCCCGAGGTCATGCCGTACGGGCCGAGGCGCAGCTGCTCCCAGGCGGCGGCCGCGTGCGGGTCCTCACCTCCGTACCGGCGGGAGGCGTACGAGGCGAACCAGGCCGCCCGGTCGATCGGGTCCGTCTGCCAGGCGAGTTCGGTGAACAGCTCGAAGGCCGCCGGGCTGCCGCCGGTGGACTCCGGCAGATACGCGATGCCGCGCAGCGCGCTGTCGGGCTTGGCCAGCCAGGCGTGGAAACGGTCGGTCCACGCGGCGGTGTTGGCGCCGACGCCCGTGTGGCCGCCGAAGTTGGGGATCGTGCCGAAGGCGTACGGCGTCCCGCCCCACTGCGCCTCCCGGTCCAGGTTGTCGTACCGGTCCGAGAGCCCGTCGACGATGAGCACCCGGCTGCGGTCCACGCCGCTCAGGACGGCCGGGGAGGGGTTGCGCTGCCAGCCCAGCATCACCCAGGTGGCACCGGGGTGTGCGCTCTCCAGGGCCCGCTGGACGGCACCTGCCGCGCCGGGGACGTCCACGGATCCCGGCGTGCCGCCCTCGTGCAGCAGGTCCATCTTGAACATGTCGGTGTCGCCGAACCTCCGTCGCTGGACCTGGTAGTAGGCGGCGGCGAGCCGGTCGAACACCGGCCCCGTCGGATCCAGCCAGTCCGGGCGGCCGAAGCCGATCCAGGTGCCCTGCGGCACCGTGCGGGCTCCCGGGTTGCGGTCGGCGAAGCCCGCCGGGACCGTGCCGTAGAACCCCGGCAGGACGGGCGTCATCCCCAGGGAGCGCAGCCGGTCCGCGATCCGCCGGCCCAGCGCCGCACGGGACTCGACGAGCTGCCGGGAGACCGGACCCGCGAACCCCGACAGGTTCTGCAGCAGCCACCAGCCCTGATGGGCCGGAGCCGGGATCCACGCGCGCAACTCCTCCTCGGTGTAACCGAAGTCCTGGAGCGCGCGGTAGTACGTGTACTCCGCCCCCGTCGGTACGAAGACCTCGTTCACCCCGTGCAGAGCGAGCAGATCGATGTCGCGCTGGTAGGAGGCGAAGTCGCGGTACGGACCGGAGTAGCCCTCGTCGGTGTCGTTCAGGGCGTAGCGATGGGGCACGTTCGCCGTGCGTGTGACCTCGCCGTCGACCGCGGGAAGCGTGGCGGGCAGCCGGCCGACGCTGTCGCCGGGCCAGCCGATGTCGACCCCGGCGACATGCTCCAGATACCAGCCGACGCCGGTGAGCAGCGTGGCGGGGGAGGTGCCCCGGACGCTGATCGCGCCAGGGCCGCCGGAGACGGAGAACCGGTCGCCGGATGCGGTCCTGGCGACCGGCACCAGGGTGAACTGCGAGGCCCTGGACGGCAGCAGGCGCTCCAGGCTCGCCCGTGCGGGCGCGGGGTCGAAGGCGGGGACGGCGGTGTGGGTCACGCTGTGGGGTGGAGTCATGGGGACAAGGGTGCGGTGCGAGGCGGTGCGGGCGCGGGTGTGCGCCGGGTCGGCGTCCTGCGCGGCCGAGGCGGCCGCGCCCGGAAGCGCCAGCGCGGTCGCCGTGGCCAGCGCCACGGCGGCGAGGGTCCTGAGACGTCGGAGGACCGGGGGGCTACCCATCTGGCTCCCTGCTCGGAGTGGGTGACGCATGGTCCGCCCACTGTCCGACGACGGGCGGCCCCGGCGACGCAGGCGGAGCCGAGGAACGGAGGGCGCTCATCCGTGCGGGTGCAGACCGTCGGACCGTGCTCGCGTGCCGGCCTGTGCCAGGGGCTCTTGATCGGTCGGTGGTCTCTCCCTGACCGCGACGCGGCCGCCTGGCCGGCCGGTGCGTACGAGCATGGCAACGAGATGCCCGAGGCATCCCTGCGGGCCTGGGTGGAGCTGATCGCCTCCAACGTACGGGGCGCAGGGCGTACCACCGCACGGGCTGTGAACTTCTCGGCGCGCTCTTCCGCTGACGCTGAGACGCGCCGCCTGACTATCGGTCAACCATGCGAGTGGACAAGATCCGTTCGAGTAGACAACGATGGGTGCTTCTTCAAAGGCCAGTGCGACTACTGCCAATACCGGGGGACGGGGGCGGGACTCAACGGGTCCGTCCTCCCTGCCCTCGTGCACGGAGTTGCCCGAGGCCCTCGTACACGCGGCCGGTGAGAACCGGAGTCCTGCCGCGGCCTTGAAAGGGAACCTTGGTGAGTCACCCGACGGATCCGTACGCGTCACGCGAGGGGCAGCAGCAGCTCCCGCCCCAGCCGCCAACCCAGCAGGGGGGATACGGGCCGCCGCCCCACATGCCGCAGCAGCCCGTGGCGCAGGGGCAGCCACCTCAGGGTCTCCCTCCCCAGCCTCAGCCTCAGCCGGGATACCCTCCGCAGCAGCCCCCTCAGTACGGGCAGCACGCGCCGTACGCGTCCTACGCCGAGGGGTTCGCTCCACAACCCGGGTTCGCTCCGCAACAGCCTTACCCCCAGGGCGGATACGCGCCGCAGGCCCCCCAACCGCAGCCGCAGTTCCAACCGCAGCCGCAGTTTCAACCCCAGCCTGAACCGGCACCCCAGCCGCACCCACACCTCCCGGCCGCAGCCCCCGGGTACCCGCCTGCCCACGCGCCCGTGCCGCCGCCCCCTGCACCGGCGTACACGAGCGGTCATGACATGTACGCGGACGTCCACCAGGTCCGTCGGCGTGCCGATGCGACGGCCCTGACGACCCTGCTGCTGATGCTGCCGAACTTCCTCGGCAGCGCACTGGTCGTGTTGCTGCTCTCCGCGCTGATGCCTGCGGGGGTGGACATCGCCTTCATCGTCGCCTGGCTGGCTTCCGGTGCGCTCGTCTTCTACCGTCCAGCCGAGCGGCTGTTCGCGAAGACGCTGCTCAAGTGGCGCGAACCGACCGGAGCGGAACTCGCCGCGCTCCGCCCGCTGTGGGACGAGGTCATGCGCAGGGCGAACATCGCCAAGCCGCCGTACGAACTGTGGATCGAGGACAGGGACGAGATCAACGCCGCTGCCGCCGCCGGTCACATGGTCGGTGTGACCCGGTGGTCGCTGAACCGTCTCGAGCCGGACGAGCTCGCCGCGGTACTGGCGCACGAGTTCGGCCACCACCGCGGCGGACACGCCTGGGCCGGCCTGCTCGGCCAGTGGTACGGCCTCCTGGGCAGGTTCGCGATGTACGTGGCTCGGTGGGTGATGATGGGCATCCTGATCGCCGCCCAGGTTCTCCCCATCCTCGGGTGTCTGGTCGGTCTCGTCTTCGTGGCCGTGGTGATCGGCATCACCGTTGCGTTTCCGCCGGTGCTGGTCGTGCTCGTCACGCCGTACCTGCTCGCGTGGGCCGGACGCGCGGCCGAACTGCGAGCCGACCGAACGGCCGCGGAACTCGGCTACGGTCCGCAGCTGCACGCCGTGCTGAGCGGCTGGCAGGAGCAGGGCGCAGATACGGGCCGTGCGAACGCCAAGCTTCTCGCCCGCCTCATGGAGACCCACCCTCCGATGCATCAGCGCATCCGCGAACTGGAGAAGTTCGCCGCGGCAGCCGGCTGAGCAACGTGCCCCACCAGGAGTCCATGTCATGACCGTTCAACCCAACGAACCACGTGTGGATGCGGATCCGCTGGTCCGGCTGTTCGACCCGGGACAGCGGATCGGCTGGATCTACCGTGACGCGGAGGCACACCGCCACGCGTTCACCCACCCTGCGCCCGTCCCTCTCGACGTACCCGAGATGCTGCTGAACAGGGCACGGGCTGCCCGCCTCGACACCGCGGACCGCAAGGGAACCGCGCTGAAGGTCGGCGGCGGTCTCGCCGCCTTCTTCCTGGTGGTTGCGATCTTCGCCGGCACGATCGGACTGGTGCTCGCGGCCGTCGCCGCCGTGGGCGCCGTTCTCGTCCACACTCTCTCCGGCGGCGCGGCGACCACGGCCGACCAGAAGGTCGAGCAGGTCCGCCACGAGCTTGCCCAGCGGTACCAGCACGAGTCCGCCGCGTGGACCCATGCCAAGGCCCATTTCGAGTACACCGAGGACCAGCGCATTCGCGGCCTGGACCTCTGGGGCCCCTTGGCGATCGAGGGGGGAAACCCGCGACTGGACGTGTTCGGCGGATCCCGGCGGAGCCGGGAGGGCTTCCTCACCGTCTTCGGAGCGTCGACGCTGCGCGAGCGCCCGCTGATCGTCCTGGATCTCACCCAGGCCCAGATCTGCCGGGAGCTGTCGGTCCTGACGGCGCAGATGGGCGCCCCCGTCGACGTACAGCTTCTGCCGAGCCAGCAGACGGAGAGCAGCATCCTCGACGGCCTCCGGCCGGACGAACTCGTAGACGCGCTCGTCGAAGCCGTCTACGGGGACACGGCGGAGGCCACGCGTGCGAGCCGCAGCATGGACAGCCGGATCCTCAACCGCCTCTGTGACGCCCTCGGTGAGGACGTCACACCCGCGAGGATCGCCGCCGGTCTGCGGGCACTGCTCGGCGATCTCGACGACAGCGGCTCTCTGACCCGGGCGGAACGCAACCGCATCGCCGACGACCTGCTCACGGACAAGAACAAGGACCAGATACGCGAGAACCTGCTGAGGCTCGAGGCCTTCGTCCAGCCGCTCGCGCAGCTCGGCAGCGAGCGCGCGGGTCGTGGCCCCGGCTACCTGACGTGCCTCAGCCTCGACCGTACGACGGGCACCGCCAGCATCGAACTTCTCACCGACCTCGCCATCCTCAGCGTGGCGCGTCGCCTCTCCACGCTCGACGAGCAGGCACCGGCCGTCGTGGTGGCCCTCGGGGAGCACGAGGTGCAGCGGCGCCACCTGGAACAGCTCGCGCGGGTCTGTGAGTGGCGCGGCGCGCAGCTGACCGTCATGCACGCGCATCTGCGGGAGACCGCACGCGACATGATCGGTGGCGGCGCCGTGGCGTTCATGCGGCTCGGGAACCACCAGGAAGCCGGCGTCGCAGCCGACTTCCTCGGTCGGGACTACCGGTTCATCCTGCACTCCCTCACCGACACGCGCGGCGAGAGCGTCAGCAGCTCGGTGTCCGTCACGAAGGGGACCTCCACCTCCACCGCCGTGACGGAGGGGTTCTCCCGTTCCTGGGGTTCCAACTGGGGAACCAGTTCCTCCAGTTCCTACAGCGGCGGGCTCGGATTCCCGAGCAGCACGACCAGCGGGTCCAGCGATGGCGGCAGCTACACGGAGTCGGAGAACCGGAGCACGACCAAGACGTTCGGCACCAACGAGTCGACCTCACGCACCGAAGGCACCACCGTCAACACGAGCGACGGGACCACGACCCAGCGGGTGTACGAATACGTGCTGGAACCCACGCAGTTGCAGGCGCTCGCGGAGTTCAGCCTCGTCTTCGTGGAGCGCGGTCCGGACGGATCCGTCAGCACGCGGACTGCCGTGTGCAACCCGAACATCGTGAAGCTCGAACGGTTCAGCAACCAGCCCTTGGCCGCTCTGCCACTGCCTCCGAGCGCCGCAGTGTCGCCGCAGCAGCCGACGGGTGATCCGGGTCGGCCGGCCCCCGCCCTGCCGCCTGAGGTGTCCGCCCACCCGGTGCACGAGCCGCAGCCGACCGCGAACGGCTCGTACGGCGCGAACGGATCGTACGGCGCGAACAGCGCGTATGGCGCGTACGGCGTTCAGCCCGGTGCACAGCAACAACCGGCGGCATGGCCATGGCCGCAAGGGGCTCCTCCGCAGCCTCCCGGCTCTTGGCCGCCCCAGGCGCCGAAGAGGTAGCGGCCACCGTGCCGTGAACACCAGGAGACCCTTGGGTCTCAAGATCGAATCATGGGGGAACCGTGTCAGCCAGGCAGGACGAGCACCAGCGGGGCCCATCGGGGGCGCCTTCCGGCTCGGGCGGACGATCGTGATGTGGCCGGGGACTCCCGCCGTCACGGACTCCACCGCGGGGACCGCGACCGCTCCGGGTCATCCGGCACCGCACCCGGTTCTGGGCATCCCGACCTATCGACTGACCGAGATGCCGCGCCCGAGGCCGGACTCCTCCCAGCCGGTCGATCAGGACGACCGGCTGCGGGCGCAGAGATTCGCGGCGCTCGTCTCCGCATGCCATGCCCCCATCTCGGCGGGGCCGGCCACGGCCGGACCGCCCCCGGGACGTGTCCTGCTCAGCTGGTCCCGCCCGTCGGCCGCACGCGCGGTCGAGGTCCATCTCGGTGGCTCGTCCCTCGTCGGGACCGATGACGCCGCCGATCCCGAGGCGGTGTTGCTCCGGCTCCCGGCCGGTGCGCGTGCCCGTCGAACTCCGGCAGGGGCGTTCGCCGAGGCCATGGCGCGCTTCCCGTACTGGACCGCCGTCGCCGGAGTCGCCGACGGCCTGCTGGTCGAGGACGAACCCCGAGGACGGGGGGCGGCCACGATCCGCCCCACCCTCGAGGACAGCCTTCTCGGTGTGTGGCAGGAGCCCTTCGCCTGGCTGGTCGTCGCCGACCCGGTGGCTCCGGACGAACTCGACGAGATGATCGGGGACACCGCCGACCGGCAGCGGAGAGCGCAGTCCAAGGCGGAGAGCTCTCCTGAGTACGCTCTCGAGCGGACCCGTCTGGAGCACCGGCACAAGGAGCTGACCAGGGCCGAGGCCACCGGACTCTGGCGGGTGCGTCTCCTGGCGGGTGCCGCCACGCCCGAGGACGCGCAGCGGGTCGCCGCTCTGCTCTGCGCGTCGACGGACCTCGAAGGCCTGCCGTACGCGCTCAAGCCCACGGGGCGTGGAGTGGACCTGGCGACCCTGCTCGGGGCCTCCATGCCGGAGCCCGTGGGCTACCCCTTTCACGCGAGTTCGGAGCTGCTGGCCGCCGTCGCCCGTCCCCCCTCCCAGGAGATTCCCGGCATACGTTTCGCGCTCCGCCCCGAGTTCGACGTCACCCCGGAGCATGCGGACCGGCAGACGTCCTCGCCCACCGCTCCCCTCCGGCTGGGCGCGATCCTGGACCGGAACCGCAGCCCCGTGGGCGATCTGGACCTGCCGCGCTCCACACTCAACAGGCACACGTTCGTCTGCGGGGCGACAGGCGGCGGCAAGTCCCAGACGGTCCGTGGCCTGCTCGAAGCCGCGACGCGTGAGCGCCTGCCGTGGCTGGTCGTCGAACCCGCCAAGGCGGAGTACCGGTTCATGTCCGCACGGCTGGGCGACGAGGACGACGTCATCGTCATCAAGCCCGGTGACCGGGAGGCGCTCCCCGCCGGCCTGAACCCCCTGGAACCGTCCCGCTACCCGGGTGGTGAGCACTTCCCCCTGCAGACCCATCTGGACATGGTCCGCGCGCTCTTCCTCGCCTCCTTCGACCCGCAGGAGCCGTTCCCGCAGGTACTGAGCGCGGCTCTGACCCGGTGCTACGAGGACCTGGGCTGGGATCTCACCCTGGGCGAACCGCGGGTCGAGGGGACCGAGCCGCGCTACCCGACGCTCGAGGATCTGGAGCACACGGCGCTCCAGATCGTCTCCGAGATCGGCTACGGCAAGGAGATCACCGACAACGTCCAGGGCTTCATCAAGATCCGCCTCGCCAGCCTCCGGCTCGGGACGACAGGTCGGTTCCTGGAGGGCGGCCACCCCATCGACTTCGGTGAGCTCCTCAGGCGCAACGTCGTCTTCGAGATCGAGGACGTCGGTGACGACAGGGACAAGGCGTTCCTGATGGGCACGATCCTCATCCGGCTCATCGAGTACCTGCGGATGGAACAGCGCACGACGCGTCGGCTCTCCTTCCCTCTGCGACATCTGACGGTCTTCGAGGAAGCCCACCGGCTGCTGCGCCGCTCGGAGGAGGGCGGGGCGAGTTCGCATGCCGTGGAGATGTTCGCCGGCCTGCTCGCCGAGATCCGCGCCTACGGCGAGGGATTGGTGATCGCCGACCAGATCCCCAGCAAGCTCGTGCCCGACGTCATCAAGAACACCGCCGCCAAGGTCGTCCACCGCCTCCCGGCCCAGGACGACCGCGAGGCCGTCGGCGCCACCATGAACATCACCGACGCGCAATCGGAATACCTGGTCACGCTCAAGCCGGGTGAGGCAGCCGTGTTCACCGACGGCATGGACTATCCGATCCTGGTCCGGATGCAGGACGGCACGGCCCGCGAGGACGCCGCGGCCATCCGCCCGGCCTCCCCGGCGCCGATGATCGCGACGCGAAGCCGCGCCTGCGGGACGGACTGCGCAGCGGCGCCGTGCACACTCCGGCAGCTGCGCACCGCGCAGCGCCTGAGCGAGCAGGACGAGCTGCGGATCACGCTCTGGGCCGAGATGACCGTGGCGTCCCATCTGCTGAGCTGGACCACTCCCCTTCCGGGGGATGCCATGCGGCGCTCCCTGGCCCCCTACTGGTCCACGGACCGGCGCATGGTGGAGTGCGCGATCGGCCAGGCCGTGGACCGTGCGGTGCACAGCCGGGTCGGGGCGGCGGCCTCGCCCCACGGTCTCTCCGAACACGTGGCCTGGGTGATGCGGGCCCAGCTCGACGGCCACGACCCGTGCCCGGTCGGCGAGCCGCAGTGGAAGGCCCGGAAGGGAACCCGGACGCGGCACTACTACCACGGCCGGTACACGCCGTCGCAACTGGAGAAGGTGGTGGGCTGCGCGGACCCCTCGGAGGACTGGGCCAGACGATTCGCCCGCACGCTGGCGTGCTTCGACCGCAGACCTCGCAAGCCGGTGCTGCCGGACCAGACCACGAGGGAGGCACAGTGAGCGAGCTCGACGCGACCGAGTCCCATCCGGTGGACAAGCCCTCGTCCTCCGAGCTGCCTTACCTCCCGGAGCCCGCCGGGGAGCCTGAGGAGCCGCTGGAGCCGGAAGACGCGGCGGAAGCGGACGCCGACGACGATGCCGACGACTCCTCCCCGGAGGAGGTCGCGGAGCCGGAAGAGCCTGGAGCCCCCGAGGCGACGGCGGAACCGGCGGACGCCGATGGCGGCAGTGAGGACGCCCTCGACGCCGGTGACTCCATCAAGGCCAGGCAGCAGGCAGCGCGGGGCTGATGGACGAAGCCGGGCGTGTTCCGGTCGAGGAACACGACTCGGGCGACCGGGTGCGGGGCAGGCCGCGGACGACTACGACCCCGAGGCGCTGGCCGTCAGTGGGCTGGACCGTGAGCGGCTGGCCCGGGACGGGCGGGAGCCGGCGGACGCCATGAATGCCGCGGCCGCGTGGCTCGCTGGCGTCGCCGAGGAGCTCGGCGCCGTGCCGGTGTTCGTCGCGTACCCGCTCGGTTACGACTGGATGTGGGTGTACTGGTACTTCATGCGGTTCGCCGACGGCGGCTCGCCCTTCGGACACTCCCGCTGCATGGATCTGAAGTCGCTGTACGCCGCCAAGGCCGGTGTGCCGGTCAAGGACGCGACGAAGCGTTCGATGCCGAGCCGTCTGCTGTCCTCGCGGCCCCACACCCACAACGCCCTGGACGACGCGATCGAACAGGGCGAGCTGTTCCAGAACCTGATGCGCTGGGACGGCGACGTCTGAAGCCGGCGCCCCGATAACCTGGGGCGATGCTGACAGAAGTCACCGCGACGCGCTACGTCACGCCCTTGCGTGAGGGCGGCTCGCTCCCCGGGATCGTCGAGGCCGACGATCTCGGTACGTACGTCATGAAGTTCACCGGGGCCGGGCAGGGGCGGAAGACGCTGGTCGCCGAGGTCGTCTGCGGCCAGCTCGCGCGGCGGCTCGGATTGCGGGTGCCCGAGCTGGTCGGGATCCAGCTCGATCCCGTCATCGGGCTCTCCGAGCCCGACCAGGAGGTCCAGGAGCTGCTCAAGGCGAGCGGCGGGCTCAACCTCGGGATGGACTACCTGCCGGGCTCGCTGGGGTTCGACCCGCTGGCGTACGAGGTGGACCCGAAGGAGGCGGGGAAGGTCGTCTGGTTCGACGCGGTGATCAACAACGTCGACCGGTCCTGGCGCAACCCCAACATGCTCGTCTGGCACGGGGACCTCTGGCTGATCGACCACGGCGCCACCATGATCTGGCACCACAACTGGCGCGGCGCCCAGGCCTCCGCCGCCAAGCCGTACGACGCCTCCGACCACGCCCTCGCGCCCTTCTCACCGGACGTGGCCTCCGCCGCGGCCGAGCTGGCGCCCCTGGTCACACGCGAGCTCCTGGAGGAGGTCGCCGCCGACGTCCCCGACGAGTGGCTCGTCGACGAGCCGGGGTTCGACAGCACCGACGCGCTGCGCCAGGCGTACGTGGACGCGCTGCTGCCGCGCGCCGCGACCATCCACGAGCGCATCACCCTCGGTCCGCGCGTCGAGCGCCGGCCCGCACAGCCGCCCGGCTGGCTGGCCGACCGCCTCGCCCCCCGGCCGCACTCCGTCGAGAAGGACCGCACCACGTGACCGACCGTGACGTCTTCGAGTACGCGCTGCTGCGCGTCGTGCCCCGCGTCGAGCGCGGCGAGTTCTTCAACGCAGGCGTGGTGGTCTACTGCCGCGCCCGGTCCTACGTCGCCGCCCGCACGCACCTGGAGGAGAGCAAGCTGCGGGCGCTGGACCCCGGCGCGGACGTCGTCGGCGTACGGGCGGCGCTGCACGCCGTGGAGGGCGTCTGCCTGGGAGGGGAGGACGCCGGGCAGGCGGCGCGCGACGACGCCGGACGGCGCTTCCGCTGGCTGATCGCACCCCGGTCCACCGTGGTCCAGCCGGGCCCGGTGCACACCGGTCTGACCGCCGATCCCGAGGCGGAGGTCGAAAGGCTGCTCGATCTGCTGGTGCGCTGAGCCCCGGCGCGCGATGCGGAGTGATCCGGTGCACCCGGTGGGCCGTTGACACCGGGTGCCAGGGCTTCTAGCGTCTCGTCTGCGGAAGGTACTAAGCGGTCGCTCATGTGTGGGACGCACCGTGTGAGCCGCATCCATGGATGATCCAAGGGCGAGGAGAACCAGCATGTCGACCACCGAGCAGCGCGTAGCCGTCGTCACCGGCGCGGCGCGGGGCATTGGCGCCGCGACCGCCGTACGGCTGGCCGCCGAGGGCCGTGCCGTCGCCGTACTCGACCTCGACGAGGCGGCCTGCAAGGACACCGTCGAGAAGATCACGGCCGCCGGCGGCACCGCCATCGCCGTCGGCTGCGACGTCTCCGACAGCGCCCAGGTCGAGGCCGCCGTCGCGCGCGTGGCCACCGAGCTCGGCGCGCCGACGATCCTCGTCAACAACGCGGGCGTGCTCCGCGACAACCTGCTCTTCAAGATGTCCGAGGCCGACTGGGACATGGTCATGAACGTCCACCTCAAGGGTGCGTTCCTGATGGCCAAGGCCTGCCAGAAGCACATGGTGGACGCGGGCTTCGGCCGTATCGTCTCGCTCTCCTCGTCCTCCGCGCTCGGCAACCGCGGCCAGGCGAACTACTCGGCCGTCAAGGCCGGCCTCCAGGGCTTCACCAAGACCCTCGCCAAGGAGCTCGGCAAGTTCGGCATCACCGCCAACGCCGTCGCCCCGGGCTTCATCGTCACGGAGATGACCGCGCAGACCGCCGAGCGTGTCGGCATGGGCTTCGAGGACTTCCAGGCCGCGGCCGCCTCCATGATCCCGGTGCAGCGGGTCGGCAAGCCGGAGGACATCGCCAACGCCATCGCCTTCTTCACGGGCGAGGACGCCGGTTTCGTCTCCGGCCAGGTCCTGTACGTGGCCGGCGGCCCGCTCAACTGACGCCCGAGCGGGAAGAGGAGACGTAGATGAGCACGAAGGAACTGCCCGAGCTGTCCGGCAAGGTCGCTCTGGTCACCGGAGCCAGCCGGGGCATCGGCTACGGCGTCGCCGAGGCGCTGGTCGCCCGCGGTGACCGGGTCTGCATCACCGGACGGGGCGAGGAGGCCCTCAAGGAGGCCGTGGAGCGCCTCGGCTCCGACCGGGTCATCGCCGTGCCCGGCAAGGCCCACGACGAGGCCCACCAGGCCGCTGCCGTCGAGGCGACCATGGAGGCCTTCGGCCGGGTCGACTTCCTGGTGAACAATGCCGGAACCAACCCGGTTTTCGGTCCGATCGCCGAACTCGACCTGAATGTCGCACGTAAGGTCTACGAGACGAATGTGATCTCGGCGCTCGGATTCGCCCAGCTGACCTGGCGCGCCTGGCAGAAGGACCACGGCGGCGCGATCGTGAACATCGCCTCGATCGCCGGTATCTCCGCTTCGCCCTTCATCGGGGCGTACGGGATGAGCAAGGCGGCCATGGTCAATCTGACCCTTCAGCTGGCCCATGAATTCGCGCCGGTGGTCCGCGTCAACGCGATCGCCCCCGCCGTCGTGAAGACGAAGTTCGCCCAGGCCCTCTACGAGGGCCGGGAGGCGGAGGCCGCCGCAGCGTACCCGCTCGGACGGCTCGGGGTCCCGGAGGACATCGGCGGGGCCGCCGCCTTCCTCACCTCCGCACAGTCGGACTGGATCACCGGCCAGACGCTGGTGGTCGACGGAGGGCTTTTCCTCAACTCCGGCGTCGAGTGACCGGTATCCGGACACTTTCTTGAATTCCTGACCGGTTTGACCCCGGTTAATCGTTGAATGCAACAAGTGCCCCGCCAGGGTCGAACATTGACCTGGCGGGGCGCTGCGGTATGGTCGGCCGACCCATGGCTGAACGAGGAGCGTGCACGTGTTCAACCGGACCAGTCTGCAGGCCGCTGCAGCCCTTGCGTCCATATCCCTGGTGTCCGGATGCAGCCTGTTTTCTGACAATGCCTCCGCCGGGGAGCAGAGACTCGTCGTCGGCACGACGAGTTCTCCCACCACGCTTGATCCGGCAGCAGCCTGGGACAATTCCTGGGAACTGTTCCGAAATGTCTTCCAGACGCTGGTGAGCTTCCCGACCGGCAGCACCTCCCCGCAGTCCGATGCCGCGGACTGCAAGTTCACCGACACCGCCAGCCGGGTGTTCGAGTGCAAGCTCGAGGAGGGCCTCACCTTCTCGAACGGGAACAGACTGGACGCGAAGGCGGTCCAGTACTCGATCGAGCGCATCCGGAAGATCGACGTCGAGGGCGGCCCGAACGGGATGCTCGGCTCGCTCGACAAGATCGAGACCGTGGACGCCCGTACGGTCGTCTTCAAGCTGAACAAGCCCGACGCGACCTTCCCCTTCATCCTCGCCACTCCCGCCATGTCCCTGGTGGACCCGGCGGAGTACCCCGCCGACAAGCTCCGTGAGGACGGCGGTCTCACCGGTTCCGGCCCGTACGTCCTCGACTCGTACACCGAGGGCGACAAGGCCGAGCTGACCAAGAACCCCTCCTACAAGGGGTTCGCGGACCGCAAGAACGACGGCGTGACCATCCGGTACTTCGCGGAGTCCGAGCCGATGGTCGAGGCGCTGAAGAAGAAGGAGATCGACGCCACCTACCGCGGCCTCACCGCCGAGGAGGTCGTCGACCTGCAGGACAGCGACGCCAACAAGGAGCTCCAGCTCGTGGAGTCCACCGGCGCCGACATCCGCTACCTCGTCTTCAACGCCCAGGACCCCTCGGTCGCCAAGGAGCCCGTCCGCAAGGCGATCGCCCAGCTCGTCGACCGTGAGGAACTGGTCGCCAAGGCCTACAAGGGCACCGCGGAGCCGCTGTACTCCATGGTCCCCAAGGGCATCGTCGGCCACACCACCGAGTTCTTCGACCGCTTCGGCGAGCCCAGCGTCCCGAAGGCCCGCGAGATCCTGCGCGAGGCCGGGATCAAGAAGCCCGTCGCGCTGACCTTCTGGTTCACCACCGACCGGTACGGCTCCGGCACCGCGCTCGAGTTCGCCGAGCTCAAGCGTCAGCTGGACGCCTCCGGACTGTTCGAGGTGACCCTGCGCAGCAAGCCGTGGAAGGAGTTCGCCGCCGGCTACCAGAAGGGGCAGTACCCGGTCTTCGGCCGAGGCTGGTTCCCCGACTTCCCGGACGCGGACAACTTCATCGCGCCGTTCGTCGGCAAGCAGAACGCGCTGGGCACGCCGTACCTGAGCCCCGAGATCACGGACGAGATCCTTCCGAAGTCGCGGCGCGAGAGCGACCGCGGGGCGGCCGTGTCCGAGTTCCGCAAGGCCCAGGAGATCATGGTGGAGGACGTGCGTCTCCTCCCGCTGTGGCAGGGCAAGCTCTACATCGCGGCGAGCGAGGACATCGGCGGCGCCGAGCGCGCGCTCGACCCGCAGACCGTCATGCAGATGTGGGAGCTCAACCGCCGGACCAGCTGGTAGGCGGCCCGAGCGGAAGCGTTGTCAGTGGCCCCCGGTAGGTTCTTGGACGTACAAGAGATCGCCTACCGGAGGTTGTTGACGTGACCGACACCGACATGCTGCCCGAGTCCTGGCGCGGCGTCCTCGGCGAAGAGCTGCAGAAGCCGTACTTCAAGCAGCTGACCGAGTTCGTCGAGGAGGAGCGGGCCAAGGGGCCGGTCTACCCCCCGCGGGACGAGGTGTTCGCCGCTCTGGCGGCGACTCCGTACGACAAGGTGAAGGTCCTGGTGCTCGGCCAGGACCCGTACCACGGTGAGGGGCAGGGGCACGGCCTCTGCTTCTCGGTCCGTCCCGGTGTCAAGACGCCGCCATCCCTCCGGAACATCTACAAGGAGATGCAGGAGGAGCTCGGCCACCCCGTGCCGGACAACGGCTATCTGATGCCGTGGGCCGAACAGGGCGTCCTGCTGCTCAACGCGGTCCTCACCGTCCGGGCCGGCGAGGCGAACTCGCACAAGGGCCAGGGCTGGGAGAAGTTCACGGACGCGGTGATCGGCGCGGTGGCCTCCCGCCCGGACCCGGCGGTCTTCGTGCTCTGGGGTAACTACGCCCAGAAGAAGCTCCCGCTCATCGACGAGGAGCGCCATGTCGTGGTGAAGGGCGCGCACCCCTCGCCGCTGTCGGCGAAGAAGTTCTTCGGATCCCGTCCCTTCACGCAGATCGACGCGGGGATCGCGGCCCAGGGCCACCAGCCGATCGACTGGCGGATCCCGAACCTCGGCTGAGGGCCTTGAGCCCGCCCGGCTGACAGGCTCGGGGTGCCACCCGAGCCTGTGCCGGATCGGGGGCCGTGACGGTTAGCGTCGGAGCCCCTGGACGGAGAGCGTGTGGAGGCCGCAGTGACCGAGCAGCAGCGGGCGTCGGACGACGGCGTCATGACCCGGATCGGGCAGGCGACGATGCTGCTCCACGGCGGGGACCGCGAGGAGGCCCGCAACCGGTTCGTGGAGCTGTGGGCGCAGATCGGCCCCGACGGCGATCCGCTGCACCGCTGCACGCTCGCGCACTACATGGCGGACGCGCAGGACGACCCGGACGCCGAGCTGGCCTGGGATCTGCGGGCCCTGCTGGCGGCCGGGGGGCTGAGCGAGGAGCGGCTGGCCGCCCACGACGCGACGGCCGCGCTCCGCGCCCTGTACCCCTCGCTCCACCTGAACCTGGCCGCCGACTATCTCAAGCTCCAGCAGCCCGACGCGGCCCGGATCCATCTCGACCGGGCCCGTGCGGCCTCGGACGCCCTGGACGACGACGGGTACGGCAACGGGGTCCGCGCCGCGATCGACCGCCTGGAGGTACGGCTCCGCTCGCGGTGACGACGGGCCTTGCGGGGCACGTCCGCGTACCGGATTTCAGTGCGTGCGGGCCGTGCGAGGCTTGCGGGGCGCGCCCGTACCGGTTCGGTGCTCTGCGCGCCGTGGAGCGTGTGAGCGCGCGCCCGCCCCGTCGGCATCCCGTTTCAGCGCGCGTACGCGTCCTTGCAGACCTTCGACTGCACGCTCTCGGGGTGCCAGCCCCCGTACTGCGCGCCGAGCCGGCACACATCGGCCCGTGAGCGGGGCGGCTCGGGCACCTCCGGCGGCCGGGGCGGCTTGGTCCGTCGTCTCTGTTCCCGCGGCGCGGACGACTGGCGCTGTGTACTGCCCGCGCCCTTCCGTACGCCGGCCCCGTTCTGCTCCCTCGACTCCCGGGGCTTCCTCGGCTTCGCCAGCGGAGACGGCGTCGGGGAAGCGGGGAGCGCGGCCTCCAGGGCCTCGCGGGCCGGGCCCTCGACGATCTGCGGAGCGACCTCCACGCGGGGGGCGGGGCTGCTCACCTCCGGAGCCGGTGGAGGCGCGGCGGGCGGCGGACCGACCGAGACGCAGCCGGTGAGCGCGGCGACCGCCGCCCCGACCAGGAACCTCGCTGTGGTTCTCGTTGCATGCACCGCGCCACTCTGCTGGCCGGACGGTGATCTTCGCGCCCCTACCGGCGGGGAATGCCCCGCACGGGTGACCTCGGCGATGTGGATGACCGGACCCCGCCGCTCCCGCCGCTCCGGCCGTTCCAGGGCCTTCAGCGGCCGAGCATGCCCCGCAGCAACTCCTCGAACCCGGTCCGTAGTTCGTCCCGGCCGGGCACGGTGGAGTGGAAGGACCCGGCGGCGCAGGAGAACATCAGCCCCTCGCACCAGGCGATCAGCGAGAGGGCATGCCGTTCGGGGGCCGGGGAGCCCGCCCCGGCCATCATCGCGATCAGCGGCCCGTGGAAGGCCGCCGACCCCGCCGCGTCGAAGAAGGAGCGCAGCTCGGGGCGGCGGGTGGCCTCCAGGGCGAGTTCGTAGCGCGAGACGAGCAGCGACCGGTGGTCGGTGAGATATCGGTGCAGGGCCAGTGCCAGCGCGTCCACGAGCGCGTCGAGCCCGCGCCCGGGGTCCGGCATCTCGTGCGGGGCGAGCACGCGCGCCTCCAGTTCGACCTGCCGCCGTACCGCGGTCTCCAGGAGCGCCTGGCGGGTGCGGGCGTGGTTGGAGGTCGACCCCTGGGGGAGCCCGGCCCGCTCGTCGACGGCTCGATGGGTCAGCCCGCGCATCCCCCGCTCCACGAGCAGTTCGAGCGCGGCGTCGCCGACGCGTGTGGTGCGGGAGGGGGCGGAGGCGGGGGTGCGGGCCGTCATGGGCACAACCTACTACCGGTGCGACTACGGCTGTAGTACCTTCGAGGTGCCCAACTACACCTGTAGTTCCCGAGGAGGAGTCATGGACCAGCACCGTGCCGTCGTCGTCGGAGCCGGCATCGGCGGACTCACCGTCGCCGTCGCCCTCCACCAGTCCGGCTGGGACGTCACCGTCCTGGAGCGCGCCGCCGCCCTGACCCCCGTGGGAGCCGGCATCGGGCTCGCCCCCAACTCCCAGCGCGCGCTGGACGTCATCGGCCTCGGCGACCGCGTCCGTGAACTGTCCGCCTGGCAGGGCGACGGCGGCATGCGCGCCCCCGACGGCCGCTGGCTCGCCCGAACCAGCGCGAAGGCGGCCGCCGAGCGCTTCGGCGGCCCGCTCGTCCTGCTGCACCGCGCCACCCTCGTCGAGATCCTCGCCTCCGCCCTCCCCGAAGGGGTCGTACGGACCGGAGCCGCCGCGTCCCTCGTCGACCCCGGCGACGACGGACGGCCCGCCCTCGTCAGGATCGCCGACGGGGACGGGGACGGGGGCCAGGAGATCGAGGCCGACCTCGTCGTCGGCGCCGACGGCATCCGCTCCACGCTCCGCCGCGCCCTCTTCCCCGGCCACCCCGGCCCCGCCTACTCCGGCTTCACCACGTGGCGCGTGGTCGTCCCCGCCCCCGACCGGCCCTTCGCCCCGCACGAGACCTGGGGCGGCGGCCGCCTCTGGGGCACCCAGCCCCTCAAGGACGGCCGGATCTACGCCTACGCGATGGCCGCCGCCCCGGAGGGCGCCCACGCCCCCGACGACGAGAGGGCCGAACTCCTCCGCCTCTTCGGCGACTGGCACCAGCCGGTCCCCGAGATCCTCGCCGCCGTCGAACCGGCCGGCGTGCTGCGGAACGACGTGCACCACCTGATCGACCCCCTGCCCGCCTTCCACCAGGGCCGTGTCGCCCTGCTCGGCGACGCCGCCCACGCCATGCAGCCCACCCTCGGCCAGGGCGGCAACCAGGCCATCGAGGACGCGATCGTCCTCGCCCACCACATCGCCCGGGGAGCTCCGCCGAGCCGCGCCCTCACCGCGTACACCGCCGACCGGCTGCCGCGCACCACCGCGATCGTCCGCAAGGCCGCCCGCACCGGCCGGCTCACCCTGCTGAGCGCCCCACCCGCCGTCGCCCTGCGCAACGCGCTCATCGCCGCCGTCTCACGGTTCGGCCCCGGACTCGTGCTGCGCGGCTTCGACGGCATCGCCGACTGGCGGCCCCCGCTCGCCGACGAGCGGGCCCGCGTAAGCTGACCAGCGCGAACGGCGGGCCGCAGGCCGCCGGAGAGAGCACACCAACAAGCGCTAGGGAGACCCCGTGAAGGTCGGCTGCATCGGACTCGGCGACATCGCTCAGAAGGCATATCTCCCCGTCCTCGCCGCCCTCCCCGGGGTCGAACTCCACCTCCAGACACGGACGAAGACCACTCTGGACCGGGTCGCCGAGATCCACCGCGTGCCCGGGAACCAGCGCCACGGCGACCTCGACTCGCTGCTCGCCGCCGGGCTGGACGCGGCGTTCGTGCACGCGCCGACGGACGCGCACCCCGAGATCACCGCCCGGCTCCTCCAGGCCGGCGTACCGACGTACGTCGACAAGCCGCTGGCGTACGAGTACGCCGACTCCGAACGGCTCGTGGAGCTCTCCGAGGCGCGCGGGGTGAGCCTGGCCGTCGGGTTCAACCGCAGGCTCGCCCCCGGCTACGCGCAGTGCCTGGACCACCCGCGCGAGCTGATCCTCATGCAGAAGAACCGCGTCGGCATGCCCGAGGACCCGCGCACCCTCGTCCTCGACGACTTCATCCACGTCGTCGACACCCTGCGCTTCCTCCTGCCGGGAGACGTCGAGCACACCGACGTACGCGCCCGGATCAAGGACGGGCTCATGCACCACGTCGTGCTCCAGCTCTCCGGGGACGGCTTCACCGCCATCGGCATGATGAACCGGATGAACGGCTCCACCGAGGAGATCCTGGAGGTCTCGGGCCAGGACACCAAGCGCCAGGTCCTCAACCTCGCGGACATCGTCGACCACAAGGGGCAGCCGACGACCCGCCGGCGCGGCGACTGGGTGCCGGTGGCCCGTCAGCGCGGTATCGAGCAGGCCGTGCTGGCCTTCCTCGACGCGGTACGGGACGGGACGACGCTCAGCGCTCGCGACGCCCTCGCCACCCACGAGCTGTGCGAGCGCGTGGTGCGCGAAGCTCTGACGCAGGCCTCCTGAGGGCACCCATGCCCTCGGCGGCGCAGAGCGCGGCCAGAACGCTCAGGGCGCCGTACAACACCCAGTCGCCGTACCGGACGTAGCCCGTCGTCCCCCGCGCCAGCGGTACGTCGTAGACGGCGGCCGCGCTCCGGTCGGTGCCCAGGGGCGCGCCGACCCGGCTGCCGTCCGGGGCGTACACGGCGCTGACACCGGTCAGCGTCGCGTGCACCATGGCCCGCCCGGACTCCGCCGCGCGCAGCGCCCCCAGCGAGGCGTGCTGCGCGGGCGCCCAGCTGTTCTGGAAGGTCGACGTCGCCGACTGGGCGACGAGCACGTCGGCGCCGTCGCGGGTCAGCCGGCGGCTCATGTCGGGGAACGCCGACTCGAAGCAGACCAGCGGGCCGATCCGCAGCGGCGGCCGGCCGTCCTCGGCCGGCAGCGTCATCACCACCGGCTCCGTCCCGCGTCGCCGGTCCTCGCCCGCCGCCTTGCCGACCGAGGTCACCCAGCCGAGCACCGGTCGCGCCGGGATGTACTCGCCGAACGGCACGAGCCGCATCTTGTCGTACCGGTCGCCCGTCGGGCCCTGCGGCCCTGTCAGAACACTGCTCTTGAAGATGCCCGGCCGGTCGGCGCGGCGTGCGTCCACATTGACGAGGATCGGCGCGTCCACGGCACGCGACAGGGCGGACAGCCGGGCCGCGAGATCGGTGCGCGCGGTCAGGTCGGCGCCGACGCTGCTCTCGCCCCAGACGACCAGATCGAGATCCTGGCCGGCGAGCTCCCTGGTGAGCTCCTCAGCCCGGGCGAACCGCTCCTCGGCGCCGGCCGGCCCGTCGTACACCCCCGGCTGGACGACGGCGATCCGCGCCGTGCCCTGCTCGCGAGGTGGTGTGACGCCCCACCAGACCACGCCCACGGTGAGGGCGCACACCACAAGGCCGACCAGGCCCGTCAGGCGTACGGCGGCCGTCGACACCACGAGCAGGGCCACAGCGGTGTTGACCGCCACCACGAGCAGCGAGACCAGCCAGACGCCGCCGACGGAGGCGAGCCGCAGCGCCGGTTCGACCTGCCACTGACTGGCGCCGAGGAGCCCCCAGGGCCCGCCCAAGCCCTCCCAGGACCGGGCGAGTTCGATGAGCAGCCAGCCGGAGGGGACGACGAGGATCGCGGCAGCGGCGCGCAGGCCGGAAGGACCGTCTCCGAGCATCGCGCGCACGAGCCATCCCCACGGCAGCCACAGCAGACCGAGCAGCGCGGCGATGACGAGGATGAAGACGTGCAGGCTCGGCATCAGCCACTGGTGCACGGCGAGCACGAACCCGACGCCGCCCAGCCAGCCCTCGAGGGCCGCCCGGCGCGCGGTGGGGGCGGTGCGAAGCAGCAGCAGCCAGGGGACGAGCGCGACATGGGCGAGCCACCACAGCCCGGCCTCCGGGAACGCCAGCGCGGGCAGGGCGCCGGCGACGACCGCGAGCACGGCGCGGGCGGCGCGGTGCGACGTCACGGGCACCGGGCGCGGACCGGTGCGTGCGCCGCTGCCGGGCGCGGCCGCGCCGTCGCGACTGCCGAACGGATTCCGCATGCGGCGTCGCCTCCAGGTGTCGCCTCCAGTGTGCGCCGCACGACCGCCGCGGCCCCACGGGCGCCACGACCGGACGACCCCTACGGCCGTACGTCGGTCAGGCCGTACGGTGCCGTACAGCGCGCGCGAACCGCCTACGGCCGTCAGAGGCGGCGCCACCTCTCCTCGACGACCACGGTGCGCAGCCGCCAGCCGCCGTCCGTCCGGGCCAGCGTGAACGTGTACCGGCCGCCGCAGACGAAGTCCTCGCCCGACTCGAAGCGCATCGGGTTCACGTAGTCGGCGCGGACGTCCGCGCTGTCGCCCGGGTAGCCGCCGAGGTCCTGGATCCGGACCCGGCGGTTCACGATGAGGTGCTGGCGCACCGGGAAGAGCCGCATCGTCTCCGCGAGCCAGTCGGCGACCTCGGTCGCGGGGCCCTCGACACCACCGGAGCCGCGGTAGTCGGCCCGGCCGTCGCGGGTGAACAGCGCCCGGTAGCCCGCCCAGTCGGAGTCGTCCACGGCCACCGCGTACCCGGTGACGAGGTCGTCGATGGCCATCCGGTCCATCACGGTCGCGAGGTCCACGCGCTGCGTCATCGCCTCAGTGTCGGGCAGCGGAGGCGGGGCGCCAAGAGCCGTGCGTCGGAGGCGTGGTCGGATACCGGTCATACTTCTCGGCATGCGTATCGACTTCGATCCCGACCGCAGTGACCGGAACAGTTTCTACCGGCTGCTCACCGCCACCGTCGTGCCCCGGCCCATCGCCTGGATCTCCACGACGTCGGCCGACGGGACCGACAACCTCGCACCGCACTCCTTCTTCACGATCTCCTCGGTCACGCCCCCGGTGGTGCAGTTCACCTCGGTGGGCCGGAAGGACTCGCTGCGGAACATCGAGGACACGGGCGCGTTCGTCGTGAACCTGTCCCCCGAGCCGCTCTTCGAGCAGATCAACGCCACCGCGACGGACTTCCCGCGCGGCGTGAGCGAGTTCGACGCCTGCGGGGTGGAGCGCGAGCCGAGCCTGCGGATCAAGCCGCCCCGGGTGGCGTCCTCGCCCGTCGCGCTGGAGTGCGAGCTGCACAGCACACTGCGGATCGGGGACTCGACCGTCGTCTTCGGACGGGTGGTGCACGCGGCGGTGGACGAGTCCGTGTTGGTGGACGGCCACCCCGACATCACGCTGATGCGCCCGCTGACCCGGCTCGGCCGGAACGAGTGGGGGACCCTGGGCGGCATCCGTGAGATCGCCCGGGTCCCGTACGACCCCGAGGTCTGACGCGTCACGCGGCTCAGGCGGCCTCCCAGCGGTGCGGGCGGCCGCCGCGCCACTCCACCAGGTGCGGATCGTCGAGGATCATGTCGGCGTCCTCGAGCCCCGCTCGGCGCAGGAACTCGACGAGGTCGGTGTCGTTGTGCGCCAGGCCCACGATCCGGCCGCGGACGGTGACGCGCCGCCCGCCGTCGGGGGACGGGCGGTGCACGACGATGGGGGGTTGCCAGGCCATGGTTCCAGGGTGCGACGCGCACCCGAAGATCGCCCGGCGGAGACCCGGCCCCGGCGGCGCCGGCCTGGGCCGACCGGCGCCGGACGGGTCAGCTGCCGGACTCGCCCGCGTGCGGGCTCAGCGTGTCCGTGCCGACCAGGATGAAGAGAAGGATGCCCAGGGCGATCCGGTAGATCACGAACGGCATGAAGCTCTTGGTCGTGATGAACTTCATGAACCAGGCGATGACGGCGTAACCGACGGCGAACGCGATGATCGTCGCGAAGATCGTCGGACCCCAGGACACATGGCCGCCCTCGGTGGCGTCCTTCAGCTCGAAGACGCCCGAGGCCAGCACGGCGGGGATGGCGAGCAGGAACGAGTAGCGGGCCGCCGCCTCGCGGGTGTAGCCCATCAGCAGACCGCCGGAGATCGTCGCGCCCGAGCGGGAGACGCCGGGGATCAGGGCCATCGCCTGGCAGATGCCGTAGATCAGGCCGTCCCGTACACCGAGGTCCTTGAGCGTCTTGCGCTCGCGGGCCGCGCGGTGCCGGCCGCCGGCCTCGTCACGGGCGGCGAGCCGGTCCGCGACGCCGAGGACGATGCCCATCACGATGAGCGTCGTGGCGATCAGCCGCAGATCGCGGAACGGGCCCTCGATGTGGTCCTTCAGCGTCACACCGAGCACGCCGATCGGGATCGAGCCGACGATGACCAGCCAGCCCATCTGCGCGTCGTGGTCGCCGCGCATCGACTTGTCGCGGAGCGAGCGGAACCACGCCGAGACGATCCGGGCGATGTCCTTGCGGAAGTAGATCAGGACCGCGGTCTCCGTGCCGATCTGCGTGATCGCGGTGAAGGCCGCTCCCGGGTCCTCCCAGCCGGCGAAGGCGGCGGTGAGGCGGAGGTGCGCGCTGGAGGAGATGGGAAGGAACTCCGTCAGCCCCTGGACGAGTCCGAGGATGAATGATTCGAACCAACTCATGGGGCTAGGGCCGTCCCGAATGTGCTCGTGCGGTCAGATGGGGCGGTCGGATCGGAGATCGACCGCCGGTCGTTGCGCAGCGTACCGTCCCTGGGTGAAGCCCTTGATCTCAGGTCTCCACAGGGCCCTTGGTCGTCCAGCCGGGTGACCGCACGTGGTGGGTCAGGCTGGCGGGGTCGGCCTCGCCGCCGCAGCCGGCGCAGACGACGCGCGGGCTGAGCACCTCGCCGCAGCTGTGTTCCAGGAGCACCGGGCGGTCCTCACCGTTCAGATGGCGATCGCCCCAGGCCATCAGCGTCAGCAGGACGGGCTGCAGCTCCTTCCCGGCGAGGGTGGCGCGGTACTCGAAGCGCGCCGGGCGCTCGCTGTACCGCACCTTCTCCAGGATCCCCGCCTCCACGAGCCGCTTGAGGCGGGCGGTGAGGATGTCGCGCGGGGCGCCGGTGTTCCGCGCGATGCGGTCGAAGCGGTGGACGCCGAGCGAGATCTCGCGCATCACCAGCAGCGCGTACTTCTCACCGACGAGGGCGAGGGTGTCGGCGATCGAACAGGGGCGGGGGGCGGCCTTCATGTGCCCAGCCTAAGGGAGCGGGCATCGGATGGTTTGAAAATCAAACCGACTGGGTTATGTTACTGGCAGGTGTAGGTCCAGTTTTCCAACTCACCAGGTGAGCGAGGAGCCGTCATCATGCGCGACGCCGTCATCGTCGAAGCAGTCCGTACGCCCATAGGCAGGGGGAAGGCCAACGGCGCCCTCTCCGAGGTCCACCCCGTCGCCCTGCTCTCCCACACCCTCAAGGCGCTGATCGACCGCAGCGGCATCGACCCCGCGCTCGTCGACGACGTCATCGGCGGAACGGTGGACCAGGTCGGCGAACAGGCCATGAACACCACCCGGTACGCCTGGCTCGGCGCCGGCTTCCCCGAGTCCGTGCCCGCCACCACCGTCGACCGCCAGTGCGGCTCATCCCAGCAGGCGGTGCACTTCGCGGCCCAGGGCGTGCTCTCGGGGGCGTACGACATCGCCGTCGCCTGCGGGGTCGAGTCGATGAGCCGGGTCCCGATGTGGTCGAACGTGCCGCCCGGGGCCGACCCCTTCGGACCGGGCGTCGCCGCGCGCTACCCCGAGGGCCTCGTGCCGCAGGGCATCAGCGCGGAGCTGATCGCCGCGAAGTGGTCCCTCGGGCGCGAGGCGATGGACGAGTTCGCCGCCGCCTCGCACGCCAAGGCCGCGCGGAGCTGGGAGGCCGGGCTCTTCGACGCGGAGGTCGTCCCGTACGGAGAGGTCCGACGGGACGAGTCGGTGCGGCCCGCGACGACGACCGAGATCCTTGCGGGGCTCCGGCCCGCCTTCGAGGACCCCGGATTCGCCGAGCGCTTCCCGCAGATCGACTGGTCGGTGACGGCCGGCAACAGCAGCCCGACCAACGACGGAGCCTCCGCCGTGCTCGTCATGGCCGCCGAGACCGCCGAGCGGCTCGGTCTGCGGCCGCTCGCCCGGCTGCACAGCTTCGCGGTGACCGGTTCCGATCCTCTGCTCATGCTCACCGGCGTCATCCCCGCCACGGAGAAGGTGCTGCGGCGGGCCGGGCTCGGCCTGGAGGAGATCGACCTCTTCGAGATCAACGAGGCGTTCGCCAGCGTCGTGCTCGCCTGGCAGCAGGAGACCGGAGCGGACCCGGCCAAGGTCAACGTCCACGGTGGCGCCATCGCGCTCGGCCACCCGCTCGGCGCGAGCGGCACCCGGCTGACGACCACCCTGGTCCACGCCCTGCGCGCACGGGGCGCGCGCTACGGCCTCCAGGCGATGTGCGAGGCGGGCGGCCTGGCGAACGCGATGATCGTCGAGGCGCTCTGAGGCAGGGCGCCTCCGAGGATCGGCGGACTTTCGGCGTCAGCGGACCTCAGGGTCAGCGGACCTCCCGGGCCGCCGCCGGTTCCAGGGGGCGCTCCGGTGAGGGCGCGGCGGGCGCGGCGGGGGACGGGGCGGCGCCCGCCCTCTCCCTGGCCCGCAGGCCGTGGCGCTTGCGCCAGGCCACGGCCGCCGCGCCCAGGCCGGACACGACGATGAAGCCCATCGACACGAGGAACGCGGGCGACGTCGGTGACCCCGCCTGGCTGCCCGCCACCACGTACGCCGCAGTGTTCGGGATCGATCCGAGCCCGGTGGCCAGCAGGAACGGCGCGTACCCCATCCGGGAGACCGCCGCGCAGTAGTTGGCCGCCGCGAACGGCACCCCGGGGAAGAGCCGGATCGCCAGCATCGAGCGGAACTCGTGCCGGCTCAACTGCCCGTCCGCAGCCGTCAGCCAGCGGCCCCGCAGCAGCGGCCGCAGCGCGTCCTGCCCCAGCAGCCGCCCCAGCGTGAACGAGATGCCCGCCCCGAGGACCGTCCCTGCCAGCGCGGCCGCCAGCCCCGCCTGCATACCGAACAGCGCGCCCGCCGCCAGGTTCAGGATGGGTCGCGGTACGAAGGCGGCGGTGCACACGCCGTACGCCAGACCGAACAGCACCACCGCCCCCGCGCCGTTCGCCTGCGGCGGCCAGCCGGCCGCGAGCAGCCGCTGTGGCTCGTACAGGACCACGGTCGTCGCCGCGCCGAGGAGGAGCGCGGCGAGCAGGGACAGCCGCGACCAGGGCGAGAGCAGAGCCCGGGAGCAGCGCAGAGCGAGGGAGCCCGGCGGTCGGGTGACGGGGTCGAGCATCAGGGGAGAGTAACCGAACCCCCCATGTGATCGCCGTAATGTCCGTCATCCGCCTACTGTGAGCCGTATGACGTCCGCGCCGCCCGCCGTCCCCGCCAGCGCCCTCGCCGACACCGTGCTCGGGCGTCTCACCGAGGTCTATCCCACCGCCGGGGACCCGTTCCGGGCCCAGGAGATGGTGGCGTACATGAAGGGCGCCGCTCCCTTCCTCGGCATCCGCACCCCCGAGCGGCGCGCCCTGTCCCGCACCGTCCTGGAAGGCACCCCGCGCCCCGACGAGGCGGACTGCGCGGCCGTCGCGCTGCGCTGCTTCGCCCTTCCGGAGCGCGAGTACCACTACTTCGGCGTCGACTACCTGCGCCGCCACGTCAAGCGCTGCTCCTCCGGCTTCCTGCCCGTCGCCCGGCACCTCGTCACCACCGAATCCTGGTGGGACACCGTCGACCACCTCGCCGCCCACGTCGTCGGCGGGCTCGTCGCCGCCGACCCGCGGCTCGCAGCGCGGATGGACGAGTGGATCGAGGACGACGACCTCTGGGTCGCGCGGACCGCGCTGCTCCACCAACTCCGGTTCAAGGGCGCCACCGACACCGAGCGGCTGTTCGCCTACTGCCTGCGCCGGGCCTCCGACACGGACTTCTTCCTCCGCAAGGCGATCGGCTGGGCCCTGCGCGAGTACGCCAAGACCGGCCCCGACGAGGTGCGCGCGTTCGTCGACGGAAACCGGGAGAGGTTCGCCCCGCTCTCCGTGCGCGAGGCGCTCAAGCACCTCTGAACTCCCCCTCGGGGGAAAATCGTTCGACGTCCGTCCCCCGTCCCGGGATGATCGTGGGCATGTTCCGGTACGCCTTCCTCGCAGCACGGACCGCAGTCGCGGCCGCGCCGAAGGCTGCCGATCTCCTCGTTCCCGGCACGGCAGCCGCATTCGACGGCGCCCGAAGCTGACCCTCCCCGGATCGTCCGGCGGACCCCCCAGGGGGAGGGTCGGTCAGGCCACGGGGTCCCCTCACACGCTTCGAGCTCAAGGAACGAGCGAACCATGTCCAAGACGGCGTACGTGCGCACCAAGCCGCACCTGAACATCGGCACCATGGGCCACGTCGACCATGGCAAGACCACTCTCACCGCCGCCATCACCAAGGTCCTCAGCGAGCGCGGGACCGGCACGTTCGTGCCCTTCGACCGGATCGACCGCGCGCCCGAGGAGGCGCAGCGCGGCATCACCATCAACATCGCGCACGTCGAGTACGAGACCGACACCCGCCACTACGCCCACGTCGACATGCCCGGTCACGCCGACTACATCAAGAACATGGTCACGGGCGCCGCCCAGCTCGACGGTGCGATCCTCGTCGTCTCCGCGCTCGACGGGATCATGCCGCAGACGGCCGAGCACGTCCTCCTCGCCCGCCAGGTCGGCGTCGACCACATCGTCGTCGCGCTCAACAAGGCCGACGCGGGGGACGACGAGCTGACCGACCTGGTCGAGCTGGAGGTGAGGGAGCTGCTGTCCGCGCACGGCTACGGCGGCGACGCCGTCCCCGTCGTCCGGGTCTCCGGGCTCAAGGCACTGGAGGGGGACCCACGGTGGACCGCCTCGATCGAGGCGCTCCTGGACGCCGTGGACACGTACGTACCGATGCCGGTGCGCTATGTGGACGCCCCCTTCCTGTTGTCCGTCGAGAACGTGCTCACCATCACGGGCCGTGGCACGGTCGTCACCGGCGCGGTCGAGCGTGGGACGGTGCGGGTCGGCGACCGCGTGGAGGTGCTCGGCGCGGACACGGAGACGGTCGTCACCGGCGTGGAGACCTTCGGCAAGCCCATGGAGTCCGCCGAGGCCGGTGACAACGTGGCCCTGCTGCTGCGCGGTGTCGCACGCGACACGGTCCGCCGCGGGCACGTGGTGGCGGCGCCCGGCAGTGTGGTCCCGCGCCGGCGGTTCACCGCGCAGGTCTACGTCCTGTCGGCGAAGGAGGGTGGTCGCACCACCCCCGTCTCGACCGGCTACCGCCCGCAGTTCTACATCCGGACCGCGGACGTCGTCGGCGACGTCGACCTGGCCGAGCAGGCCGTCGCGCGGCCGGGCGACACGGTCACGATGACCGTCGAGCTCGGACGTGACGTACCGCTGGAGCCCGGCCTCGGCTTCGCGATCCGCGAGGGCGGCCGCACGGTCGGCGCGGGCACGGTCACGACCGTGGACTGACCGCACGCCTACGGGCGGGCCCCGCATTCCGCACCCACGGAGTGCGGGGCCCCGCCTTGCGGGACGGACGGGACCACCGGCGCCCTGGGGCGGACGGGCTCGCATCGCGGCGCCCCGTGCCGGTCGGGCTCGGGCCGCCGCCCGCGCGGAGGCGGTCCGTGGTCTGCGGGCACAATGAGAGCGTGAACGAGCAGATACCCGTCATCCGGGACGTCGACGGCGGCACCGCCCGGCTCATGCCCGACGTCGACCGCGAGCGGGCCTGGCTGCTCACGGTCGAGGGCGCTCCGCAGTCGTACGTCGACCTGGACGATCCGGCGTACCTGGAATTCGAGTACACGCGCCGGCTGGCCCACGTCCTCGACAGCGCCGCGGACGAGGGCGAGCCGCTCGCCGTCCTGCACCTCGGCGGCGGGGCGCTCACCCTGCCCCGGTACGTCGCGGCCACCCGACCGGGCTCCCGCCAGGACGTGGTCGAGGCCGACCGGGGCCTGCTCGACCTGGTCACCGAGCACCTGCCGCTGCCGGACGGCTCCGGTGTCGCCGTGCACGGCGCCGACGCCCGGGCCTGGCTGGAGGGCGCGCCCGCCGCATCGGCGGACGTGCTCGTCGCCGACGTCTTCGGGGGCTCGCGCGTCCCCGCCCACCTGACCTCCGTGGAGTACGCCCGCGAGGCCCGGCGGGTGCTGCGGCCGGGCGGGATCTACGCGGCCAACCTGGCCGACGGGGCGCCGTTCGCCTTCCTCCGCTCCCAACTGGCCACCTTCGCGGCCGTCTTCCCCGAACTGGCGCTGATCGCCGAGCCCGCGGTGCTGCGCGGCCGCCGCTTCGGCAACGCCGTCCTCGTCGCCTCCGACGGCGAGATCGACACGGTGCGCCTGGCCCGGCGTGCGGCGGCGGACGCGTTCCCCGCGCGGGTGGAGTACGGCGACACCCTGACGCGCTTCACCGGCGACGCCCGGCCGGTGAGCGACCCGGACGCCGTGCCCTCTCCCGTACCGCCGGACGGGGCGTTCAGCGTGGGGTGACGGCGGCGGCGACGACGGGGGCTGGGGCTGGGGCGGTCAGCGCGCCGTGTCCGCGCCCGAAGCCGTAGGCGCGGGCAAGGGCGTGGGCTCCGGCAGAAGGGGAGTGGCAGGACCGGAGGCGATCTGCTTCGTGCGCCGCGTCAGGTTCCTGACGTCCGGGACGAACAGCACCAGCGCCGTCACGACCACGATCAGGACCGCTGAACCCCACAGCGCCTGACTCCGCCCGAAGACGCTCTCCGCCGGGCCCGCCAGAGCCGTGGACAGCGGGAGCATGGCGGTCGATCCGAACCAGTCGTACGCGGCGACCCGGGACAGTTTCTCCTCGGGGATCTCCTGGTGCAGCGTCGTCATCCACGCCACACCGAACACCTCGATGGCGACCCCGCTGACGAACATGGCCGCCGAGAGCCCGACGACGTCGAGCGGCACCGCGAGCGCGGCCGAGGGCAGGGCGATCGGGAAGACGCCCAGGGTGCCGACGAGCAGCATCCGGCGCGGCTTCCAGCGCATCATCAGCAGCGCGCCGCTGAGCGTACCGACGCCGAACGCGGCGAGGGCGAGCCCCCATGGCTTGGCGCCGCCCAGCTCGTCCCGGGCGACCAGCGGTCCGTACACCGACTCGGCCGCGCCGACCAGGGCCACGACGATGGAGAACTGGGCCACGATCGACCACAGCCACGGCCGCCCGACGAACTCCTGCCAGCCCTCGCGCAGATCGGCGAGGAGTCCGCCGCCCGCCTCGCGTTCGCGGATGTGGCTGACGTCGAGGAAGGCGCGCAGCGCACCGGCGACGGCGAACGCGGCCGCGTCGATGGCGAGGACCCAGCCGGGGCCGACGGCGGCGATCATCGCGCCGCCGAGAGCGGCCCCGCCGATGCCGGCGCCGTGCATCGCCATCCGGAAGAGCGCGAAGGCGCGGCTGACCTGCTCGCCGCTGACGCTGGACATCAGCATGCCCTCGGCCGCCGGGCTGAAGAACGCCTGACCCGTTCCGCACAGCGCGGTGAGCAGCATCATCTGCCACAGCTGCGGCTCGCCGGCGAGGACGAGGACGGCGAAGGCACCCTGCGAGACGCAGTTCAGGGCGTTGGCGGCCACCATCACGCGGTGCCGGGGTATGCGATCGGCGACGGCGCCGCCGATGAGGAGGAAGAGGACGAGCGGCAGTGTCCTGGCCGCCGCCACGAGACCCACGTCGCCGCCGTCGCCGCCGGTCTGGATCACCGCGAACGCCGCCGCGATCAGGGCGCCGTGGGTGCCCAGGTTGGTGACGATCGCGGCGGCGGTCAGCAGGATGTAGTTGCGGCCGGCCCATTCGGGGCGGCGCGAGCGCGGGGCGCGGGGGGAGGCGGCGGCAGTACTCACTCCGGGACTATCCCCGGCTCCACCGCCTCCTGCCAAACGGATTACCCGTCAGCTCGCCGTCCGGCCGCTCGTTCTCCGGCCGCCGTCGCCCTTACATCGCCCGTACGTCGCCTGGATCAGAGCCGAGGGGATCCGAGGGGATCTGAGCGGGTCCCCTCGGCTCCCCTCGTCAGGATCCTTCGGGGGCCAGTCGCACCGTGGCGAGGATCTTCTGGATCGTCGCGTCCGCCAGCTCGTCCTTGACGCCGTCGGCCCCGTAGAGCACGAAGGACGAGAAGTCGCCCTTGGCGTTCTTGAAGGAGAACGCGAGGGACTTGCCGTCCGACTCGCAGCTGTTCCGCTTCTTGATTCCCGGGGCGGTCGCTGTAGCGACGTGGCCCGCGAGACCGGACGTGGTGGTGTACGGCACCGCCTTGGTGATCTTGATGGTCCCCTTGGGCATGTGCTGGGCGTAACCGGCCCACACCCAGTTGCCGGCCTCGTTGAACGCCGCCTCGGCGGTGTCCTTGGCGCCCTGGCCGCCCTTGGTGCCGGCGCTGCTCAGACCCCAGTTCTCCTCGGAGCCGTCCTTGTTCGTGTCGAGGGTGCACCACTTGCTCTTGTAGCGCACGGGGGCGGACATGGTGACGACCGGAGTGCCGTCGCCCTTCTTCTCGTCCTCGAAGAACGTGACGGAGCCGGGCTTCAGGAGCTCCCAGTCGGGCGGTACGTCGAACAGCGTGCCGTACTTCGGGTTGTGGACGACCTTCCAGCCCGGGATCGTCGGCTGCAGCGCGGCGTCGTCGCGCGGGTTGTCGAGCGAGGGGGAGGTGGACGGCTCACCGGAGCCGCCGGAAGCGGAGGCCGAGGCCGTCGCCTTCGAGTCGCCGCCCGCCTTCGTGTTCTTGTCGTCGTCGTCCCCGAGGACCAGGAACCCGGTGACACCGGCGACGACGACCACGGCGGTCGCGGCGAGGATGGCGATCAGGGTCGTCTGCTTCTTCTTGCCGTCACCGGGCCCGCCCTGAGGTGCGCCCGGGACCGCGTACTGCGGCACGGTCGGCTGCTGGTAGGGGTTGGGCTGCTGGTAGCCGGGCTGCGCGGGCTGCTGGGGGTAACCCGGCTGCGTGGGCGGCTGGGCCGGCGGCTGCTGCGGGTACCCGGGCTGCTGCTGGTAGCCGGGCTGTTGGTACGGGTTGGGCTGCTGGTACCCCGACTGCTGGTAGGGGTTCTGACTCTGGTCCTGCGGGTTCTGCTCGCCCCCGGGCGGCTGCTGTCCTGGCCACATGGCCAGTAACCATAGAGGTGTGGCCGGAGGCGTGCTACGCCCGCCCCCGTGAGGGTGTGGTGCAGACGGGGATGGCCTTCTCTGCTACCCGTGGGTAACATCGCCGCCATGAGCGCAGACCAGATGTCCGTCGGCGAGATGCTCGCCGCGACCGTTCCCATGGCCAGGACCCTGAACCTCGAGTTCCTCGAGACCACTTCCGAGCGTGCCGTGGTCCGCCTGCCGGACCAGGCCGACTACCACAACCACGTCGGCGGCCCGCACGCCGGAGCCATGTTCACCCTGGCCGAGTCGGCCAGTGGCGCGATCGTCCTGGCCGCCTTCGGCGACCAGCTGAACCGCGCGGTGCCGCTCGCGGTCACCGCCGAGATCGGCTACAAGAAGCTGGCCATGGGCGTCGTCACCGCCACCGCCACGCTCGGCCGTCCGGCCGTCGAGGTCGTCGCCGAACTCGACGCGGGCGAGCGCCCGGAGTTCCCGGTCCACATCGCGATCACCCGCGAGGACGGCGCCGTGACGGGCGAGATGACGGTCGTCTGGACCCTGCGCCCGAACGGCCAGGGAAAGTAGGGGAGTAACGGACGACGGGCCGCGCCCCGGACCCGCCGGACTCGCGGGCCGCGCCCCGGGCTCGAGGGTCACGCTCCGGAGCCGCGGCTCCGGGGTAGCGTCCCGGACCGGCAGACGGCGTCCCGGAACCGCAGGTCGCGTCCCGGACCGGCAGACGGCGCTCCGGACCCGCGGGTCGCGTCCCGGACTCGCCGACCGTGCCGGGGCCCCGCGGGCCGCGCCTGGCCGATGGTGACGACGCGGGCCCAGGGCGGTGGCCGCCCACGGCGCGGGCGATCGCGGCGACCTCCGGAAGCGCGCTGTCCGCCCCGGCGTCGCTGACCGGGCCCGAGGTGTCGATGACCACCGGTGCCCGTGGCGGAGTCCGCCGCAGGCTCGGGAGCACGGTGCCGGGCAGGGAGGTCGAGCGGCGGGAGGGACAGCCGTACGCGTAGTCATCGCCCTTGCCCGGCCTCGAGGCCGCCGAACGGAGCGCCGCGCCCAGCAACTCCCGCCACGGCTGAGGCGGGTGGAACGCCTCCTCCGCCCACCGCCGCCACCCCTTCGGGGCGTCCCCCCGGCCGGCCGGAGATGCCCTGCGCCACCCGGAACCGCACCGCGTGCCGCTCCTGCGCGCTCAGACCGTATTGCGCCCTCCGGTCCCAGGTCCCACTCCCTCGCGCGGCCGTCCGCGCCGCTGCCGCAGTCCAGCCGGGCGAGCCCCTGCGTCCACGGCCCGCAGTCGGCCGGGCGTCGTCGTGCGACCAGGTAGGCTGCCCCGGCGTGCGCGACGCGGCGTGCGCTCGACACGGGAGGAATCCGCGTTGCACGTCCAGGAATGGCTGGAGACGATCCCCGCGGGCGCGATCTACGCGCTGGTGGGTGTGGTGATCGGGCTCGAGAGCCTGGGGATCCCGTTGCCCGGCGAGATCGTCCTCGTCAGCTCGGCCCTGCTCGCCTCCCAGCACGGTGACATCAACCCGTACGTCCTCGGCGCCTGCGCCACCGCCGGGGCCATCATCGGCGACTCGATCGGGTACGCGATCGGCCGCAGGGGCGGGCGCCCGCTGCTGGCCTGGCTGGGCGGGAAGTTCCCCAAGCACTTCAGCGAGGCCAACATCGCGCTCGCCGAGCGGTCCTTCGAGAAGTGGGGCATGTGGGCGGTCTTCTTCGGCCGTTTCGTCGCCCTGCTGCGGATCTTCGCCGGACCGCTCGCGGGTGTGCTGAAGATGCCGTACTGGAAGTTCCTGATCGCCAACGTCTTCGGAGGCATCCTCTGGGCGGGTGGCACGACCGCTGTCATCTACTCGGTGGGCATCGTCGCCGAGGCGTGGCTCAAGCGCTTCTCGTGGCTGGGTCTGGTGCTCGCCGTCCTGGTCGGCGTGACCTCGATGCTGGTCCTGAAGAACCGTGCGAAGAAGGCCGCGGCCGAGGCCGGGACCCGGTCCGGGACGAAGACGGAGAGCGAGCCGGCCGCGGAGCCGGCGCCCGTGCCGGTGGCGGACTGATCCGAGCGGGAGTTCCGCACCTCCACACGGACGTATGCGCAAGGGCGCGGTGGCCTCACGGCCGCCGCGCCCTTCGCTGTGGCCCTCAGTCCTGGAAGGCCTCGGCGTGGCCCTTGGCCAGGTGGAGGTACATCTCCGCGTTGAGGCGGATGCCGGCCTGCTCCTCCTCCGTCAGCGGGCGCCGGACCTTGGCCGGGACACCGGCCACCAGCGAGCCCGGCGGGATCTCCATCCCCTGCGGGACGAGCGCCTGCGCGGCGATCAGCGAACCGGCGCCGACGCGGGCCCCGTTGAGGACCGTGGCGCCCATGCCGACCAGGACGTCGTCCTCGATGGTGCAGCCGTGGACGGTCGCGTTGTGGCCGACCGTCACGCGGTCGCCGATCGTGACCGGGAAGCCCGGGTCGACGTGGACGGTGCAGTTGTCCTGGATGTTGGAGTCCTCGCCGACGACGACGGGACCGCAGTCCGCCCGCAGCACCGCGTGGTACCAGACGCTGGCGCGGGCGCCGAGCGTGACATCGCCGAGCACGACGGAGGTCGGCGCGGTGAAGGCCGTCGGATCGACCTGCGGCTCCTTGCCGCCCACGGCCTTGATCAACGCCTCTGTCATGGTTCGCTCCTGGTCACTCGTGATTGCGTCACGCCTCCACGGCACCCTAGCCGCGGCCCATGACGGACATCACAGGGCACCCCGCCGATCAGGCACGACGGCGCCGACTACCGTGTGCGGGTGCCCAGGAACAGAAACACGTTCTCCTCTCTCACCGCCTGGCGGCGCCGCGTTCTCGCCCGCGCCCTGCAGGGCGGGTGGCGCTGGGTGCAGGAGGCCGGTGCCGTCACCGCCGAGAGCCCCGGACGGCTGCGCTTCAAGCGTCTCGGCGCGGGCACCCGGCTGGCGTTCCCGCAGGGGACGGTCTTCGGCGAGCGGTGGATCGAGATCGGCGAGTGCTGCATCGTCGCCGAGCAGGTCACGCTGACCGCCGGCATGCTGCCCGGCCTCGACCTCGGGCCGGACACGGTCCTGACCCTGGGCAACGGCGTCGTCCTGGGCCGCGGCAGCCATGTCATCGCCGACGCCCGGGTGACGATCGGCTCGGACACGTACTGCGGGCCGTACGTCTACATCACCTCGACCAACCACAGTTACGACGATCCGGACGAACCCGTCGGCAGGCAGTGGCCGCGCTCCGAGCCGGTCGAGATCGGCCCCGGCTGCTGGCTGGGCACGGGCGCCGTGATCCTGCCCGGCGCCAGGCTCGGCCGGAACGTGGTGGTCGCGGCGGGCGCGGTCGTACGGGGAGAGGTGCCGGACCACTCGGTGGTGGCCGGGGCGCCGGCGAAGGTGGTGCGCAGCTGGGACCCGGAGCGGGGCTGGCAGCCGCCGCTGCGCACGCCGGCCCCGGTGCCGGTCCCGGACGGAGTGACGCACGAGCAGCTCGCCGCCCTCGCCGACTGGGACCTCGCGGAGGGCTGACCGCAGCGAGGACCGCAGCGAGGACCGCAGCGAGGACCGCAGAGCGGACCACAGCGCGGGCGCGCGGTTCGGTCCCCGGCGCGGGCCGCCCGCGGGGGTCGGACCGGGCGCCGGAGCGGCATCCGGCGACGCCCGGGGACGCCCGACGATCGGCCCCGACGCCCGGTGACCGCCCCCGACGCCCGGCGGAGTGTGCCGTGGTCAGCCCGTCGCGAGCAGGACCGTGCCGACCAGGGCGAGGCCCGCGCCGGCCGCCTGGACCGCGCGGAGCCTCTCCTTCAGCACCCCGCGCGCGGCCAGCGCCGTGACCACCGGGTAGAGGTTCGCCAGCACCGCCGCGACCGTCACGGGCCCGTTCTGTGCCGCGATCGAGTACGTACCGTTGGCGGCGACGTCCGCGAGGCCGACGAAGGCGAGCGCGGGCAGGGCCGCCCACACGACGCTCAGCCCGCCGCCGCCCTCGGGCAGCGCCCGTCCGCCGCGCTTCACGGAGACGTACAGCGCGCCGCCGCCCACCGCCACGTTCGTCACCCGCTGGACGAACAGCGCGAGGAACAGTCCGGTCAGGGTCGAGGACGCCTCCGCGATCAAGGCCATCACCGAGCCGAACCCGAAGGCCGCGACCAGCGTGAGGAGCACGGCCTGGCGCTGCACGGGAGCGCCGCGCAGCTCGGGCCCGCCGGCGAGGACGATGCCGACGATCGCCACGCCGATCCCGGCGAACTGCAGGATGCCCGGCCGGTCACCGATGAGGAGGCCGACCGAGACCGGGACGACGACACCCAGCGAGCCGAGCGGGGAGACCACGCCCATCGGTCCGAGCGCCAGGGCCTTGTAGAAGGCGAGCATCGCGACCGGGCCGACGAGGCCCGCGGCGACGGCGTACCAGAGGTCGGGACTCACCTCGCGCCAGGCCCCGGTGGCGATCACGATCGCCCCGAGGACGACCACCGCGATCGTCTGCGAGACCACGAGCACCGTGAGCGCCGGCATGCGCCGGGTCAGCAGCCCGCCGCCGAAGTCGGCCAGGCCCCAGAGCAGGGCGGTGGCCAGGGCGAACAGCGCAGTCATGGATCCTCGCAGGGTGGCGGTCTCGCAGTACAGTGCGGTGGACAGCTGGGTACACCGCGGTAGACCACACCGTAGTTCAGTCTGTTGAACTCTGTCATCCAGAATATTGGACGGAATGTGTCGGACCTCGATCAGCTCACGCAGTCCCTCGCGCGGAACCTGAAGCGGTGGCGCAACGAGCGCGGTTTCACGCTGGACGCGCTCGCCGCTCGGGCGGGCGTCAGCCGCGGCATGATCATCCAGATCGAGCAGGCCCGGACGAACCCCAGCGTCGGCACCACCGTGAAGCTCGCTGACGCGCTCGGCGTCTCGATCACCACCCTCCTCGACTACGAGCAGGGCCCCCACGTCCGACTCGTCCCGCCCGCCCAGGCCGTGCGCATGTGGTCCACCTCCACCGGCAGCCACACGACCCTCCTCGCCGGCACCGAGGCGCGCGGCCCGCTGGAACTCTGGTCCTGGACGCTCATGCCGGGCGACGGCAGCGCCTCCGACCCGCACCCGGACGGCACCACCGAGCTGCTGCACGTCACAGCCGGGGAACTCACCCTGGTCGTGGAGGGGGAGGAACACCGCATCCCGGCCGGAACCTCCGCCGTCTTCGAGGCCAACGTGCCGCACGCCTACCGCAACGACGGCACCGAGACAGCCGAGATGACGATGGCCGTCTCCATTCCGCCCGCCCGCTGAGACGCCCAAGTCGGGCGAGCGCCGCACTTGTTAGCGTGGCCGGTATGCGCGCACCCATCGGAGACTTCGACAACGCGGTACCGGCCCCCGACTGCCTGGACCGGCTCACGGAACCGGTCGCCGCGGCCGTCCGGGCGTGGCAGGGGAGCGTCCCGGCGGACCAGCTCCTGTACGTCGACACCGACCCCGAGATCGCCGACACGGCCGTCTTCGTCGAGCACCACGGCCGGGACCTCCTCGACCGGTCGGCGAACTGCGTGATCGTCGCCGGAAAGCGGGGCGAGGAGACGACCCTGGCCGCCTGCGTCGTGCGCTCGGCCACCCGGGTCGACGTCAACGGCGCCGTCCGCCGTCACCTGGGCGCCCGCAAGGCGCGGTTCGCGGACATGGCGGTCGCGACCGGCGAGAGCGGAATGGAGTACGGCGGCATCACCCCCATCGGCCTCCCCGCCGACTGGCCCCTCCTCGTCGACGCCGCCGTCGTCGACACCGACTGGGTGCTCGTCGGCAGCGGACGGCGGCGCGGCAAGCTCATCCTGCCGGGCAAGGCCTTCGCCGAGCTGCCAGGCGCCGTCGTCCTGGAGGGTCTCGGCGTCGACGTCGCCGCCGGCTGAGCGGGGGCAGCCGAGTTCAGCCGAGGGCAGCCGCGGTCAGGCGAGGTCGGGCCGCGGGTCGAGCAGCGGGATCTCGATGGCGGGGCAGCGGTCCATGACCATGTCGAGCCCCGCCCCGCTGGTCCGCGCGTACGCCGCCTCGTCGATCACGCCCAGCTGGAACCAGACCGCCTTGGCGCCCACGGCCACCGCCTCGTCGGCGACCTGCCCCGCGTGCTCGCTGTTGACGAACACGTCCACCACGTCCACCGGGAACGGGATGTCGGCGAGCGAGGCGTATCCCTGCTCGCCGTGGACCGTCTCGGCCTTCGGGTGCACGGGCACGATCCGCTTGCCGTAGCGCTGGAGAACCGCCGCCACACCGTACGCGGCGCGTGATCGGTTCGACGACAGCCCGACGACCGCCCAGGTGTCGCCCGTGGCGGTCAGGATCTTTCGGACCACGTCCGACTCGGTGGTTCCGGTGGTGGGTGTCTCGACGCTCATCTGCTGCCTCCTGTGGCTCGTCGCTGAACACAACGGATCACGGGTACCGGTGATTCCCCCCGGCGGAGCGCGGCCGCCCCGCCATGATCGCCCCGCCCCGCCCGCCGCGACTACACCCGCTTGACCTCGACCTCGACGAAGGACAGCGGCAGGGAGCCGGCGTTGACGACCTCGTGTTCGGCTCCGGCCTCACGGGCGTAGGACTCACCCGCGCGCAGCTGCGAGGAGGTGACCGTGCCGTCGGGGGTGATCACGTCGGTCCGTCCATCGGTGACGGGGACGACGACGTAGTCGTACTCGTGGACGTGGCGGCCGGTGCTCTGTCCCGGATCGAAGTCCCAGCGCGTGACGCGTAGCCGATCGTCCTCGTGCTGCACTGTCGCGCGGGCGGTGGTCGTCATGGTCGGTCTCCTTGTCGTCGGACGCCGTCCCGGTGGCACGGACGCAGGGGCACGGACGCAGGGGCACGGTCGCCGGGGCACGGTCGCCGGGGCACGGTCGCCGGGGCACGGTCCCGGGTGGCAGGCTAACCGCCGGGGCCCCGGCACCGGGCGTCGGTGCCGCCTCCCTGTCCGCATAGGGTGGCGGGATGCAGGAGCAGTACCGCACGCTCGCCCGCGAGGGCGTGCACGAGACCGAGATCAACCGCTCGCGCTTCATCTGCGCGATGGCACCGGTGGCGACCGAGCAGGAGGCGCAGGACTTCGTCGCGCGCATCCGCAAGGAGCACCCGACGGCCACGCACAACTGCTTCGCGTACGTCGTCGGGGCCGACGCGTCCGTCCAGAAGGCGAGCGACGACGGCGAGCCCGGCGGCACGGCCGGTGTCCCCATGCTCCAGATGCTGATGCGGCGCGAGGTGCGGTACGTCGCCGCCGTCGTCACCCGCTACTACGGCGGCGTGAAGCTCGGCGCGGGCGGTCTGATCCGGGCGTACGGCGGAGTGGTCGGCGAGGCGCTGGACGCGCTCGGCACCCTCACCCGGCAGCGCTTCCGTCTCGCCACCGTCACCGTCGACCACCAGCGCGCGGGCAAGCTGGAGAACGACCTGCGGGCGACGGGCCGGAGCGTGCGCGACGTGCGCTACGGCGAGGCGGTCGCCATCGAGATCGGGCTCCCGGACGCCGACGTGGAGGCCTTCACGGCCTGGCTCGCCGATGCCACGGCCGGCACCGCGCGCGTGGAGCTGGGCGGCGAGGCGTACGGCGATGTCTGACCACCACCCGGACCCGGTGATCCCGCCGCGCGCGGTCCCGCCCACCCCCGGATCTCCCGAAGCCCCGGCCACTGTCCGACCCCACCGATACGCTCCTCGATCATGAGATTCCTGCATACGTCGGACTGGCACCTGGGACGGTCGTTCCACCGGGTGAGCCTGCTCGACGCCCAGTCCGCGTTCCTGGACCACCTGGTGGCCACGGTGCGCACGCGTGACGTGGACGCGGTCCTGGTCGCCGGGGATGTCTACGACCGGGCCGTGCCGCCGCTCGCCGCCGTCGAGCTGTTCGACACCGCCCTGCACCGGCTGGCCGAGGCCGGAGTGCCGACCGTCATGATCTCCGGCAACCACGACTCGGCCCGCCGCCTGGGCGTCGGCGCCGGGCTCATCGAGCGGGCCGGCATCCATCTCCGTACGGACCCGGCCGGCGTCGGGACACCCGTCGTGCTCGACGACGCCCATGGATCCGTCGCGCTCTACGGCCTGCCGTATCTCGAACCGGCCCTCGTACGCGAGCGGTTCGGCGCCGCCAAGGCCGGGCACGAGTCGGTGCTCTGCGCCGCCATGGACCGCGTCCGCGCCGACCTCGCCACGCGCCCCGCCGGCACCCGGTCCGTCGTCCTCGCGCACGCCTTCGTCGCGGGCGGCGAACCGAGCGACAGCGAACGGGACATCACGGTCGGCGGAGTCGCCGCCGTCCCCGCCGGAGTCTTCGACGGCGTCGACTACGTCGCCCTGGGGCATCTGCACGGCAGCCAGACCGTCACCCCGCGCGTCCGCTACTCCGGCTCACCCCTCGCGTACTCCTTCTCCGAGGCCGACCACCGCAAGAGCATGTGGCTGGTCGATCTCGGCGCCGACGGGACCGTCGAGGCGGCCGAGCGCGTCGACTGTCCCGTGCCCCGGCCGTTGGCCCGGATCCGCGGCCGACTCGACGACCTGCTCGCCGACCCGGGACTCGTACGGCACGAGGAGTCCTGGGTCGAGGCGACCCTCACCGACCCCGTGCGGCCGGCCGAGCCCATGGCCCGGCTCGCCGAGCGCTTCCCGCACACCCTCAACCTGGTCTTCGATCCCGAGCGCACGGAGAGCGATCCGCTCGCCTCGTACGCCCAGCGGCTGCGCGACCGCAGCGACCAGCAGATCGCGGAGGACTTCGTGGCCCATGTACGGGGCGGCGCCGGTCCGGACGACACCGAGCGGACCGTGCTGTACGGCGCTTTCGACGACGTACGGGTGGACGGTGCGGTGCGGGAGCGCGAGGTGGGCGCCCGGTGAGACTCCACCGCCTCTCCGTGACCGCCTTCGGACCGTTCGGAGCCCCGCAGGAGATCGACTTCGACGCACTGTCCAGCGCGGGTCTCTTCCTGCTCCACGGCCCCACCGGCGCGGGCAAGACCTCCGTCCTCGACGCCGTCTGCTACGCCCTGTACGGAGCCGTGCCCGGCGCCCGGCAGTCACCCGGCACCTCGCTGCGGAGCGACCACGCCCCCGCCGGCACGCACACCGAGGTCACCCTCGAACTGACCGTGGGCGAGCGGCGGTTGGAGATCACCCGACGACCGGCCCAGCCGCGCCCGAAGAAGCGCGGCGGCGGCTTCACCACCGAGAAGGCCCAGAGCCGGCTGCGCGAGTACGACTCCGGCACCGGCGAGTGGGCCGCGCTCAGCCGCTCCCACCAGGAGATCGGCGAGGAGATCACCCAGCTCGTCGGCATGAGCAGGGAGCAGTTCTGCCAGGTCGTGCTCCTGCCGCAGGGCGACTTCGCACGCTTCCTGCGGGCGGACGCCGAGGCGCGGGGCAAACTGCTCGGGCGGCTCTTCGACACCCGCCGGTTCGCGGCCGTGGAGGAGCGGCTCGCCGACCTGCGGCGCGCGGCCGAGCAGCAGGTACGGGACGGGGACGAGCGGCTGCTCGCGCTCGCCCACCGAATGGCGCAGGTCACCGGCGGATCCGTCGTCGACGAGCGGCCCGGAGAGCCGGGACTCGCCCAGGCCGTCCTGAGCCGGGCGGCCGTGGCGCGCTCGGAGGCGCGCGAGGCCCGCGACATCGCCGAGTCGGCCGTTCTGGCCGCCGAGTCGCGGCAGGCCGCCGCCCGCCGGGCGCTCGACGAGGAACGGGAGCTCGCGGACCGTCAGGCACGGCACGCGGAATCGCGGCGGCGACAGGACGCGCTGGAGGCCGGCAGGCCCGAGCGGGACCGCGCGCAGGCGGTGCTCGACCGGTCCCGAAAGGCCGACCTCGTCGCTCCCGCCCTCGGCCTGCGCGCCGACGCGGAGCGCGAGCACGCTGCCGCGCACACGGCCCGGGAGAACAGCCGGAACCGGCTTCCCGCCGACCTCGCCGACGCCGGCGCGGAGCAGCTGTCCGCACTGGAACGGCGGCTGCGCCAAGAGCTGGGCGGCCTCGATTCCGCACGGCGGGCGGAGCGGCGCAGCGCCGAGATCGCCGGGGAGCGTACGGATCTGGAGCGGCAGGCCCGTGCCGACGAGGAGATCCTCCAGGACGCGGGCGGCTGGCTCAGCGGCTGGGAATCCCGCAGAGCGGAGCTGGCGGCCCGGATCGAGGCCTCGCAGGAGGCCGCCGCGCGCGCCGAGCAGCTCGCCGGCCGCCTCGAACCGGCCCGCCGTCGGCTGTCCGCCGCCCGCCGCCGGGACACGCTCGCCGAGCAGACCGCCACCGCCGACTCCCGGCTCACGGCGGCCCGCGAGCGCCGCAACGAAGCGCACGAGGCATGGCTCGACATCAAGGCGCGCCGCCTCGAGGGCATCGCCGCCGAGCTGGCCGCGGCGCTCACTCCCGGAGCGCCCTGCCAGGTCTGCGGCTCAGCCGAGCATCCGGCCCCCGCCCGCACGGGCGCCGACCACGTCGACCGCGCCACCGAGGACGCGGCCTACGAAGAGTTCACCCGCGCGGAGGAGGCCCGCACGGCCGCCGAGCGGGACACGGCGGCCACCGCGGAGGCATGGGCGGCGGCCCGCGCGGAGGTGTCGGCGGCGGACGCACCCGAGCCGACGGTCGACGAACTGCTCGGCGAGGTAGACGAGTTGACCCGGCTGCACGCCGAGGCGCACGCCCTCGCCGCGCAGACGCACGGCCTTCGGGAGGCGTTCGCACGGGCGGAGCGGGAGTACGAAAGCCGGGTCCGGGCGCAGCGGGAGGCCGAGCGGCGCGTCGCCGCGCGGACCTCGCAGCGGGAGGCCCTCGACCGGGAGCAGACGGCCCTCGACGCCGAAGTGGCCCGAGGGCGCGGCGAGTCCGGGAGCGTCGCCGAACACGCCTCTCGGCTCGAACGGAAGATCGCCATCCTGACCGAGGCCGCCGAGACTGTACGTTCCGTGGAACTCGGCGCCCAGCGCCTGAAGGAGGCCGACGACCGGCTCGCGAACGCCGCCTTCCGTGCCGGGTTCGACACCCCTGCCGAGGCCGCCGCCGCACTCCTGGACGACGGAGAGCACCGCGCCCTCCAGCACCGCCTGGACGCCTGGCAGGCCGAGGCGGCCGCCGTCGCCGACCGGCTCGCCGAACCGGAGACGCGGGCCGCCGCCGAACGCCGGGCCGCCGACCCGGCGGCCGCCGAGGCCGCGTACACCGCCGCCGAACGCACCCTGCGGAACGCCACCTCGGCCCTCGCCGCCGTCCGGGACCGCGAGGCCGAACTCGCCCGGCTCTCCCGGCAGGCCGACGCCGAGGTCCGCGGCCTGGGACCGCTGCGCGAGGAGTACGACCGGGTCGCCCGGCTCGCCGGCCTCACCGCGGGCACCTCCGCCGAGAACGAACGCAAGATGCGCCTGGAGTCGTACGTCCTGGCCGCCCGGCTGGAACAGGTCGCGGCCGCCGCCACCGCCCGGCTCCAGCGCATGTCCTCCGGCCGCTACACCCTCGTGCACTCCGACGCCCGCTCCGGCGGCAAGCGCGCCGGCCTCGGCCTCCATGTCGTCGACGCCTGGACGGGCAACGAGCGGGACACGGCCACGCTCTCCGGCGGCGAGACCTTCTTCGCCTCCCTCGCCCTCGCCCTCGGCCTCGCCGACGTCGTCACCGACGAGGCGGGCGGCGTCCGGCTCGACACCCTCTTCATCGACGAGGGCTTCGGCAGCCTGGACGACCAGACCCTCGACGAGGTGCTCGACGTCCTCGACTCCCTGCGCGAGCGCGACCGCAGCGTCGGCATCGTCAGCCACGTCGGCGACCTCCGCCGCCGCATCCCGGCCCAACTGGAGGTCGTCAAGGAACGGTGGGGGTCGGCGGTGCGGCTGCGCACCGGAGGGGGAGCCGCCGGGTGAGCGTGGTCAGCGGCTGACCGCGCGACGGGGGAGGGGGGAGGAGTAGACGACGCTCGTCGTCACCGAGCCCAGCGTGCCGAGCTTCCCGGAGACCTCCTCCAGGTGCTTCATGGACCGCGTGGCGACCTTCATGACGAAGCAGTCGTCGCCGGTCACATGGTGTGCCTCCAGGACCTCGGGCGTGGCCGCGAGGAGGTCGTGGAAGGGCTTGTAGTTGCCGTTCGGGTAGCGCAGACGGACGAAGGCGAGGATCGGGAGCCCCAGGCGTTCCTGGTCGATCACGGCCGTATAGCCGGTGATCACCCCGGCCTCCTCCAGCCTGCGCACACGCTCGGTCACCGCGGAGGCCGACATGGAGACGGCACGGGCCAGCTCGGTGAAGCTCGCGCGGCCCTGGGCCTGCAGGGCGTCGAGGATGCGCCAGTCGGTGGCGTCCGGGGTGTACTCGGTCATCGCGGTCATGACCGCGATGGTGCAGGGGAATCCTCGGCCGATCAACCGGACCCCGGGGAGTTCTCACGGCTCGGGACGCGGACCAGGCGGGATTCCCCGCCTGGTCCGCTCCTGTACAGGGACCCCTGGCCGCCATGTGCGCAAGGGTGCCCCGGCGCGCATTCCGTCAGAGGCGCGAGATCTCCTCCACCAGGTCGTCCAGGCCCAGCGGGCCCTGGGACAGCGCCGCCATGTGCCACGCCTTCGCGTCGAACGCGTCGCCGTGCGCCGCCTGGGCGTTGGCGCGCCCCAGCAGCCAGGCGCGCTCGCCCAGCTTGTAGCCGATCGCCTGCCCCGGCATCGAGAGGTAGCGGGTCATCTCGCTCTCGACGAAGGCCGGCGGACGGCTGCTGTGCCGCTGGAAGAACTCCTGCGCCAGCTCCGGCGTCCACTCCTCGCCCGGGTGGAACGGCGAGTCCGCCGGGATCCGGAGCCGCAGGTGCATGCCGATGTCCACGATCACCCGGCAGGCGCGCATCATCTGCGCGTCCAGGTAGCCGAGGCGCCGCTCGGCGTCGGGGAGGAAGCCGAGCTCGTCCATCAGGCGCTCCGCGTAGAGCGCCCAGCCCTCCGCGTTGGCGCTGACGCCGCCGATCGTCGCCTGGTAGCGCGAGAGCTGGTCGGCGACGTGCACCCACTGGGCGATCTGCAGGTGGTGGCCCGGCACACCCTCGTGGTACCAGGTCGACACCAGGTCGTACACCGGGAAGCGGTTCTGGCCGTCGACCGGCAGCCAGGTGCGGCCGGGCCGGGAGAAGTCCTCCGATGGGCCGGTGTAGTACGGGGCGGCGGCGCCGCCGGGCGGGGCGATGCGCGACTCCACCTTCCGTACCCGCTCGGCGAGTTCGAAGTGGGTGCCGTCCAGCGCCTCGATCGCCTCGTCCATCAGGTTCTGCAGCCAGACCCGGACCTCTTCGACGCCCTCGATGTGGGTGCCGTGGACGTCGAGGTGCGCGAGCGCCTCCCACGGACCGGATCCGGGCAGGATGCGCTCGGCCTCGGTGCGCATCTCGGCGTGGAGCCGGTGGTACTCGGACCAGCCGTACGCGTAGGCCTGGTCGAGGTCCAGGTCGGTGCCGTTGAAGTAGCGCGACCACCGCTGGTACCGCTCGCGGCCCACCGTGTCCGGCGCGCCGGCGACGGCCGGCGCGTACACGTCGCGCATCCAGTCCCGCAGCGCGACGACCGCCTCGGTGGCGCCACGGGACGCCGAAGCCAGTTCCGTACGCAGCTCGGAGGGAAGGGAGTCCGGAGCCGCGGCGGCGAACTCCTCGAACCAGCCCCGGCCGTCGCCGTCCCCGCCCGCCCACTCCGTCAGCTGGCCGACGAACGTGGCGGTCGGCCGCGGTCCGCCCAGGAGCTTGCGCTCCAGGCCGAGCTCCAGCGAGGCGCGGTACCCCTCCAGCGCCGTGGGCACCGCGCGCAGCCGCCGCGCCACGGCCTCCCAGTCCTCCTCGGTCACGGTCGCCATCACGGTGAACACCATGCGCACGCTGTGCGCGGGGGACCGCATGTTGCTGACCGCGCAGAGGCCCTCGTCGGCTTCGTGCACGGCGAGTTCGGCCGTCAGACGCTCCCGCAGAAGCCGGGCGCAGCGCCGTTCGGCGTCGCTGTCCGCGCCCGGCAGCCGCTCGGCCTCGTCGAGCCGGGCGAGGGTGCCGCGGGCGAGCTCGGCCACGGCTTCCTGGCCGGCAGGCGAGAAGTCGGGAAGGAGGCCGGCGCTCTCTTTGACTCCCAGGTATGTACCGGTGATCGGGTCGAGTTCGATGAGAGCGTCGACGTAGCTGTCGGCGACCTGGCGGGGGAGAGCGCTGCTGGAAGTCTCTGGCATGAGGTTCATCCTGGGGCCTCCACGGTCCTCGCGTCACCCTCAATCGATCTCACTAGGCTGACAAATGAGCGCTCGGAAGGGGTGGTCCGTACCGGTTCCGACTGGGCGCCCGGCGGAGGGTCGACGCGCGTCACCCGAGCTTGCGCTCGACGGACGAGCCGATCAGTTCGCGCCGGGACGGACACGCTCGGCCGGGAGGGCGGCTTCACGCCCGCGAGCGAGTTTGGCCGGATCCCGTCGGCGGAAGTCCCCGACGGAGCGGCGGTGGGTGCCTCGCCCACCTCGGCGGCGAGCTCAGGGCGGGCGGTCCGGGCGTCGGCCGGCGGAGGCGCAGAACGTACGACTCGGGCCGGGAGCGGTGGAAGGGATCCGGCCACGGGCCGTGGGGCGCTTTTCCGACACCCGGATGTGTCCCGGGCGTGACGGGTGCGGGCCCCCGGGCCCTGTGGCCGTCACCGGACCGTCAGCGCTCGCCGAGCGGGAGACGGCTCCGGGCAGAGGCCGAGGAGAGGCGGGCGGTGATGACCAGCGTTCTCTCCTCGATCTGGTAGTCGAGGGGGAGGTTCAGGGCCCGCATGGCGGCCACCATGCCGGTGTTGGAGGACTGCGTCACGGCGTAGACGCTCTCGCAGCCGGCCTCGACAGCCATCGCGACCAGCCGGCCGAGGAGTTCGGAGCCGATGCCCCGGCGCTGCCAGTCGTCCTCGACCATCAGGGCCACCTCCGTCTCGTCGCCGTCCCAGAGCAGATGCCCGAGGGCGACCAGCCGGCCGGAGGCCGTCTGCACGGCGAGGGTCCGGCCGTAGCGGGGGCTGAGCAGGTGGTCGAGGTAGCGGTCGGCGTCGCCGACGGGGCCGTGGTACCGCAGGTCGAGGGTCCGTGCGGAGCAGCGGTCGTGCATGGCACGTGCCGCGACCAGGTCCCGCTGGTCCGCGCGGCGGACGGTGATCTCGTTGCCCTCGGGAAGGGTGAGGACGTCCTGGCTGCGCGGGATGCGCGGACCGAGCCGGGCGTCCAGTTCGACGAGGGCCCGGGCGCGGGCGAACTCGGTCGGGGTGAACGGCAGATAGGGCCGCTCGATCGTGATCACGCCGCCGTTCGGGTCGCGCAGGCGCATCACCGTGTCCTCCAGGTGTCCCTCGACGGGCGCGGTCTCGCCCGTGGGCCGGCCGGTGAGGGAGACGGCGGGAAGCGAGTGGATGGAGCACCGGCCGAGGAGCTGGCGCAGGGCGAGCGGGAGTTCGGCCGCGTCGAGCGCGGTCCGGGTGGCGAGTCCCAGCAGTCGGGTCGGGGTGTCCACGAGGTCGTGGGCGTCGGCGCGTTCGATCCAGGTGTGGGTGCCGCCGGCCGCGGCGATCTCCCGGGTCAGTTCGCTCGCCTGGAGGCGCGCGGGGGCGCGCAGCAGGAACTCGTCGACGGTGCCCTCGGCGAGCGGGTGGGTCTGGAGAGTCAGGATGTCCACGCTCTGGTGGGCCAGCGCCGTGCAGAGCGCGGCCAGGCTGCCCGGGGTGTCGCGGACGGTGCTGCGCACGCGCCAGAGCGTCGTCTCGACGGGCCCGGTCTCGTGAGACGCGGTCTCGCGCGACGGGGCATCGACCGCCGCGGCCTTGCCCGTGGCGGCGTCGGTCGCCGCCGGCAGCGGGGTGGGCCCACTGCCGCCGGGATGGCCGTGGGGCGGCGCATGGCTGTGGCGCCGTGCCCACCAGGTGTGGAAGGCGGCCGTGGCGATCAGCGCGATCGCCGAGAACACGAGCATGTACGGACCGTCGGCGCCGCGGACGACGGTCTTGGCGATGGTGTCGGCCACCACCACGGCGGTGAAGAGGGCGGCGAGTTCGATGAGGTCCCGCCGCCAGTGGTGGGGACGGCGGGAGCTCTTCGCGGAAGTCACATCGGTCATGACCTCACTGTGACCCAACGGTGTTGCGTGATCACGAACGCTTTGTGACTGACGGGTTAAGCGCCGATCTGGGGGCTTACTGGTCGTTTTCGGCCACTTGTGTCGTCTCCTGATCGGCGCGCTGGGAGGATGCCGACGCACCCGGGTGGAGCGCCTTCCGGAGCCGCCGGGCCTGGACGACGAGCTGCGACGAAGCGCGCCGGTCCGCCGTCGCGTCCAGCCCCGCCACCTGTCCGGCCGCGCCGCACCGCTCCACGCAGTCCGCCGCCACGGCCAGCAGCTCGCCGAGCCCGCGCGCCGGCTTCTCGGCCGTCAGCAGAGCGGGCAGCAGAGGTGCCAGTACGGACCATGTCGTGCCGTACGCGCCCGTCGCCGCGGCCGTACGGGCCGCGTCCGCCAAGCGGTTGGGCTTGACGGTGCCGTCGGCGACCAGACCGGCCAGCGTCCCGCCCAGTCGGCCGGCGTCCAGATCACCGCGCGCGGCGAGCACGAGCAGCGTGTCCACCGTGTTCAGCCGGTCCTCCGGGTGCCGGCAGCCGAGCGCGAACGCCAGGGCGAGATGCGTCGCCTCCCCGACAGGCCCCTCGGCCTCGGCCAGGGCGGTCATGCCCCAGGAGGCACCGCGCTCGTCCCACTCGACCCCGCCCGCGAGCACGGGCAGCAGCCAGGACGCCAGGGTCTCCCGGTCGTCGGGCACCACGGCCGGCCAGTTCCGGCGCTCCCCGCTCCAGTGGTAGCAGCGCTTCGGGGCCGTGCTGTCGGGGCCGCCCAGCCACCGGAACACGGGCGGGAACTCCTCCCGTACCGACCGCCGCGCGCGGATCTTCAGGACGATCCGGTCGGCCAGCCGCGCGCTGCCTTCCTTCGGGCCCCGTTCCCGGGCGAGGAACCGCAGGCCGGGTGCGAGGGAGGCGTCCGCGCGGAGCCAGTCCGCGAGCCGCTCCCCGGACCGGGTGCCCAACGCCGAGGCGTCGACGGCCGCGGCCGCGGCCGAAGGGTCGGCCTTACGGACGCGCAGCAGGGCCTGCGCGAGGTCGACGGGTGCCGGATCCACGCCCGCGTCCCGGTAGGCGCGCAACCGCTCCACCAGCACGGACGGCTCGATCGCCCCCGTGTGCCAGGTCGGCGCGGCCAGCAGGAACGGCAGCCGGTCCGTGCCGACGAGGGCGGCCGCCTCCCACAGACGGGCGTCGACCACCGCGTCCAGGGCCCCGTGCACACAGGAGGAGGCCGGCTGGCCGGCCCGTGCGTCATGGATCCGGGACGGGCGGACCCGGCCCATCAGCGAGGCCATCACCACGGCCACGCCGTACGTCCCGTGGACGAAGTGGTCCGGGGCCTGACCCTCCTCACCCGCCCACCAGGCGTCCGCGAAGGCCACGGCCAGGGCCGCCTTCAGCTCCTCGCCATGCCGGTACGCATGGTGGACGAGTCCGGCGAGGGCGCGCTCCCACTCCTCGGGCGGAGCCTCGCCACGCCCCTTGGACACCGTCACGAGATCCTCGACGAGCTCGGCGACGGTGGCCGGCGGGGCGGCCACCCGCCGCAGCCCCGGCAAGGGCGGCAGGGTCTCCTCGTACGGATGGTCGTCGGCGAGACCCGTGGAGCCGAACAGCTCCTCGGCCGCCTCGCGGTTCGCAGGGCTCAACACCGCTGCGGCGCCCGCGAGTTCCTCCCGCACCCGGCCGTCCACGCGGGTGAGGTACCGTCCCACGAGCTTCAGCGCCCGCTCCTGGATCCCCGTGTCCTCGTGCCCGAACGCCTCCGCGATCACGGGCAGCAGCGCGGTCGCCGCGCCCGGGTCCCTCCGCAGTTCCTTCGTGAGCAGCGTCAGTTGTGTCCGTACGAGCTTCTTCTCCGTGCGGAACAGCACCTGACCGGACATCTCCGCCAGCTCCGCCGTCGACAGTCCGCCCCCGGCCGCGAGCCCCGCCAGGACCTCCTGCGCGAACGCGGCGACCGGTGACGGCGCGTCCGCGGCCATCCCCGCCCAGTCCGCCGTCCGGTCCAGCCGCTCCTCGGGCGTCGGGTCCAGGAGCTGGAGCAGGGCGAGCGGGAAGCGCAGGTCCCGCGGCCGGCCGCCCCGCAGCAGCCGCGCCACGCAGCCGTCCACCAGGGACGCACGGTCCAGCACACCCTCCCCGGCGAGCTGCGCGAGCGCCGTCGGCCAGTGCGTGGGGGCGTCGGGAGCCACGGACCAGGTCAGCCGGTCCGGGGTCTCGGTCAGATCGAGGACGCGGGGGACCAGCACCGGTGTGTGCGCGTCGGCGCGGAGCTCCTCCAGGAGCCCTGGCCCGTTCATCCAGCCCGTCCAGCCGAGGACGTAGCCGTCCGTCGTCGGCACGGCGCAGCCCGAGCGCGCCACCAGCTCGCGCACGAGCGGGAAGTCTCTCTCCGTCACGGCCGGCCGCTCGGCGAGCCGCTGCGCGAGATCGCCCAGCCAGGCCGGATCACGGTCGGCGAGCACGTCCAGGACGAGGTGGCTCGTGCCCCGGGCCCAGTCGTTGAGGTCCCGGCCCCCGATCCAGGCGGCGGCCGCGGCCGCGCCCGTGTGGCACCCCGCCCCGGCGACCCGCAGCGCCTTCTGGACCGGCGCCTGCTCGCTCCACCGCCTCCAGCCCCAGCCGCGGACCTCGGTCCGCAGCGCCTTGAGCTCCACGAGGGCCTTCTTCCGGTCTCCCGGGTCCAGCTCCTTCAGCAGTCCGGGGACGGCCTCGACCCGCCCCGCCCGTACCGCGGTCAGCAGCTTGTTCACCGCACGTCCCTCCCGTGCCGCGGTCAGCCGCGCCTTCAGCGCGGTCTGGTCGAACGCCTCGCTCATCGCGCACCGCCGAAGGACTCGACCCCGGCCGCCGCGCCGGCGGTCGTCCCGGACACGGCACCGGCCGTCCCGGCCACGGCGCTCCGCCGGGCCATCCGCACCGCGAGCGCGTGCTTGCACGGCCCCCGGCGGCCCCGGTAGTCCGCCCACCACTGGCAGGTGCAGGTCAGCGCCCCGCCCGACTCCCTCACCTGGTAGCGCCGTTCCCCCGAGGCGACCGTCGCGAGAGCTCCGTCGAGGGCGACCGCACCCTCCGTCACCAGTCCGCGGGCCGCCACCAGCCGGGGATTGTGCCGCTCGGCGCGGTCCGCGTCGTACGGCAGCTCCCGGTGGAAGTAGGCCGCGTCGGCCACGTCGTACCCCACCCGCCCGGCGGTCCCCAGCCGGGTCAGCGCGGCCCGCACCCGGTCCACGGGAAGGCCCGACCGGTCGCCCAGCTCGGCCAGGTCGATCTTCGGCTCCCAGGAGAGCAGGACCGAGATCAGCTCGGCGTCCTGAGCGGCCTCCTCCGTCGCCAGGGCCTCCAGGACCCCGCCCTCTCCGGAGAAGCCCCGCGAGGCGTCCGGCGAGAGGGTCAGCGTCAGGCGCATCCCGGGCAGCGTCACCTCCCAGGCGCTCGCCGTCGCGGCACCGTCCGGCACCGGCCCGTACACCCGCAGCGCCGTCGCGTGGCGCAGTACCCGCTCCAGTGCCACCAGCCGGTCGGGCCCCGGCAGACAGACGGCTCCCGCGACCGGCCGGGTCGTGGGCCGCAGGGTCCGGCCGGCCTGGACGACCCAGAGCGGCCCCCGCCGCCCGGCGCCCTGCGAACGCGGCAGCGAACGCAGGAACCGCACCGCCTCCGCGCCCGTCAGCTCGGCCCGCAGGTCGAAGCCCGCCGAGGCCACCTGCGCCTCCGCGAAACCACGCAGCCAGCGGTCCGGCAGCGGAACCTTCTTCTCCACGACCGCCCCCCGCAGTGTCGTCACCGCCAACTCCTCCGGGCCGACGCGCAGATGCAGCGGATCGCTTCCCGTCATCCGCGACAGCGCCTCGCGCAGTGGGTTGTTGACGTCCACATTGGTGGTGCCGTGCCCCGTCGTGGCGCCGTCGAGCCCTTCGCTCAGCACGTCGAGCCGGGCGTACACCCCGCCGCAGCCGGAGAAGGACTCGAACCGCAGCCGGTCGCCGTTCCCCGTCACGACCGGGTCGAGCGACCCCGGACGTATCCGCTGGTAGTAGCGGGCGGCCGCCACGTCCGCCACCGCCAGCAGACCCCGCGCGGCGATCTGCGGGGACGTCAGGAACCCGGTGAAGAAACGAGGATGCGCCTCGGCGCCGGTGGGCGTGAGGCCCCCGGAGGTCTCCAGGCCGAGGAGCCGGCCGTCCCCGGAGGAGCGCAGGGCGGACGGGCATGAGTAGGCGAGCGCCTGTACGGATCGCGTCATGACGAAAACGCTAGGACCCACCACTGACAATCAGCCCCGCTGCCCACCTCTGGGAGCCGTACCGCGGCGGCCCGCCGGAGCCGCCCCCGGCCCGGCCTCCCTGCTCCGGCTCGCGCGCCCCCGGGCCGGCCTCCTGCTCCTACTGCCCCACGCGTCCCGGCTGCAGGACCTTGCTGAACAGGACCGTCCCGCCCTCCGCGCGGAGCCGGACCGTCAACTCCCCGCTGCCACCGTCGATGTCGACCTCGCCGAAGTACTGCGGCGACTCCATCGGCGACAGGTTCGCCCGCTCCGGGGCCCGTACGAAGACCCGCTCGGGCCCGAACGTGCCGTCCAGCGCGTTGGCCGGGAAACCGCCCGCGGCCAGCGGCCCGGAGACGAACTCCCAGAACGGCGCGAAGTCCTTGAAGGCCGCGCGCTCCGGCGCGTAGTGCTGCGCGGAGGTGTGGTGCACGTCCGCGGTCAGCCACAGCGTGCCGGTGATCCGGCGGTGCTTGACGAAGCGGAGCAGCTCCGCGATCTGCAGCTCACGGCCGAGCGGGGCGCCCGGATCGCCCTGGGCGATCGCCTCGATGTTCGCCGCACCGTCGGGGACGACGAGCCCCAGCGGCATGTCGGCGGCGAGTACCTTCCACACCGCCCGTGAGCGGCTCAGCTCCCGCTTGAGCCAGGCCAGCTGCTCCGCGCCGAGGATGCCCGTCGTGTCGTCGGCCTGCCGGCCGGGGGAGTTGGCGTTCCGGTAGGAGCGCATGTCCAGGACGAAGACGTCGAGCAGCGGGCCGTACCGCACCACCCGGTGCATCCGGCCCTCGACGCCGCCGCCGCGCGCGTGGAGCGTGGAGACCGGGAAGTACTCGGCGAACGCGCGTGAGGCACGGGCCGCGAGGACGTCCACGTCCTTCTCCGTGTAGCGGGCGTCGTCCAGGATCTGGCCGGGGTACCAGTTGTTGCGGACCTCGTGGTCGTCCCACTGCACGACCGTGGGCACCTGCGCGTTGAACGCGCGCACGTTGTGGTCGAGCAGGTTGTAGCGGAAGTTGCCGCGGTACTCGGCCAGCGTCTCGGCGACCTTCGACTTCTCCGGCGTCGTGACGTTCCGCCAGATCCGGCCGTCGGGCAGGGTCACGCTCGGCTGGACGGGGCCGTCGGCGTAGATCGTGTCGCCGCTGCACAGGAAGAAGTCCGGGTTCAGCCGGCGCATCTCCTCGTACGCGCGGAATCCGCCGATGTCCGGGTTGATGCCCCAGCCCTGCCCGGCGATGTCGCCCGACCAGAGGAAACGCACCCCGTCGCGCGGCCGTGCAGGGGCCGTACGGAACGTGCCGACGACCGGTTCGCCGGTACGGCGCGGGTCGTCCGGGTCCGCGAGGGTGACCCGGTAATGGATCTGCTCGCCAGCGGGCAGCCCGCGCAGCGCCGTCGTCCCGGTGAAGTCGCTGCCCGTCCCCAGCAGGGGCCCGACATGGCGGTGCGTACGGCGGAAGGACTCGCTCGACGACGTCTCCACGATCATCCGGGCCGGCCGGTCCGAACGGACCCAGACCAGACCCGAGGAGGCGGTCACATCGCCGGTCTGCACCCCCCACGCGGCCCGCGGCCGCCCCGAGAGCGCCAGCGCCGGGGCTGCGGCCACGGCGCCGCCGAGGGTGAGGGCAGCCGACGCGGCGAGCGAGCCGCGCAGCACGCTGCGGCGGGCGGGGGACGGTCCATCGGGGACGGAGCTGGACATCGGCGCCTCCAAGTGCGGTACGGGGCAGGTGTGTTGCGTCGCCCATGCCTAACGGCCAGGGGCGGCGCGGACACGAACCCGGGGTGAACACCCCGGATTCACCCCCCGTTCGGGTCAGGCGCGTCCTCTGCCCTCCGGACAGCACCCCCGTCACCGTCCCCGGTCCGGACCCCGTCCCCGGTCGTCCGGACCCCGGCCCCGGTCCCGGCTCCGGTCCGGACCCCGTCCCCGTCCCCGTCCCCGGCTCCGGTCCGGACCCCGGCCCCGGTCCCGGCCTCGGTTCGCACCCCGGCCCCGGCCCCAGCCCCCGCCCCGCGTCCCGCACCGCACGCCTCCGCCGCGAGGCGCACTCCGCGGCCGATCTCGGACGGCGTCAGATGGGCGTAGCCGAGGACCAGCCGGACCGCGCCGTCCGTCGGGCGGGCCGTGCCGTACTCCTCCAGGGGGCGCAGAGCCACCCCCGCCCCCGCCGCACGCTCCACGAAGCGGGCCGTGGGGCCGTATCGCTCCGGCACGCGCGCGATGATGTGCAGACCGGCCGCGATGCCACTCACCGAGGTGCCCGGAAAGGACTCCGCGAGCGCCGCCAGCAGGGCGTCCCGGCGCTCCCGGTACGCCCGCTGGCAGCGCCGCAGCTGCCGGTCGTACGCCCCGCGCGTCACGAACTCGGCCAGCAGCGCCTGGTCCAGTGCCGGGTTCCCGAGGTCCATCGTCCGCTTGCGCTCCACGACCTCGGCGAGCAGTTCCCGCGGTACGAGCATCCAGCCGAGCCGCAGCCCAGGGGCCAGGGACTTGCTCACCGAACCGGCGTAGACGACTCGCTCCGGATCGAGGCCCTGGAGGGCGCCCACCGGCGCCCGGTCGTAGCGGAAGTCCCCGTCGTAGTCGTCCTCCAGGACGTACCCGTCTACCGATCGCGCCCAGTCGAGCAGCGCGGCACGGCGCGCGGCCGCGTAGGCGATGCCGGTCGGGAACTGGTGGGAGGGCGTCGCCACCACCGCCCGCACCCCGGACGCGGCGAGCGGACCGGGCAGCAGCCCCTCGTCGTCCACCGGCAGCCACACCGTGTCCAGGCCGGTGGAGGCGAACAGCCGCCCGTGCTCCGGACTTCCGGGGTCCTCGATCCCGACGGTCCGCAGCCCCCGTGCGCGCAGCACGAATCCGAGCAGCGTCGACGCCTGGGCGACACCCGAGCACACCACCAGGCGCTCCGGATCGGCCGCCGCGCCGCGCCGCCGCGCCAGCATCCCGGCGAGCGCCGTCCGCAGCTCCGGCAGCCCGCGCGGGTCGGGGTAGCCGAGTGCCCGGTGGGGCAGCGCGGACAGCACCGAGCGCTGGACCGCCGCCCAGGCCGCGCGGGGGAAGAGCGCGAGGTCGGGGGTGCCGGGACGGAAGTCGATCCGCAGGCCCGGCGGGCGCGGCGCCGCGTCCCGTACCGCCCGGTCCGTGGCCGCGCGCACCGCCTCCCCGACCCAGGTGCCCGCGCCCCGGCCGCTGCGCAGGTATCCCTCCGCGGTCAGCTGCTCGTACGCCTCCGTCACCAGGCCGCGTGAGACGCCGAGGTCGGCGGCCAGTTCACGGCTCGACGGGAGCCGGGTCCCGGGCGTCAGCCGCCCGGTGCGGACCGCCTCCCGCAGCGCCTCCTGAAGCGCACGGCCGCGCCGCCTGGCCGGTGCGGCGGCCGCCGGGAGCAGCAGTTCCCAGGCCGGTGTGGGCCGCATGCGAGAAGTCCCCCTGATCGCGGTGTCCGTGCCGCCGGCCTCCGTGGCCGGTCGGCCGCGGTCGCGCGGCCTTGGTGGTCACCCGGCGCGGCACAACGCGGTGGAGAGTACCTTCCCCGCGGCCTCCGCCTCCGCCTCCGCCGTCGCCTCCTCTTACGTCTCCGTCTCCGTCTCCGCCTCCACCGGCACCTCCGCCGACCGCGATACGCGAAGTGGTCCCCGATGGCGAGGAGAAAGTGGCCCTTAAGCCGGGCCGGTCCGCTTTCTAGCGTCGGGGGCATGAACGCGAACTCCCTGCGAGGAGCCCTCCTCGTGACCGTCGCCTATGCCCTCGTGGGTGCCTCCTTCACCGCCAACAGCCTTCTGGGCGACTATCCGTACGCGGGCGGCCAGGCTCTGCGTTACGGCGCCGCCTGCCTTCTGCTGCTGCCCCTGCTCGGCCGCGGCGGGCTCGCGCCGCTGCGGGGCCTCGGCGTCCGTGGATGGTCCCGGCTCGCGGTGCTCGCCGCCGTCGGCATGGTCGGCTTCAACCTCGCGGTCCTCGCCGCGGAACGTACCGCCGAACCGGCCGTCCCCGGCGTCCTGGTGGGCTGCGCCCCGATCGTCGTGGCCGTGATCGTCCCCCTCCTGGACGGGCGCAGGCCGAGCCGGCCGGTCCTCCACGGCGCGTTCCTGGTGGCCGCCGGCGCCTTCGTCGTCCAGGGGTGGGGCCGCACCGACCTGGCGGGCCTCTCCTACTCCGTAGGAGCGCTGGCGGGCGAAGTGGGGTTCACCGTCCTCGCCGTACCGGTGCTCCGTCCGCTCGGGCCGAAGCTCCTGACGGCCGCCGTGTGCGGGATCGCCGCCGTGGAGTCGGCGCTGCTCGGGCTCTTCGTGGACGGCGGCGCGTTCCTGCGGATGCCGACGGCCGTGGAGACGGGTGCTCTGCTGTGGCAGGCCGTCCTGGCCACGGTCGTCGGGTTCGTCCTGTTCTACATGGGCGTCCAGCGGCTCGGCATGGAGCGCGCGACCCTCTTCACCGGCGCCATCCCGGTCGCCGCGGCCGGCACCGCGGCGCTCGTGGCGACCGGCGGCTTCGGCGTTCCGCAGGCCGCCGGCGGGCTCCTCGTCGGCGCCGGAGCGGCCCTCGGGACGGGGCTCTTCGGCCGCCGGAACGGCTCAGCGGCTGCCGTCGAGGATCACCCGGGCGACGAGAGCCGGGTCGTCGCTCATGGGAACGTGCCCGCAGCCGGGCAGCCGGACGAGCCTCGCTCCCGGGACGGTCTGCTTGGCGCGGACGCCCTGCCGGCGCAGCAGCAGCCGGTCGCGGGTGCCCCAGGCGACGGTCACGGGCACCGCGGTGACGTCGTCGCCGAACATCACCGTCCGTCCGGCCTCCAGGGTCTGCCGGAAGCCGGTGGCCTCCCGCAGCGCGAGCGTCTCGGCGACCACCGCCTCGGGTGAACGGCGGCCCGGGCGGGCGTAGATGGTGCTCGTCAGGGCCGTCCGCCCGGCGGCGCTGCGCGAAAGCCGCTCGATCAGCGGGACCGGCATCGACAGCGCGGCCGCCCGCATCGCCCGCAGCGTCCCGAAGGCGTACCGCCGTTCGCTCTCCGACCAGAACCCGGCCGGGGAGAGCGCGGTGACCGAGCGCACGAGCTTCTCCCGGCCCAGTTCGAGGGCGAGCAGCCCGCCCAGCGAGTTGCCCGCGACATGCGGCCGCTCGACACCGAGCGCCTCGCAGAAGGCGCCCAGGACCGGGACCACGGTCGACAGGTCGTACGCGCAGCCGTCGGGCAGCGCGGGGGAGGTGCCGAAACCGGGCAGGTCCACGGCCACGACGTCCCGCTCGGCGGCCAGGATGTCGAGCACCGGCTCCCACGCCTGCCAGTGGTGGCCGATGCCGTGCAGCAGCAGGAGCGGCTCGCCCGCGCCCCTGCGTTCGTACGCCACCGAGGCCGTGCGTGGACCCGCCGGGGTCCGGACCGTGAACGAGATCTGTGCGGACATACGCCTGCTCCTTGACTTAGACACCCTGTCAGCAAGAATTACCGCTCGGTAGATACGAGTTCAAGGGCGCGGACGGAACTGGACACGGCGCGGCGCGTCGGCTGGGATGGGGGAGTGGTGACCGACACGCTGACCGACGTCTTCCAAGAGCACCGGCCGATCCTCATCGGGGTGGCCTACCGGATGCTCGGCCGCGCCGCCGACGCCGAGGACGTGGTCCAGGAGGCCTGGCTGCGCTGGTCCTCCGCGGACCGCGACGACGTCCGCGAACCGCGCGCCTATCTCGTACGGATCACCACCCGGCTGGCCCTCGACCGGCTCCGCCAGGTGCAGTCCCGACGCGAGTCCTACGTGGGGCCCTGGCTCCCCGAACCCGTCGTCACCGACTTCGGTCCGGCCGTCCCCGACACCGCCGAGCGCGCCATGCTCGCCGACTCCGTCTCACTCGCCGTCCTCGTCGTCCTCGAATCGCTCTCGCCGCTGGAGCGCGCGGTCTTCGTCCTCCGCGAGGCGTTCGGTTTCCCGTACGGGGAGATCGCCACCGCGCTCGACCGCTCCGAGGCCGCCGTCCGCCAGCTCGCCGGCCGTGCCCGCCGCCACGTCGACGAGGGCAGGCCCCGCTACGACGTCGACCCGGCCGAACGCCGCGACCTCACCGAGCGCTTCCTCGCCGCGGCTGCGGGCGGCGACCTGGAACAGCTCCTGGCCCTGCTGGCCCCGGACGCCCGGCTCGTCGGCGACAGCGGCGGCAAGGCGAAGGCACCTCTGCGGGTCATCGACAGCGCGGACAAGGTCGGCCGCTTCCTCATCGCCGTCGCCCAGGGCGCAGAGGCGGCCTTCGAGTTCCGCTTCGTCGAGTTCAACGGAGCGCCCGGGCTGCTGGCCCTCGCCGACGGCAAGCCCGACTCGGTCTTCCAGATCGAGGTGCGCGACGGGCGCATCCAGTGCGTCTACATCGTGCGCAACCCCGAGAAGCTGCACGCCGTCGACCCCGGCTGACCTGCCGCGCCGCCGACGCCCGCGCCACGTGCGCCCTCTGCCCCGCCTCCTCCCGGAGGCGGGGCACTTTGCTGCGCAGGGCACACAACGGTGCGAACGTCCTGTGAACGATCTACGCCAGAGGGCCGCAATGGGGGGCATCCGGGTCACGATTGGTCTTGACCAAGTAGGTGCGCCGCCTTATGGTCGCAGAGTTAGTGCAGGAACCTTTAATAAACAAGGGCGCGGAAAACCGCCGCGGGACACGGCGAATTGCGGAGGATCAGGGTGGGGACCACGCAGCTGGAATCGGCTCCGGAGCCGAAGTACTGGCACCTCAAGACCGTGATCGGCGAGGCACTCGACTCCGACTTCGCGGTCGGCGAGATCCTGCCCAACGAGCGTGAACTGGCCGCGCGTTTCGGCGTCGCCAGGGCCACGCTCCGGCAGGCACTGGAGCAGCTCGAACTGGAGGGCCGCCTGCAGCGCCGCCGCGGTGTCGGGACGACCGTCGCACCGCCGCGCGTGGGCGTCGACGTCTCCACCACGCAGCACGTCTGGCCCGGCGTCGGGGAAGAGACCTGGCAGTCCGTGGACTCCGCCCGCGACACCGCCCCGGCGACCGTCGCCAAGCTCCTGGACCTGGCCCCCGACGAGCAGGTGCACATCGTGCGCCGACTGCGCGTCACACACGGCCAGCCCGTCGCGGCCGAGCTCCTGTACGTCCCGTCCTCCTCGGTCCCCGACCTGACCGCGATCGACGCCCCGGCCGGCCCCGCCCGCGCCCGTGTCGTCCTGCGCGAACTCCAGCGTCTCGCCCTGGACGGACAGGACCGTGCCGTCGAGCTCGGCTCGGCCCGCGCGGACGACGCCAAGGAGCTGGACCGCCTCCCCGGTGCCCCGGTCCTCGTCGTCACGACCCGCTACCTCTCCGAAGGCCGCACGGCCGCGGTCTCGGTGGCCACCTACCGCGCCGACACCTGCCGCCTCACCTTCGGCGACGCGGGCGACCTGGTGATGGCGTCCTGACAGGGACGCGGGAGAACCGTCGACCAGAGCCCGGAAGCGCCGGCGAACCGTCGACCCGAGCCCGGAAGCGCCGGCGAACCGTCGACCCGAGCCCGGAAGCGCCGGCGAACCGTCGACCCGAGCCCGGAAGCGTCGGAACCGTCGGCCTGACCGGGAGTTCGGCAGAAGCCCCGGCCCGTCGCGCTCAGCGGCGGGCCGTCGCCGTGCCCTCCACCGCGAAGAGCTGCTCCTCCACGTGATCGAGAGCCAGCCGCAGCGCGCCCGTGCCCACCGCCGCCTCGCCCAGCATCGACAGCACCACACGCGGGGGGCGGAGGCAGAAGCGGTCCAGCTCGTCGCGCAGCGGCTGCAGGACGCCGTCCAGGCCGGCCGCCCAGCCGCCGATCACGACCAGCTCCGGGTCGAGCGCGAGGACCAGCGCCGCCACGTCGTGCACCAGACGCTGGGTGAAGCGCTCCACCGCCGCCTCCGCGCGGGCGTCGCCCCCGCGGGCCAGCGCGAAGACCTCGGCCACCGCCTGCTCGTCCAGCGGATGCAGCGGCTCGTCCGTGGTGGAGAGCAGATGCTCGGGCGTGACGCCCCGGCCCAGCAGGTGCAGCGCGCCGATCTCGCCCGCCGCCCCGCCGTAGCCCCGGTGCAGCCGCCCGCCGATCAGCGAACCCGCGCCCGGGCTCAGCCCGGCCAGGACGAAGACGATGTCGTCGGAGTCGGTCGCCGCGCCCTTCCAGTGCTCCGCGACCGCGGCCGCGTTGGCGTCGTTCTCCACCAGGACCGGGCACTTGAACGACCGCCGCAGCCGCTCCCCGAGTGCCAGGCCCGTCCAGCCGGGCAGCGCCGTACCCAGCCGCACCGTGCCGTCCGCCTCGACGATCCCGGGCGTGCCGACGCCGACCGCCCGTAGGTTCGACCGTGCGACGCCCGCCCTGCGCAGCACGTCGGCCACGACCGTACGGACCCGCTCCAGGCGCTCGTCCTCGGGAGCCGTCTCCGAGACGTCACGGGCCCCCGCGCCGATGATCCGGCCGTCCAGACCCGAGAGCAGCGCGGCGACCCGGTGCGGACCGATCTCGATGCCCAGCAGATGCCCCGCCTCGGCGCGGAAGCGGAACCTGCGGGCGGGCCGGCCCTGCCGCCTCGCCTCGCCTTCCTCGGCCGCCGCCTCGACGACCAGACCTCCGACGATGAGCCCCTCGACGACGCCCTCGACGGTCGGCCGGGACAGCCCGGTGATCCGTGTCAGGTCCGTGAGCGTGAGCGCGTCGGCGCCCCGCAGAGCATGGAGTACCACCGCGGAATTGATCCGCCGCAGCAGCGACGGATCCCCGCCGGTCAGCCGCCCCACCGTGTGTCCTCCCAGCTCGTGCGCATGTCTGCCGGATGTTACTCAATGGACCGGGGTGCGGCGAGGTCCGTCCGCACCCTGCTGGGGCGAACGGGGCTCCTGACGGGTCATCGGCTGTCAGAGCCGGGCGGTTTACTGGACCCATGACGCTCGCACAGCATCTCGCCGCCCTCGACCTGCTGCGCGCCCGCGCGTTCCCCGAAGAGGGCTACCACCTCGCCGAGTTAGCCGTCGAGGACCCGACCGAGGAGCAGGCGGAGGCCGAACGGGAAGCCCTCGCCCTGCTCCTGGAGACCCGCTGGGGGCCGCCTCGGCTGGTCAGCCTCCACTCCCTGCTCGCCCGTGCCGGAGCGGGCGAGGACATACCCAGGCCCTGGGCGCTGATCTGCGCCTCCGTGCCCGACATCCAGCTCTGGCGGGTGGACACCCACTGGGTCGTGCTCGGACTCACGCGCCGGGGCGAGGACGGCCACGGACTCATCGCCTGCGTCACGGAGGTGGATCCGCCGTGACGTCGGGCCGCCGGTACGAACGTGGACCCGCCGTGACGTCGGGCCGCCGCTACGGACGTGGACCCGCCGTGACGTCGGGCCGCCGCTACGGACGTGGACCCGCCGTGACGTCGGACCGCCGGTCCGGTACGCCCGCCGCCTCGCGCAGTCGCCCGAACTCCTCCGCCATCGAGTCCACCGTCCAGTGCGCGTTCAGCCCGCTCGGATTGGGCAGGACCCAGATCCGGGTCTCCCCGATCGTCCGCTCCTGCTCCCCGACGACCGCGCGCTTCTCGCCGAACGCCGTCCGGTAAGCCGTGATGCCGACCACCGCCAGCCAGCGCGGACGCCGGAGCTCGACCCGCCCGGTCAGCAGCCGGCCGCCCTCGCGGAACTCCTCGGCGCTCAGCTCGTCGGCACGCGCGGTCGCCCGCGCCACCACGTTCGTGATGCCGAGACCGTAGGCGAGCAGCTCCTCCTGCTCCGACGGCTTCAGCTGCCGGGGCGTGAAACCGGACCGTGCGAGCACGGGCCAGAAGCGATTGCCCGGGCGCGCGAAGTGATAGCCCGTCGCCGCCGACATCAGACCGGGGTTGATCCCGCAGAAGAGGACCGAAAGGCCGCCCGCCACCACGTCGGGGATGACGCGGTCGCGGGCGGCCTGGAGCTCCTGCGGGGTGAACCGGGTCAGAGGATCGACCCGGGGGTGTACGCGGCGGCCTCCGGGTGCTGCTTGACGATCTCCTCGATACGGGAGACCACGGCGGCGACCTGGCCGGCGGCGGCACCGGTGAACGACAGCTTGTCCGCCATGAGGGCGTCGAGCTGCGCGCGGTCCAGCGGGATCCGCTCGTCGGCGGCCAGCTTGTCGAGGAGCTCGTTGCGCTCGGCACCCTGCTCGCGCATGGCGAGCGCGGAGGCGACGGCGTTCTCCTTGATGGCCTCGTGGGCCAGCTCGCGGCCGACGCCGGCCCGGACGGCGCCCATCAGGACCTTGGTGGTCGCCAGGAACGGCAGGTACCGGTCGAGCTCGCGCGCGACGACCGCGGGGAACGCCCCGAACTCGTCGAGGACGGTCAGGAAGGTCTCCAGCAGGCCGTCCAGAGCGAAGAACGCGTCCGGCAGCGCGACCCGGCGGACCACCGAGCACGACACGTCGCCCTCGTTCCACTGGTCGCCCGCCAGCTCGCCGGTCATCGAGGCGTACCCGCGCAGGATGACCATGAGACCGTTGACGCGCTCGCAGGAGCGGGTGTTCATCTTGTGCGGCATCGCGGACGAGCCGACCTGGCCGGGCTTGAAGCCCTCGGTCACCAGCTCGTGACCGGCCATCAGACGGATCGTCTTGGCTACCGAGGACGGCGCGGCGGCCAGCTGCACGAGGCCCGTGACGACGTCGTAGTCGAGCGAGCGCGGGTAGACCTGGCCGACGGAGGTGAAGGCGTGCGCGAAGCCGAGGTGACCGGCGATGCGCTGCTCCAGGTCGGCCAGCTTGTCCGCGTCGCCGCCGAGCAGGTCCAGCATGTCCTGAGCGGTGCCGACCGGGCCCTTGATGCCCCGCAGCGGGTAGCGGGCGATCAGCTCCTCCAGGCGGCCGAAGGCGACGAGCAGCTCGTCGGCGGCCGTGGCGAAACGCTTGCCGAGGGTGGTGGCCTGGGCGGCGACGTTGTGGGAGCGACCGGCCATGACGAGCTCGGCGTACTCGCCGGACAGCTTGCCGAGCCGGGCGAGGACGGCGACCGTGCGGTCGCGCATCAGCTCCAGCGAGAGGCGGATCTGCAGCTGCTCGACGTTCTCGGTGAGGTCGCGCGACGTCATGCCCTTGTGGACGTGCTCGTGACCGGCGAGGGCGTTGAACTCCTCGATCCGGGCCTTCACGTCGTGCCGGGTGACCTTCTCGCGCTCGGCGATGGAGCCGAGGTCGACCTGGTCGAGCACGCGCTCGTAGTCGGCGAGGGCCGCGTCCGGAACCTCGATCCCGAGGTCCTTCTGAGCACGCAGCACGGCGAGCCAGAGCCGGCGCTCCAGCTTCACCTTCTGCTCGGGGGACCAGAGGACGGCGAGCTCCGCGGAGGCGTAGCGGCCGGCCAGGACGTTGGGGATTCGGGGCTTCGCAGTCACAGCAGTCACGTGGACAGATTCTACTGGCGGTTTCTGCAGGCCAGCGCCACCGCCGTCTTCGTCTCTTGCTACGAGACGGCCGTCACGGGCGCGCACGGTGAGGACCGGGCCGCCGCACGGCCCGGTCCTCGGATGCTGTCGCCGCCGGCGGTGCGGTCAGCGGTGCCGGCAGTCCCAGTGGCCCTTCACCCACTTCTTCTCCCAGTGGCCCTTCTTCCACTCGCACCGTTCGTGGCGATCATGGTGGTCACCCGTGACGACGGTCGAGACCGACGTGGGCGACGCGGGAGCCGCCGTGGCGGTGCCGGACACGCCGAGCGCGGCGCCGCACATCCGCGGTCGGCGCGGCTACGAATCCCCTGTGCACAGGCCTCGCGCCCCGAGGGAGTGAGCGGGCATGACCACCATCGCGCCACCACCGACCACGACACGCCACGTCGCGGCTCTCCCCCGCGACCTGCACAGTCCGGCCGCCGCCCGTCGCATCACGGCCCGATGGCTGGAGTCCTTGGGCCACGCCGCCCGTACGCCGGACGTGAGCGTGATCGTGTCCGAACTGGTCACCAACGCCGTCCGTCACACCGACGGACCGTGTGTGCTCACCCTGACGGCCCACAGCGCCTCCCTGGACCTCGCCGTGACCGACCACAGCGAGGAGATCCCGGATCTGCGCCGACGGGACGGCGGGGACCACCGGGGCGGCTTCGGCCTGGAGATCATGCGCAGTCTGGGCGGCCGGATCACGGTCGTGCCGCGTCTCGGCGGCAAGACCGTGCACGTCACGCTGACCCTGGCCCCCGACACCGCCGCCTCGCGGGACGCACCGCCGTGATGTCACGGGCGCCGCGCCCGGTCTCACCCGGTCGGCACCCCCATCCGGCGATCGCGCACCGCTCGCGGCAGAGTCGAGGGTGGGTGACGTCCGGCGGCAGCCGGTCCGCCGCACCGACCGGGCAGGACGACCACTGGCACGACGGGGAGCAGCCAGTGCGGCACGAATCCGAGCCGGCGGAGCCCGTCGACGCGCTCATGTCCCGGACCGCGGAGGGTGACGAGGCGGCGTTCGCCCGCATCTACGACGCGCTGGCCCAGCCGGTCATGGGGCTCGCGTGCCGGATCCTGAGGGACGCCGCCCAGGCCGAGGAGGTGACCCAGGACGTCATGATCGAGGTCTGGCGGACGGCCGGCCGGTTCCGTCCCGAACGCGGATCGGCCAAGGCGTGGGTCCTCACCCTCGCGCACCGGCGCGCGGTGGATCGGGTACGCAGCGCGCAGGCGAGCACCGAGCGCGAACAGCGGGCCGGCGTGCTGGCCGCGGACCGGGCCTTCGACCAGGTGACGGAGACCGTCGAGGGCCACGACGAGCGGCGACGGGTCTACCGCTGCCTCGCGGGCCTGTCACGCCTCCAGCGGGTCCCGCTCGTGCTGGCCTTCTACCAGGGCATGACGTACATCGAGGTCGCCCGATCGTTGTCGACGCCGGAAGGCACGGTGAAGTCCCGCATGCGCAACGGCCTCGAGCAGCTCCGCCGATGTCTGGAGGCCGGCTCATGACACGGCAGGAAGATCCCCACCTCGATGCCGCCGCCTACGTTCTGCACGCGCTCACGCCGGCGGAGGAGGCGGCCTTCCTGAACCATCTGGCCGGTTGCGAGGAGTGCCGCAGGGACGTCGCCGAGTTCGAGGCGACCACGGCCCGGCTCGCCGCCGTCGAGACCGCCCCCCTGCCACCCGGGCTGCGCGCGCGTGTCCTCGACGTCGCCGCCCGCACCCGTCAGGAGCGGCGTCGTCCCGGCGCGAACGGGCCGTCTCTCGGCACGCGTGGTCTGCGTTTCGCACTGGCAGCGAGCATCGTGGTGGCGGCCGGGCTCGGCGGGGTCGCCGCCTGGCAGCACTCGCAGGCCGACGACGCGAGCACCCGGGCCGCACAGGCGCAGCGGGAGGCCCGGCAGGCCCAGGCCGCCTTCGCCGACGTGCTGACCGCGCCCGACGCCACGATCCACACCGGCGAGCTGAGCGACGGAGCGACGGCGGCGGTCATCGTCTCCCGCCGTCAGTCCGAAGCCGTCTTCACGGCCCAGGGTCTCCCGGCGCTGACCGGAGGCAAGGTCTACGAGCTCTGGTACGCCGAGCCGACGGGCGATCTGCGCGCGGCCGGCCTGCTGCCGGGCGTCGGCGACCGCTCGGCACGTGTCCTCGAAGGCCCTCTCGGCGACGCGGTGGCCGTCGGCATCACCGTCGAACCTCCCGGCGGCTCGCGCCAGCCCACCACCGAGCCGCTCGGCACCGTCTCCATCAGCTCCTGACCCCCCCGGGGCAGGCGGGCTTCTGCCAGGTGCCGGGTGCCAGACCCTAGGCCTGCGGAGTCCCGTGGGGCTTCTCCGGCTTGTCCGGCACGTTCGCCGCGTTCGCCGTGTTCCGCTCGGGTGTCGTGTTCGACTCGTACGGGAGCAGTTCCGGCCGTTTCGCCGGGCGGCCGTCGCCCGAGGAGCGGCCGGTCAGGCGGCGGCCTATCCACGGGCCGAGGTACTCCCGCGCGAAGCGGGCGTCCCCGAGGCGGCGGGTCATCCAGCCCGGGGGCAGGGCCGGCGGCAGCGGCGTCCGCCAGTCGTCCTCGGCGGCCAGGCCGAGGGCCTGCCACACGGCCTCGGCCACCCTCCGGTGCCCCTCGTCGGTGAGGTGGAGCCGGTCGACGTCCCACATGCGCGGGTCGCCGAGCGCGGGTGCCCCGTAGAGGTCGACCACCAGGGCGCCATGGCGGGCGGCCAGCTCGTCGACGTACCCGAAGAGCTCCTCCATGCGGGGCCGGAAACGCTCCATCACGGGCCCGTTGCGGCCCGGGCTGCGCATCAGGACCAGTTGTCCGCAGGACGGCGCCAGCTTCTCCACGGCCTCGGTCAGCAGTCCCCGTACGCGCCCCATGTCGACCTTGGGCCGCAGGGTGTCGTTCAGGCCGCCGACGAGGGTCACCACGTCCGCCTTCATCGCGGCGGCCAGGTCCACCTGCTCCTCGACGATCTGGCCGATGAGCTTGCCGCGTACGGCGAGGTTCGCGTAGCGGAAGTCGGGGGTGCGGGCGGCGAGGCGCGCCGCGAGGAGGTCGGCCCACCCCCGGTACGACCCGTCGGGCAGTCGGTCCGACATGCCCTCGGTGAAGCTGTCCCCGACGGCGACCAGACTTGTGTAGGTGGCATTCATCTCCATGGCGTGAGCGATCATACCGCGCGGTATGCGCGCGTTCCGCCGGAGGCAGGACGGAGCCCCGGGGCGCGCGACGCACCCCGGGGCTCCTGTTCCCGATGTCCTACGGAGCCGTCGGCCGGCCGACCAGCTGCCGCAGCACGTCCTCCATCGTGACCAGGCCGGCCAGCTTGCCGTCCTCGTCCAGGACCGCCGCCAGATGCGTGCGGCTGCGGCGCATCGCCGTCAGGACGTCGTCCATCGGCGTCGCCGCCCGGACCCGGGCGATCGGCCGCATCGCCGAGACCGGGAAGGGCAGATCCCTCGGCGTCACGTCCAGGGCGTCCTTCACATGGAGGTAGCCCAGGATCCGCTTCCCCGCGTCGACCACCGGGAAGCGGGAGAAGCCCGAGTCGGCGGCGAGGGACTCCAGCTGCTCGGGCGTCGTCCCGACCGCCGCGTACACGACCTTCTCCACCGGCATGACGACATCCCCGACCGGCCTGCGCCCCAGCTCCAGGGCGTCGTGCAGCCGTTCCGCCGCGCGGTCGTCGAGCAGGCCGGCGACACCCGCGTCGGTCACCATCCGCGCCAGCTCGTCGTCCGAGAACGTGGCCGAGACCTCGTCCTTGACCTCCACCCGCAACAGCTTCAGCAGCGCGTTGGCGAAGGCGTTGATCGCGAAGATCACCGGCCGCAGCGCCCGCGCGAGCGCGACCAGCGGCGGGCCGAGCAGCAGCGCCGAGCGGGTCGGCTCGGCGAGGGCGATGTTCTTGGGGACCATCTCGCCCAGCAGCATGTGCAGGTACGTCGCCACGGCGAGCGCGATCACGAACGAGATCGGGTGCACCAGACCGTGCGGGACGCCGACCGCGTCGAAGACCGGTTCGAGCAGGTGCGCGATGGCCGGCTCGGCGACGATGCCGAGCACCAGGGTGCACAGCGTGATGCCGAGCTGCGCCGCGGCGAGCAGCGCCGATACGTGCTCCAGACCCCAGATGACGCTGCGCGCCCGCCGGTTGCCCGCCTCGGCCTCTGGCTCGATCTGGCTGCGGCGTACGGAGATCAGGGCGAACTCCGCGCCGACGAAGAAGGCGTTCACGACCAGGGTCAGCGCGCCGATCAGCAACTGGATCGCGGTCATCGGCCCGCCTCCCGGATCGTGCCGGACTCCTCGAGGGGCGGCACGTGCATGAGCACCCGCGCCGCCCGGCGCCCGGAGGCGTCCACCACGTCCAGCAGCCAGCCGGCCAGCTCCACCCGGTCACCGACCGACGGGATCCGGCCCAGCTCGTTGGCGATGACGCCCGCCAGCGTCTCGTACGGTCCGTCCGGCACGCGCAGGCCGATCGCCTCCAGCTGGTCGGTACGGGCCGCGCCGTCGGCGGACCAGAGCTCGCGCCCGTCCGCGTCGACACCGGCCCGCGCCAGGTCGGGGGTCTCGTGCGGGTCGTGCTCGTCACGCACCTCGCCGACGACCTCCTCGACGATGTCCTCCAGTGTGGCGACACCGGCCGTGCCGCCGTACTCGTCGATGACGACGGCCATGGTCTGCTTGCCGGAGAGCCGGTCGAGGAGCCGGTCCACGGTCAGCGTCTCCGGGACCAGCAACGGCTGGCGCAGCATGTCCCCGATGCGCCGGCGGCGCCGCTCGTCGGCCGGTATGGCCAGGACGTCCTTGATGTGGGCGATGCCGACGACGGAGTCGAGGGTGCCGCGGTAGACGGGGAAACGGGACAGACCGGTCGCACGGGTCGCGTTGGCGACGTCCTCCGCGGTGGCCTGCACTTCGAGCGCCGTGACCTGCACGCGCGGGGTCATCACGTTCTCCGCGGTCAGTTCGGCCAGGTTGAGGGTCCGTACGAACAGCTCCGCGGTGTCGGCCTCCAGCGAGCCCGCCTTCGCCGAGTGGCGGGCCAGCGCCACCAGCTCCTGCGGTGAACGGGCGGAGCCCAGCTCCTCGGTCGGCTCCATGCCGAGCCGCCGCAGGACGCGGTTCGCGGTGTTGTTGAGATGGCTGATCAGCGGCTTGAAGGCGGCGGTGAAGACCCGCATGGGGGTCGCCACCCGCTTCGCGATCGCCAGCGGTGACGAGATCGCCCAGTTCTTGGGGACCAGCTCGCCGACGACCATCAGGACGATGGTCGACAGGGCGGTGCCGAGGACCAGGGCGACGGAGGAGGCGACGGAGGGGGAGAGGCCGAGGGCCTCGACCGGTCCGCGGATCAGCTTGGCGACCGACGGCTCGGCCAGCATGCCGACGATCAGGTTGGTGACGGTGATGCCGAGCTGAGCACCGGAGAGCTGGAAGGTGAGCGACTTGACGGCCTTGAGGGCGCTGGACGCACCCCGCTCCCCCCGCTCGACGGCCTTCTCGAGCTCGGAGCGTTCGACCGTGGTGAGCGAGAACTCGGCCGCCACGAAGGCGCCGCACGCCAGCGAGAGCAGGAGCGCCACCACGAGCAGAAGCACTTCGATCATCGGTTCACCTCCGTTCCATGATCAGTCACGGACAGAGGTATCGCTCGCTTGGTACTGGGAGGCTCGCCCATGGGCGGACGCTCACACCTTTCGATCGTGCGGGGAAGAGAGGTACCCATAGTAAAGGACGGGCAAAGCCGTTCTCACCGGTGAGGGGTGGCGGTCGGCAGCGGCTTCACCCAGCGGGTCCACTGCTCCTCGGGGCCGTACGCCGCCGCCCGCCAAGCGTGGCGCCCGAGCTCGTTGCGGTCGAGCACCATCGCGTCGGCGCGTCGGCCACCCAGCCGGACGAAACGCTCCTCCGCGGCGGCGAGCAGCGCGCCGCCCACGCCCCGGCGGCGGTGGTCCGGGTGTACGGCGAGCCGGTAGAGGTGGCAGCGCCAGCCGTCGAAGCCGGCGATCACCGTGCCGACGAGCTCGCCGTCCCGCTCGGCGAGGAGCAGGGCCTCGGGGTCGCGGGCGACGAGCCGCTCGATCCCGTCCCGGTCGTCGCTGATGCTGGTGCCCTCAGCGGCGATCTTCCAGAAGGCGAGGACGGCGTCCAGGTCGGCCGGCAGGGCGGTCCGGATGTGCGGTTCGGTCATGGTGCGCATCCCACCACCGGCTCCGGCTGTCCGTCGACCGTGTTCCGCGATGCGGGCGCAGAGCAGTCCAGGCCTGCCCGAGGGGCAGGCCTGGACGTCAGGGCGGGGGCCGCGGGGCCCCGCGGCTCTCGTCAGACGAGGTCGAAGCGGTCCAGCTCCATGACCTTGGTCCACGCCGCGACGAAGTCGTGCACGAACTTCGCCTCGGCGTCGGCGCTCGCGTAGACCTCGGCGAGCGCGCGCAGCTCGGAGTTCGAGCCGAAGACGAGGTCGGCACGGGTGCCGGTCCACTTGACCTCGCCCGTGGCGAGGTCGCGGCCCTCGAACTCGTCCTGCGCCGAGGACGTCGACTTCCACGCCGTGCCCAGGTCGAGCAGGTTGCGGAAGAAGTCGTTGGAGAGCGTGCCCGGCCGGTCGGTGAGGACACCGTGCTTGGACTGGCCCGTGTTGGCACCCAGGACGCGCAGACCACCGACGAGGACCGTCATCTCGGGCGCGCTGAGGGTCAGCAGGTTCGCCTTGTCGACCAGCAGGTACTCGGCCGGCAGACGGTTGCCCTTGCCGGCGTAGTTGCGGAAGCCGTCGGCGGTGGGCTCGAGCGCGGCGAACGACTCGACGTCCGTCTGCTCCTGCGCGGCGTCGACGCGGCCCGGCGTGAACGACACCTCGACGTCGAAGCCGCCGTCCTTGGCCGCCTTCTCGACGGCCGCGGAGCCCGCGAGCACGATCAGGTCGGCCAGCGAGACCTGCCTGCCGCCCGCGGAGTTGAAGGACGACTGGATGCCCTCGAGCGTACGCAGCACCTGCGCCAGCTCGTCCGGGTTGTTGACCTCCCAGTTGCGCTGCGGCTCCAGACGGATGCGGGCGCCGTTGGCGCCGCCGCGCTTGTCGCTGCCGCGGAAGGAGGAGGCGGCGGCCCAGGCGGCGGAGACCAGCTGGGTGACCGTGAGGTCCGAGCCGAGGACCTGCTCCTTGAGGGAGGCGATGTCCGCGGCGTCGATCAGCTCGCCCTCGCGCGCCGGCAGCGGGTCCTGCCAGAGCAGCGTCTCGGACGGGACCTCAGCGCCGAGGTAGCGCACGACCGGGCCCAGGTCACGGTGGGTCAGCTTGAACCAGGCGCGGGCGAAGGCGTCCGTGAACTCCGCCGGGTTCTCGTAGAAGCGCCGCGAGATCTGCTCGTAGACCGGGTCGAAGCGGAGCGACAGGTCCGTGGTGAGCATCGTCGGGAGGTGCTTCTTCGACGCGTCGTGGGCGTCGGGGATGATGGCCTCGGCGTTCTTCGCCACCCACTGGTGGGCACCGGCCGGGCTCTTCGTGAGCTCGTACTCGTACTCGAAGAGGTGCTTGAAGAAGTCGTGGCCCCACTGCGCGGGCGTGGTGGTCCAGGTGACCTCGAGGCCACTGGTGATCGCGTCGGCGCCCTTGCCGGTGCCGTACGTGTTCGCCCAGCCGAGGCCCTGGGCCTCCAGCGGCGCGGCCTCGGGGTCGTCGCCGACGTTGTCCGCCGGGCCGGCGCCGTGGGCCTTGCCGAAGGTGTGGCCACCGGCGATGAGGGCGACGGTCTCCTCGTCGTTCATCGCCATGCGGCGGAACGTCTCGCGGATGTCGCGGGCCGCGGCGATCGGGTCCGGGTTGCCGTTGGGGCCCTCGGGGTTGACGTAGATGAGGCCCATCTGGACCGCGCCGAGCGGGCTCTCCAGCTCGCGGTCACCGGTGTAGCGCTCGTCGCCGAGCCAGGTGGTCTCAGGGCCCCAGTACACGTCCTCGTCGGGCTCCCACACGTCGGCGCGGCCGCCGGCGAAGCCGAAGGTCTCGAAGCCCATCGTCTCCAGGGCGACGTTGCCGGTGAGGATCATGAGGTCGGCCCAGGAGATGGACTGGCCGTACTTCTGCTTGACCGGCCACAGCAGGCGGCGGGCCTTGTCGAGGTTGCCGTTGTCCGGCCAGCTGTTGAGCGGCGCGAAGCGCTGCTGACCGGTGCCACCGCCACCGCGTCCGTCGCTGATGCGGTACGTACCGGCGCTGTGCCAGGCCATACGGATCATGAGCGGGCCGTAGTGGCCGAAGTCGGCGGGCCACCAGTCCTGGGAGGTGGTGAGGACCTCCGCGATGTCCTGCTTGACGGCCGCCAGGTCGAGGGCCTTGAAGGCCTCGGCGTAGTCGAACTCCTCGCCGAGCGGGTTCGCCACGGCGGGGTTCTTGGCGAGGATCTTCAGATTGAGCCGCTCCGGCCACCACTGGCGGTTTCCGCCGCCCTGCGTGGGGTGCGCGGCGCGCGCGGTGTGCGCGACCGGGCAGCCACCCGCGCCCTCCGCTTTCGCGTCGGTGACGACTGCATCGTGGTTTTCGGACATGGGAATCCTTCCGGACGGGGCGGATCGCGGTGCTCAGCCGGGGCGGCCCGGGGGAGCGGTCGTGTCGCCCGTCCGGAGCCATGTCGTGCCTTGGCTATTGCCGGAATCGATCCTACGATAGACAGAGTCCAAGTCAAGAAGCGCGCCAATCCTCTACCTCCTCGGAATGCTGGCGCCCCTGGGTGAACGTCGCGTGTCCCGCCGAAGTCCGAGCTGAATGGGTGAACCGAATGAGCGACCTGCTGGAGCGGCTGCGAGGACGTGGCTGGCGCATGACCTCCCAGCGGCGTGTCGTCGCCGAGGTCCTCGACGGTGACCACGTGCACCTCACGGCCGACGAGGTGCACGTCCGCGCGGCGGAGCGGCTGCCCGAGATCTCCCGGGCGACGGTCTACAACACGCTCGGCGAGCTGGTCTCCCTCGGCGAGGTCGCCGAGGTCTCCACCGACGGCCGTGCCAAGCGGTACGACCCGAACGCGCGCCACCCGCACCAGCACCTGGTGTGCTCGCGCTGCGGCACCATCCGCGACGTCCACCCGACCGGGGACCCGCTGGCCGACCTCCCGGTGGGGGAGCGGTTCGGCTTCGCGGTGGCCGCGGCGGACGTCACCTACCGGGGAGTCTGCCCCTCCTGCGCCTAGGGTCTGCGCCTTCGTCCGGACGGTTTCATCTGGACGGTGCTAGCGCGTCGGCGCTAGCGTGGTCGTGTGGCCAAGACTCAGCTGAACGTACGGGTGGACGAGAACACCGCCGACACCGCGCGCCGGCGGGCGCAGCAGCGCGGCATGAGCGTCAACCGCTACATCGAGGAACTCGTCCAGCAGGACGCGGGGGAATCGGGACGCGCCTTCGTCGAGGCGGCGGCCGACTTCATGAAGCAGTACGAGGCCGTGTTCGCCGAGGAGTTCGGGACGGAGCGCGACCGCACCGCACGCGACCGCACCGCATGAGCCTCACGGTCGACCTCTCCTGGCTGCTCATGGTGGCCGAACACCAGACGCCCGGCGACCCCCAGGTCACCGACTGGGGAGCGCTTGTCGCCGCCGTCCGCAGGCACGACGCCGAGATCTTCGGCGTGCCCGTGTACAGCGACCCGCACGCCCGCGCCGCCGCCCTCCTCCAGCTTCTGCTGCACGTACCGGCGTTGGAGCACTCCAACGCCATGTTCGCCTCCGCCGTCGCCTACGGCTACCTGGTCGCCAGCGGCCTGAAGGTCGTCACCTCGCCCGAACAGGTCCGGGACCTGGCCCGCCTGGTGAAGAAGGGCGAGGCCGACGTGCGCGCCATCGCGGACGAGCTGCGCCAGTGGAGCCGCTGAGCCGACGGGCCCCTCAAGTCCTGCGGGCCGTCCCCAACACGCAGAAGGAGGAGGGCAGCCGGGGACCGTTCTCGGGTACCTGGAGGTGGCGGAAGGTGACGATCTCGAAGCCCGCCGCCTCGATCGCCGCCAGCGGGTCACGGGCCGTGTGACAGCCCCCGAACATCCGCGGCCACACCGTGCGGTCCAGGGCGCGCTGGGTCCGCGCCATACCGGGTGTCGGCGCCAACCCGTGCTCGAAGAAGCGTAGTTCGCCACCGGGGCGAAGGACGCGGTGCAGCTCGGCGAGGGTCCGGTGCACATCCCGTACGGTGCACAGCACCAGCGACGCGACCGCCGCGTCGTAGGCCTCGCTCTTCACCGGCAGCGCCTCCGCCGCGCCCGGCACGACGTCCACCGGCACGTCGGCGCGGAGCGCCGCCTCCGCCGCCAACTGCCGCAGATGGCGCTCCGGTTCGATGGCCACCACCTCGGACACGGCGCCCGGGTAGTGCGCGAAGTTGAGCCCGTTCCCTGCGCCGATCTCGATGACCCGGCCGGAGAGGCCCGTCAGCAGCTCCGAACGAAGGGCGCCGATACCGCCCTTCGTGTCGGCGGAGACGCTGAACCGCGCATAGAAGCGGGCGAAGAGGGGATGGTGGACGGCATCCCGGGGGACCCGGGTGGAACGCGAGGACATCGCGGACCTCCTCCGACGCTCGACGTCGCAGACGTGGACGGACGGAAGGATTCTGCCCCCTGCCGCCCTTCTCAGCCCGACACGAAGCAGAACTCGTTGCCCTCGGGGTCCCGCATCACCTGAAAAGACCCCTGCGGATCGGTGACCACACCGCCGACCCGGGACGCGCCGAGGGCGGTCGCCCCGTCCGCCGCCGCGTCCAGCTCGGGCGCGTCCAGATCCAGATGGAGCCGGTTCTTCACGGCCTTGCCCTCGGGGACCTGCTGGAAGGCGATCCGTACGAACCCGGGTGGCTCGACGTACGACCAGTCGGGGCTCCGGTCGACCGGGACCCCGCCGAGGAGCTCGGCCCAGAACCGCACCAGACCCGCCGGATCGGCGCAGTCGAAAACGATCTCCGAAACGTGTGCGCGCATGGATCCAGCCTACGGAGGTCAGAGCGTGTCGGCGCCCCAGACCCCATCGAGCGCCGGGGCCAGCCACGTGCCCGCACGCGCCCGGAACTCCGCCGGGTCAAGCGCGCCCGCCCCCTCCGGTACGGCCCCGAGGAGCGGCGCCCCGGCCATCTCCGGCAGCTCGGCCACGTTGCAGCGCGAGGCCAGGTCCGGCTCGGCCGGCCAGCTGCCGATCACCACGCCCAGCTGGTCGATGCCGCGCGCCGCGAGCGCCTCGGCGGTCAGCTGGGTCGTGTTGAGCGTGCCGAGCCCGGCGGGCGTCACGACCAGCACCGGTGCGCCGAGGAGACGGGCCGCGTCGGCCAGCGTGCCGCCCTCCTCGTCGAAGCGGACGAGGAGCCCGCCCGCGCCCTCCACGAGCACCAGATCGTGCTCGGAGGCCAGCTTCGCGGCCGCCTCGGCGACCTCCCGGGGCCCGACCGGTGCCATCCCGGCCCGCCGGGCGGCCGTGGCGGGCGCCAACGGCTCGGGGAAGCGGGCCAGTTCCTCGGAGACCGCCGCGCCGGAAAGCCGTACGACCTCGTCCGCGTCGCCCCGCTCACCGGGCTCCAGCCCGGTCTGCGCCGGCTTGAGCACGGCGACCGACCTCCCCTGCGCGACGGCCACCGCGGCCACGGCGGCGGTCACGATCGTCTTGCCGATCTCCGTCCCCGTACCGCTGACGACGATGACGGTCATGGTGTGTCGATTCCTCTCCTGGGCCCCGCGACCGCACGGCCGCGGGGGATCTGGTGCGCCGGCCCGAGTCCGGGCTCCCGAGGGGCCCGGACGCGGACCCGCCGTCCGGTGCGCCGGCCCGCGCTCCGCCGACGAAGGACGGGCACGGGCCGGCTTCCGGCTCGCTCTCGTGCCGCCCGGCCGTCAGCCCGCCGCCGCGGCCGCGCACGCCGCGGCGCAGATACGGGCCAGGTCGTCGTCGCCCGTGACGAACGGCGGCATCGTGTAGATCAGGTCGCGGAACGGGCGCAGCCAGACGCCCGCGCGGACCGCCGCCTCCGTCGCCGCGGCCATGTCCACGTCGTGGTCCAGCTGGACGACGCCGATCGCGCCGAGCACCCGCACCTCCCGGACACCGGGCAGCGCGGCCGCCTGCGCGAGGCCCTCGCGCAGACCCGTCTCGATCCGCTTGACCTCCTGCGCCCAGTCCTGGGACAGCAGCAGGTCGATCGAGGCGCCGGCCACCGCGGCGGCCAGCGGATTGCCCATGAACGTCGGCCCGTGCGCGAGCACCGGAACCTCGCCGCGCGAGATCCCCTCGGCGATCCGTGTCGTGCAGAGCGTCGCCGCCATCGACAGATAGCCGCCGGTCAGCGCCTTGCCCACACACATCACATCGGGTGAGATCCCCGCGTGGCCGGCGCCGAAGAGCGTGCCCGTGCGGCCGAACCCGGTCGCGATCTCGTCGAAGATCAGGAGCACCCCGTGCTCGTCGCACGCCTCGCGCAGCACGCGCAGGTACTCGGGCGAGTGGAACCGCATCCCGCCCGCGTTCTGCACCACCGGCTCCACGATCACCGCGGCGACCTCGTCCGCGTGGAGCGCGATCTGCTCCCGCAGCATGTCGGCGTACGACTCCTCGTACGCGGTCGGCGGCGCGTCCACGAAGACCTGGCGCTGGAGCACGCCCGACCAGAGCTGGTGCATCCCGCCCTCGGGGTCGCACAGCGACATCGGCTGCCAGGTGTCCCCGTGGTACCCGCCCCGCCAGGTCATCAGGAGCTGCTTGCCGGGCTTGCCCACCGAGCGCCAGTACTGCAGGCACATCTTCGCCGCGACCTCGACGGAGACCGAGCCGGAGTCGCTGAGGAAGACGTGCTGGAGCGGCTCGGGCGTGATCTCCACCAGGCGCGTGGCGAGCCGGACGGCCGGCTCGTGGGTGAGCCCGCCGAACATGACGTGGCTCATCCGGTCCAGCTGACCGTGCGCCGCCTCGTTGAGCACCGGGTGGTTGTAGCCGTGGATCGCGGACCACCACGAGGACATGCCGTCGATCAACTCGTCCTGCCCGTGGACGGGTTCGGCGAGCTGGAGCCGTACCCCGGACGCGGACGCGACGACCATCGGGTCCGTACGGCCCGGCATGGGGCCGTACGGATGCCAGACGTGCGCCCGGTCCAGGGCCAGCAGTTCCTCGTTACGCATTGGGCGCGAACTCCGTCCCGGCGCCCCGACGACGTACCGCCACCAGGTCCGTACGGGCCCCCGGCACGCCCTCGGCGGCGGGCTCCGCCTCCGTGGACTCCTCCGGGGCCCCGGCCGGCGCGTGACCACCGCACGGTCCGCAGCCTCCGCCCGACTCGGCGTGCGAGCCGCAGCCCGCCGGCGCCGCCGCGGACCCCGACGGTCCGCAGCCGCCCGACGCGTGGGAGCCGCACCCGCCGGCCGCACCCGCGGCGGCGGCCGCACCCGCCTCCGCGAGCGCGTCCGCGCGGTGCTTCGGCAGCGTCGTGGTCCCCGCGCCCTCCACCTCGAAGCCGGCGTCCGCGATCATGTCGAGGTCCGCCTTGCCGGCCTGGCCCTCGCTGGTCAGGTAGTCGCCGAGGAAGATCGAGTTCGCGATGTTCAGCGCGAGCGGCTGCATCGAGCGCAGATGCACCTCGCGCCCGCCCGCGATCCGGACCTCCACGTCGGGGCAGACGAACCGCACCATCGCGAGGATCCGCAGACAGCGCTGCGGGGTGAGGTTCCACTCCTTCGCGAGCGGCGTGCCCTCGAACGGGATCAGGAAGTTCACCGGCACCGAGTCCGAGTCCAGCTCGCGCAGCGCGTAGACGACGTCGACCAGGTCCTCGTCGCTCTCGCCCATGCCCGCGATCAGACCGGAGCAGGCGGACAGACCGGCGGCGTGCGCCTTCTGCACGGTGTCCACCCGGTCCTGGTACGTGTGGGTGGTGGTGATCTCCCCGTACGTCTCCTCGGACGTGTTCAGGTTGTGGTTGTACGCGTCGGCGCCCGCCGCGCGCAGCCGCTCCGCCTGACCGTCGGAGAGCAGGCCGAGGCACGCGCAGACCTCGACGCCCTCGTTCTGCTCCTTGATCGCCTCGATCGTCTTGCCGACGCGGTCCACGTCCCGGTCCGTCGGCCCCCGGCCGCTCGCCACCAGGCAGACCCGCTTGGCGCCGCCCGCGACACCGGCGGCCGCCGCCTGCGAGGCCTCGTCCGGCTTCAGCCAGCCGTACTTGAGGATCCCGGCCGTCGAGCCGAGCCGCTGCGAACAGTACCCGCAGTCCTCGGGACACAGCCCCGACTTCAGATTGACCAGATAGTTCAGCTTCACGCGCCGCCCGAACCACTGACGACGCACCTTGCCGGCGGCGGCCACCACATCGAGCAGTTCGTCGTCGGAGGTCGCCAGTACGGCGAGCGCTTCTTCACGGCTCGGCAGCTCGCGCCGCAGCCCCTTGTCCACCAGCGTGTTCAGCAGGTCCATAAAGGGTGATCCTCGCCTACGGCACACCTCGCGGCCAAGGAGGATCTGAACAAACGAGCCCGATTGAGGTGTGTGCATGGCCACACCCTGTCCCTGGCCGCCGACCGTTAGGGTCTGTGCGCTGCCTACAAAAGGATCTGCCCCATGCACCGGGACGAGGACACCCGCCGGACCCCGTTCGACTGGACCGAAGCGGAGGCGCGCCGCCGCGCGGAGGCGGGTCTCGTCCGCACGCTCCGGCCGCGGCCGGCCGAGTCGGATCTGCTCGATCTGGCGAGCAACGACTACCTCGGACTGACCCACCGCCCGGAGGTCACGGAGGCGGCGGCCGAGGCGGCCCGCCGGTGGGGCGCCGGCTCCACCGGTTCGCGTCTTGTCACCGGTACCACCCGGCTGCACGCCCGCCTGGAGCGCGAGCTCGCCGACTTCTGCGGTTTCGAGGCGGCCCTCGTCTTCTCCTCCGGCTACACCGCCAATCTCGCCGCGCTCACCGCGCTCAGCGGCCGGGACGCGCTGATCGTCTCCGATGCGGGTAACCACGCCTCGATCGTCGACGGCTGCAGGCTGTCGCGCGCCGAGACGGCGGTCGTCCCGCACGCCGACCCCGAGGCCGTACGCAAGACCCTCCAGGCCCACCCGGACCGCCGGACCCTCGTGGTCTCCGACTCCGTCTTCTCCGTGGACGGCGACCAGGCCCCGCTGGCCGAGCTGGCGGAGGTCGCCCGTGCCCACGGCGCCGGGCTCGTCGTGGACGACGCCCACGGTCTGGGCGTGCTCGGCGACGGCGGGCGGGGCGGACTCCACGCCGCCGGTCTCTCCGGCGCCCCGGACGTCGTCGCCACCGTCACCCTCTCCAAGTCGCTCGGCAGCCAGGGCGGAGCCGTCCTCGGCCCCGCCCGGGTGATCGAGCACCTGGTCAACGCGGCCCGTACGTTCATCTTCGACACCGGCCTCGCCCCGGCCGCCGCGGGCGCCGCCCTGGCGAGTCTGCGGCTGATCCAGAGCGACCCCCGCCTCGCCGAGCGTGCCAGGACCGTCGCCACCACGCTCCACGGGATGCTCACGGGGGCTGGTCTGACCGCCGTACGCCCGGAGGCGGCCGTCGTCTCGGTGCGCGCGCCCTCGCCCGAGGCGGCGCTGCGGTGGGCCGCCGACTGCCGTGACCAGGGGCTCGTCGTCGGCTGCTTCCGTCCCCCGTCCGTGCCGGACGGTGTCTCGCGACTGCGTCTCACGGCCCGTGCGGATCTGACGGACGCGCAGATCGAGCAGGCCGTCGCCACGATCGTGCGGACAGCACCCCCGACCGTCTGACCGCAGCTCAAATACGGTCTCTCGTAGCAGAGTTCACCGCTTCGAGCGACAAATATGCACATATCTTGGTGGATCGCCATACGAGGCGGCACGATCGGTGGCACTCTGACGCGTAGCGCAATCCGGGCCGGGCCCGGTGGGAAAGGGACAGCGTCGCCATGGCAGACCACCAGGAAGCAACCGTCACTCTGCCGAGCGATCCCGCCTCGGTGTCCGCCGCCCGAAGATACGTCGCCGACGTCCTGACCGGCTGGGGGCTCGCGGAGGCCGGGGACACCGCCGACACCGTCCGGCTCATCGTCTCCGAACTGGCCACCAACGCGGTCCAGCACACCTTCGGGCAGTCGCCCACCTTCACCGTCGACATCCGCCTGGAGCGCGAGGAGCAGCTCCGCATCGGCGTCACCGACAGCCACCCCCGCTGGCCCAAGCGGCTTCCGGCCGCGGTGCAGCAGGACAACGGCCGGGGGATGGTCATCATCCGCTTCCTGGCGGCCGAGGCCGGCGGGCGGCTCTCCGTCACACCGACCAGCGAGGGCGGCAAGACGGTCTGGATCGAACTCCCCTGGACCGCCTCGCCGGACCGGGTGCTCGCGTCCCAGCCGGCCGGTTCCTGAGGGCGCGAGGGTGCGGCGGCGCCACCGCACCCACGCGCCGTATCAGCTCACCTCGGCGTCAGCGGACCCGGCCGTAATAGACCTTGGACGACCAGATCTTGTCGAGCTTCACCCAGGAGCCGGTCTTGGGCGAGTGCCAGATCTTGCCGCTACCCGCGTAGATCCCCACGTGGTAGACCCTGCCACTCGAATGGAAGAACACCAGGTCCCCCTTCTGGCGGCTGGAGGCCTTGATGTGCCGGGTCTTGTTGTACTGCTGCTGCGCGGTACGTGGCAGCGACTTGCCCGCCTTCTTGTACGAGTAGAGCGTGAGCCCCGAGCAGTCGAACCGGGTCGGTCCGGCCGCTCCGTACTTGTAGGGCGATCCCTTCTTCGAGGCGGCGACGTTCAGCGCCTTGCCGGCGTGCGACGTCGCGGCCTGGGCCTCCGGTGCTGCGCCTGGCGCCAGCATCGTGCCGCCGAGGGCGGCGAGGGTGAGAGCCGAGACGGCTCCGGCCCGGGACAGCATGGACGGGACATGAATCTGCGCACTCATGCGCAACCCTTCGTCAGCCGCCTGTGAAGGATGACCTGTCGGGTTCGGGCTGGCGAAGTTGCCCGGCCGCGGCTGCGGCTTCACCCCGAGGAACGGCCCCACTGGCCGGCCGTCCCGTACTGCTCGGGTCCTCCACTCCTGCCGATCCACTCCTGTCGACCAGACATCCGGGACAGCGGCAGGACTCGGCGTCCGCCCGGACCGCCCCGCCGCGGTGGCGGGGGCTTGTCGTCGTGAGGGATCTTGACCCACAACCAGGGCGAAATCCGAGTCGAAACGACGTTATGTGAGGCTCCTCACGACTGATCCATTCGGGTGGACAGGCAGGTTTCGTGATCTTCGGAGGTTTCGCCGACGAGTCCCGGACCAGGGCTTGAACGCCCGATTCAGCCAGATGCGTACACCCGTTGCGCAACTCACCCCGCACATATGTCGATTCGTCGACTACGCCGAACGGGGGAGCGATTCTGCGGCTCCGCTGCTCCGAGTGGACCTCGACACGACACGCCGGAATGTCAACTCGTCGGAGCCTCCGGCACGGTGACCCGCTGTGATCGGCGCTCCCCGTCCAACACCCTCAACGCACGGGCCAATGTCTCCGCGTGGACCTCGGCCTCCCCGCGGACATGCATCACCGTCAGCGCGTCACGGAGGGCGCTCGCCTTCCCCACCAGGGCCTGCGCCGCCCGCAGCGCCCCATAGGTATGCGATCCCCTGGATGGATTGATCCGGCCGAGCAGGTCGACGACTTCGAGATACGCGTCGATGAACTCGCCCTCGGCACGCGTCAGGGCGGGCAGCGGCGGCAGTTCGGGGACCATGTCCGGCTCACCGTGCCCCGACGCCGCCCGACGCCCCCCGGTTCTGAACCACGTGGTCCACCAGGCCGTACGCGGTCGCGGCGGGCGCGTCGAGGACGGTGACGCGGTCGATGTCCGCGTCGATCCGCTCGCGGGTCTGCCCGGTGTGGGTGACCAGGATGCCGGCCAGCATCGCGCGCAGCCGGATCAACTCGGCCGCCTGGATGGCGAGATCGCTCGGCTGCCCCTGCAACGGCTCGTCCGTCGAGGGCTGCTGGAGCACGACCCGGGCGCCGGGCAGAGCGAGCCGCTTCCCCGGCGCGCCGGCCGCGAGCAGCACGGCGGCGGTCGAGACGGCCTGCCCGAGGCAGGTGGTCTCCACGTCGCACGTGACGATCTGCATCGTGTCGTAGATCGCCGACATGGCGCTGATCGAACCGCCGGGCGAGTTGATGTAGAGCGAGATGTCCCGGTCCGGGTCGGCGTACTCCAGGTGCAGGAGCTGCGCGATGACGTCGTTGGCCGAGGTCTCGTCGATCGGTGTGCCCAGGAAGACGATCCGCTCGTCGAGCAGCTTGGAGTACGGGTCGAGGGTCCGGGTTCCCGAGCTCGTGCGCTCGGTGAACTCGGGCAGGACGTAGCGAGCGTGCATGGCGGCGCCTCCTTGTAAAAAATGTACAGGACGTACAGGCCGTAAGATGAGGAGCATGGCCTACGAGATTCCGGTGACGCAAGCACGTGCAGAGCTCGCCGACCTGATCAACCGCGTGGTGTACGGCAACGAGCGCGTCGTCGTGACCCGGCACGGAAAGCCCCTCGTGGCCCTTGTCTCGGCCGCTGACCTGGACAGACTCGAAGCGGAGCACGAGGCGGCGGAGGACCTGGCGGCCAGCGCGGTCTCCGAGGTGCGCCCGCTCCCGTCCGCTCCGGGTGAACAGGGCCGGTTCGGCATCGCGGCGCGCCATCGCGCCCCCGGAAGCCCCGGCGCATGACGAAGCCGCGTGCCCCCGTCCGCTACAGCGGGGGCACGCGGCCGTATGAGAAGGCGTCAGCCGGGACGCCCATGCGGGCGTCCGCGGGACGTCCATGCGGGGCGTCCGTGCGCGGCGTCCATGCGGGCGTCCGCGCGGGGCGTCGCCCCGTGGGTGGTCGCCGCGAGCGTCAGCCCACGGGCGCCGGTGAGGGCGCCGGCACGGGAGCCTGAGCGGCCGCCGCCACGCCCGCGGTGCGGTCCCGCCGCCCGCCGAGCAGGAGCGCGGCCAGACCGGCGGCCGCCCAGATGCCGAGGACCAGCAGCGCCGGACCCGCGCCCGCGCCGTCGAAGAAGGCGACCGAGCGCAGCGCGCTGCCGCCCGCGCCCGGTGGCAGCCACTGACCCAGTGCGCCCACCGGCGCGGGCAGCAGCTCCGGTGCGCTCGCCACACCCGAGAACGGATTGCCCAGCAGGATCATCAGAAGAGCCCCCACGCCGATGCCGGCCCTGCCGACGAGCGCGGCGAGCCCCGCGATCGTCGCGCCGATCGCGAACACGGTCAGGCCGAGGACCCCGGCCTCCGCCCACCAGTCGCCCGTGAGCACGCCGAGCCAGCTGTGGGCGAGCGTCGCGCCGACGATCCCGGCGAGCGCGGCGGCGCCGACCAGGGTCACGGCAGCCCGGGCGCCGCGCAGGCCGAGGACCGTCGCCACGATGCCGGACGCCGCGCCGGCCAGGATCAGCGGGAACAGGCCCGCTCCGAAAGCGCCACCCCGGGGGTCGCCCGCCGGGGCCGGGACGACGTCGGTCACCTTGATCTGGGTGCCGGCCGGGGCCTGTGCGGTGACGGCCTCGCGCAGCAGCCCGGCGACGACCGGGCTCGCGGCGGATGCCGTCAGCAGTTCCGGTCCCTGCGGCGTGACGACCACCGCGCCGTATACGGCCCGGTTCTCGATCGCCGTGCGGGCGGCGGACTCGGACTCGTACCGGTGCACCTCGAAGGCTCCGGCGCGTTCGGCGAGGCGTTGTTCCAGCGGGGCGGTGGCGGTGGCGGGACCCGCGACGCCGATGGGCAGGTCGCGCGGGGCGGTCCGGGCGGCGGGCCAGGCGAAGGCCCAGAGGGCCAGGGCCACGACGACCGGGATCAGTACCAGCACCGCGGCGGTCTTGCGGGTGGCGGTCATGACACTCTCGATTCAAAGAGAAGGATCGTTCGTTTTACGGTGACCTCACTGTCCCGCCGACGTGCTCGCTTGTCAAGAATGAATGTTCGTTTTAGATTTCGGGCATGGCCCGTGTCTCGCAGGAACACCTCGACGCCCGCCGCCGTCAGATCCTCGACGGCGCCGCGCGCTGCTTCGCCCGCAACGGCTTCCACGCCACGTCCATGCAGGACGTCCTGACCGAGGTGGGCCTCTCTGCCGGTGCCGTCTACCGCTACTTCAGCGGCAAGGACGAGCTGATCGCGGCCATCGCGACGGAGGCGTTCGCCGGAATCCGCGGCGCCTTCGAGGAGGCCTCCCGCGCGACCCCACCGCCCACTCCCGACGTGCTGCTCGGCGCCGTCCTGCGACTCTTCCTCGAAGAGCGCATCGAGGGAGCCGATCGGCAGGCCTTCGCACGGCTGATCCTTCAGGTGTGGTCGGAGACCCTCCGCAACGAACACCTCTTCCGGACGCTCTCCGAGGGGTACGACGGCATGCGCGAGGCCTGGGGGAAGCTCGTCGACGCCTACCGTGCGAGCGGGATCATGGCCGCGGACGTCCCCGCCGACCGGGTCGCCCGCACCCTCATCGCCACGGCCCAGGGATTCATCGCGCAGCAGGCGCTCTTCGGGGACGTGGAGGTCGAAATCCTGGAAGACGGCCTGCGCGGGCTGATGTCCATGGACGTGCAAAGCCCGAGTTAACGCGCCGGAAAAACTTCCGCCTTAACGTGCAATGTCTGGCCGGGCGGGCCATCACCGCAGATCAACAGAGTGTTGACGATCGGTAAGGTCCGCTGCTGTCCGGGGACTTGCCCGGAGGACGACTGTGAGGTGGAAGCGTGCAACTGTCGCCGCACGAGCAGGAACGCCTGCTCATCCATGTGGCCGCCGACGTGGCCCAGAAGCGCCGGGCGCGCGGTGTGAAGCTCAACCACCCCGAGGCCGTCGCCCTGATCACCACCCATGTCCTGGAGGGCGCCCGCGACGGCCGTACCGTCGCCGAGCTGATGGCCTCCGGCCGCAAGGTGCTCACCCGCGACGAGGTGATGACGGGCATCCCCGAGATGATCCACGACGTCCAGGTCGAGGCCACCTTCCCCGACGGCACCAAGCTCGTCACCGTCCATGACCCGATCGTGTGACGGGGGAGCGCAGCCGATGATCCCTGGAGAGACTCTTTACGGTGAAGGTGGCATCGCCCTGAACCAGGGCAGCCCCGTCACCCGCCTCACCGTCCTGAACGCCGCCGACCGGCCCGTCCAGGTCGGCTCCCACTACCACTTCGCCGAGGCCAACCCCGGTCTGGACTTCGACCGCGCCGCCGCGCGCGGGCAGCGGCTGCACATCGCCGCCGGCACGGCGGTGCGCTTCGAGCCCGGCATCCCGGTCGAGGTCGAACTCGTCCCCCTCCGGGGCCGTCGCGTCGTCCCCGGCCTGCGCGGCGAGACGGCCGGCCCCCTCGACGTGAACGGAGGCGACCGTGCCTGAGCTGCACCGCGCCGTCTACGCCGACCTGTTCGGCCCCACCACCGGTGACCGTATCCGGCTCGCCGACACCGACCTGCTCGTGGAGATCGAGGAGGACCGCTCCGGCGGCCCCGGCCGCGCGGGCGACGAGGCCGTGTTCGGTGGAGGCAAGGTCATCCGCGAGTCGATGGGCCAGGCCCGGACCACCCGGGCGGAAGGCGCGCCCGACACCGTGATCACCGGTGCCGTGATCATCGACCACTGGGGCGTGGTCAAGGCCGACATCGGCATCCGCGACGGCCGGATCACCGGCATCGGCAAGGCGGGCAACCCCGACACCATGGACGGGGTCCACCCCGACCTCGTCATCGGTCCCGAGACCGAGGTGATCGTCGGCAACGGGAAGATCGTCACCGCGGGCGCCGTCGACGCCCACGTCCACTTCATCTCGCCCACGGTCGTCGAACAGGCCCTCGCCACGGGGATCACCACGCTCGTCGGGGGCGGCACCGGGCCGGCCGAGGGCACCAAGGCCACCACCATCACCCCCGGCCCCTGGCACCTGGCCAGGATGTTTGAGGCGCTGGACACCCTCCCCGTGAACATCGGGCTGCTCGGCAAGGGCAACACCATGTCCCGGGAGGCCATGCACTCCCAACTCCGCGGCGGCGCGCTCGGGTTCAAGATCCACGAGGACTGGGGCGCGACCCCGGCCGTCATCGACGCCTGTCTGAGCGTCTGCGACGAGACCGGCGCCCAGCTCGCCATCCACACCGACACCCTGAACGAGGCGGGATTCGTCGGCGACACCCTCGCCGCGATCGCGGGCCGAACCGTCCACGCGTACCACACCGAAGGCGCCGGAGGCGGGCACGCCCCCGACATCATCACCGTCGTCTCCGAGCCGTACATCCTGCCCAGTTCGACCAACCCGACCCGGCCGCACACCGTCAACACCATCGAGGAACACCTCGACATGCTGATGGTCTGCCACCACCTGAACCCGGCCGTCCCCGAGGACCTGGCCTTCGCCGAGTCCCGCATCCGCCCCTCGACCATCGCCGCCGAGGACGTCCTGCACGACCTCGGCGCCATCTCGATCATCTCCTCCGACTCCCAGGCGATGGGCCGCGTCGGTGAGGTGATCATGCGCACCTGGCAGACCGCGCACGTGATGAAGCGGCGTCGCGGCTCCCTGCCCGGCGACGGTCGCGCGGACAACCACCGGGCGCGTCGCTATGTCGCCAAGTACACGATCAACCCCGCCGTCGCGCAGGGCATGGACCACCTCATCGGCTCGGTCGAACCCGGCAAGCTCGCCGACCTCGTGCTCTGGGACCCGGCGTTCTTCGGAGTGAAGCCGCAGACCGTGCTCAAGGGCGGCCAGATCGCGTACGCGCAGATGGGGGACGCCAACGCCTCCATCCCGACCCCGCAGCCCGTGCTGCCCCGCCCGATGTTCGGAGCGCTCGGAAGGGCCGCCGCCGCAGGCTCGTTCAACTTCGTCGCCGAGGCGGCGATCGAGGACGACCTCGCGCAACGGGTGGCCGCGCACAAGGAGTTCACCCCCATCCGGAGCACCCGCCGGGTCACCAAGGCCGACATGCGGGAGAACGACGCCCTGCCCCGGGTCGAAGTCGACGCCGACACCTTCACCGTCACGATCGACGGCGAACCGGTCGAGCCCGAGCCCGCAGAGGAACTGCCCATGGCCCAGAGGTACTTCCTCTTCTGATGACCTCCACCACCCCAGCGAACGGCGTCGGCCGGGCCGCGCTCCTCGTCCTCTCCGACGGGCGCTTCCCGGCCGGCGGGCACGCCCACTCCGGCGGCGCGGAGGCCGCGGTCAAGGCCGGACGGATCACGGACCCGGCGAGCCTGGAGTCCTTCTGCAGAGGCCGTCTGCACACCACCGGGCTCACCGCGGCGGGTCTCGCCGCCGCGGCCGCCCTCGGCCACGATCCGCACACGCTCGACGCGGCCGCCGACGCCCGCACCCCCTCACCGGCCCTGCGCACGGTCGCCCGCAAGCTCGGCCGGCAGATGATGCGGGCGGCACGCGCCACCTGGCCGTGCGCCGAACTCGACGCGCTCGCCGCGGCGTTCCCGCGCGGCGCGCACCAGCCCGTCGTACTCGGCGTCGCCGCACGCGCGGCGGGGCTCGGCCCCGAGGACGCCGCGCACTGTGTCGTGTACGAGACGGTCAGCGGCCCCGCCACCGCGGCCGTACGGCTGCTCAGCCTCGACCCCTTCCGGGCCACCGCCGTGCTCGCCCGCCTCGCCCCCGAGATGGACCGGGTCGCCGAGCGGGCCGCCACCGCGGCACGTCAGGGCGTCGACGCCCTCCCCGCCGCCTCCGCACCCCTCCTCGACATCACCGCCGAACAACACGCGGCCTGGCCCGTACGCCTCTTCGCGTCCTGAGACTTCAGACCTGAGAACCACAGGAGCCGTCCCATGCACCTCGACCACTCCCACGACCACCTCGGCGCGGTGTCGGCCGACGCCCACCGCCCCGACGGAACCCGGCGCGCCCTGCGGATCGGACTCGGCGGACCCGTCGGCTCCGGCAAGACCGCGACCGTCGCCGCGCTCTGCCGACTGCTGCGCGACCAGCTCTCGATCGCCGTGGTCACCAACGACATCTACACCAGGGAGGACGCCGAGTTCCTGCTCCGCAACGCCGTCCTGCCGCCCGAGCGCATCCAGGCCGTCGAGACCGGAGCCTGTCCGCACACCGCGATCCGCGACGACATCTCCGCCAACCTCGAAGCCGTGGAGGAGCTGGAGGACACGGTCGGCCCGCTCGACCTGATCCTCGTCGAGTCCGGCGGCGACAACCTGACCGCCACCTTCTCCAAGGGCCTCGTGGACGCCCAGATCTTCGTCATCGACGTCGCGGGCGGCGACGACATCCCCCGCAAGGGCGGCCCGGGCGTCACCACCGCCGACCTGCTCGTCGTCAACAAGACCGACCTCGCCCCGTACGTCGGATCGGACCTGGAGCGGATGGCCCGCGACGCCGAGGCGCAGCGCGGCGGCCTGCCCGTCGCCTTCACCTCGCTCACCGGCGAGGAGGGTGTCGCCCCCGTCGCCGCCTGGGTCCGCGAGCGGCTCGCCGCCTGGACCGCGACCGTCGCCGTATGAGCCTGCGCGCCACCGCCCGCATCGTCGCCGACGCCGACGGCGGACTGCCGGTCCTCCGTGGCGAAGGCCCGCTCGCACTCCGCCGTACGCGCACCACCGGCGCGTACACCCGCGTCACCGTCGTCGGCGCGATGAGCGCCCCGCTCGGCGGCGACCGGCTGGCGATCGAGTCGGAGGTACGGGACGGGGCGCGGCTCCTGGTCGACTCGGCCGCCGCGACCGTCGCTCTGCCCGGCCGCGGCGCCGAACCCGCCACGTACGACCTCCGGATGAGCGTCGGCGACGGGGCGGTGCTGCGCTGGCTCCCCGAACCGCTCGTCTCCGCCCGGGGATCCGACCTGAGGATGCGCACCACCGTCGAACTCGCGCCCACCGCCCGGCTCGTGCTCCGGGAGGAGCAGGTCCTCGGCCGCCACGGCGAGGAGACCGGCACCCTCACCACCCGCCTCACCGTGCACCGCGCCGGCCGTGCGCTGCTCGACCAGGAGCTGGCTTACGGACCCGGCGCCCCCGGCGGCTGGGACGGCGGCGCTGTCCTCGACGGGCATCGGGCGACGGGCCAACTTCTGCTCGTGGACCCCGAGTTCGAGGACAAGCCGGTGGAGCCACGCCCGCTCGCCGAGAACGCCTTCCTCGCCCCGCTCGCCGGCCCTGCGGCCCTGGTCACCGCCGTCGCCCCCGACGCGCTCCAGCTCCGCCGCGCCCTCGACGAGGCGCTGGAAGGCCTTGCCGTGTGGTGAGTTCACCGCTCAGCGGTACACGGCTGTCCGGTTATTGGTTCGGCAAAGAAACACCAGTACGACCTTCCGTCCTGTGCCCCGCTGACGAAAGGATCCCCCGGACAACCGACATCCACAGGGGAGACCACGTGAGACGCACGGCAGTGCTCGGTTCGGCCGGCACTCTGATAGCGGGCACGCTCGTGGCCGGCGCGCTTGCCGCCCCGGCCGCCGGCGCCCATGACCGCCACCGGCCGGACGCGGAGGCGCGCGGAACGGCCGTCGCCGCCCAGCGCGCCGCCGATCAGGGCATCGACTGGCAGGACTGCCCGGCTGACTGGGGCCTGGAGAAGCCCATCCAGTGCGGCTGGGTCACCGTCCCCGTCGACTACGCGAAGCCGAACGGCAAGAAGATCAAGATCGCCGTCGACCGCATCGGCTCCACCGGCACCCCGGCCGAGCGCCAGGGCGCGCTGCTCTACAACCCCGGCGGCCCCGGCGGCTCCGGCCTGCGCTTCCCGCGCCGGGTCACCACCAAGAACACGATCTGGGCGGGCGCCGCGAAGGCGTACGACTTCGTCGGCTTCGACCCGCGCGGTGTCGGCCACTCGGCCCCCATCTCCTGCGTCGACCCGGCCGAGTTCGTCAAGGGCCCCAAGCTCGACCCGGTCCCCGACAGCGAGGCCGACAAGCGCGCCCAGCGCAAGCTCGCCGCCGAGTACGCCGAGGGATGCGCGGAGAAGAGCGGCGACGTCCTGCCGTACATCAACACCCTCAACACCGCCCGTGACCTCGACGTCATCCGGGCCGCCCTCGGCGAGAAGAAGCTCAACTTCGTCGGCGTCTCCTACGGCACCTACCTCGGCGCCGTCTACGGCACCCTCTTCCCGTCGCACGTCCGTCGCATGGTTCTCGACAGCGTCGTCAACCCGTCGACGCGCAAGATCTGGTACGAGGCCAACCTCGACCAGGACATCGCCTTCGAGGGCCGGCTCAAGGACTGGATGACCTGGGTCGCCCGGAACGACGCCGCCTACCACCTCGGCGACACCTATCCCGAGGTCCGCCGGCAGTGGGAGACCCTGCGCGCCGACGCGAAGAAGAACCCCCTCGGCGGCAAGGTCGGACCGGCCGAACTCATCGGCTTCTTCCAGAACGCGCCGTACTACGACTCGATGTGGGCGCCGGTCGCCGAGGCCTTCAGCGCCTACGCCGCGGGCGACCCGCAGCCGCTGATCGACGCGGCGGCCTCCGACCCCACCGACACGGCCGGCAACGCCGCCTCCGAGAACGGCAACGCCGTCTACACCGCCGTCGAGTGCGCGGACGCCCCCTGGCCGACCAGCTGGAAGAAGTGGGACCGGGACAACAGCCGGCTCCACGAGCGGTACTCGTTCATGACGTGGGCCAACGCCTGGATGAACCTGCCCTGTGCCACCTGGTCCACCCCGCGTCAGCGGCCGACCGAGGTCCGTACGGGCAAGGGCCTGCCGCCCGTGCTCATCACCCAGGCGGAGCGCGACGCGGCCACGCCGTACGCCGGAGCGGTCGAACTGCACAAGCGGTTCAAGGGCTCGCGCCTCGTCACCGAGCGGGACGCCGGCTCGCACGGCATCACCAGCCTCGCCAACCCGTGCCTCAACACCCGTGTGGAGGCCTACCTCCTCACCGGGAAGCTCGACAGCCGGGACGTGACGTGCGCACCGCACGCCACACCCCAGCCGTAGCCACGGGGTGACGACCGAGGGGCGGCCGCCGCACCACGGCCGCCCCTCGCTCATGCCCGGGCGGCGAGCCAGGCGTCCTCGGCGGCGTAGTCGAAGAAGTCCACCCCGTACTTCGCCAGGCCCGGGAACACCTCCCGCCACTCGCCCTCCGCCAGTCGCCGGGTCAGATCCGCGACCGTCGCCGGCAGGGACTCGGCGTACGACACGACCGGCCGGTAGCCGAGCTCCTGTTCCGCCGCGCCCATGTCGTAGACGACCGGGTGGGCAGCGGTCCACGGAGTGAGTCCCACCGTGCCCTCCGGCTCGCCGGCCATCAGCACCGTCTCGCTCTCCACCCCGATCACGGCGTCGATCGCCGCCCCGATCTCCGCGACCGCCGGAGCCTCGGGATCGCCGCCGTTGAGCACCCGGGTCCCCGGCTTCGCCGCGGCGAGCCGCACCAGCTCCCCGAGGTTGTCCACGTGCACCGGGTGGAACCGGGACGCGCCGTCGTACGAGAGGACGCGCACCGGCCGTCCGTCGAGCGCGCGCTTCACGAACCACAGCTCCCTCGGACCCGGGCAGTACGGCCCGTGGATCGCGCCCGCCCGCAGCACCGTCGTCGGCAGGGTCTCGCCCGCCGCGAGCAGCTCCCGCTCCAGCGCCACCTTCCGTGTCCCGTACGACGCCTCACCCGGGGCGACCGTCCGCCACGACTCCGGGATCGGCACCGGATAGGCGGGGAAGCCGTCCGGCTCGTCCTGCGTGTCGAAGCTGCGGCCCCGGTCGTCCTCGTAGACCGCGGCGCTGGAGACCACCACCGCCGAGCCGATCCGGTCGGCCAGCGCCGTCAACTGCCTTCCGTGGCCCGCGTGGTAGGCGACGATGTCCACCAGGACGTCGGTGCCGGTGCCGAGCGCGTCGGCCAGCGCGCCCTCCTCGTTCCGGTCGAAGGCCACCGACCGGACCTCCGCCGGCCATGTCCCGTCCCGTCGGCCGCCCCGCGAGGCGGCCGTCACCTCCCAGCCGTCCGCGACGAGCGCCCGCACGGCCGCCCGTCCCACTTGTCCTGTCGCTCCGAGTACCAGTGCGTTTCCCTGTCCCATGGGCGGGACGCTAGGGCGACGCGGGCCTGCGGGCCCAGGCCCTTTCGCCGTGAGCTGATCCGCTGTCAGCGTCCGCCGCGGGGGAACTTCCTCCGCGACCCGCCGTCGCCGGCCTTCGCCTCCTCCTCGGCGGCCTTCACCTTGGCCGCGTAGTCGTCGACGTACTCCTGTCCGGACAGCGCGAGGATCTCGTACATGATCTCGTCCGTCACCGCCCGGACCGCGGCCTTCTCGCCCTCCATGCCCGCGAACCGGGAGAAGTCGAGCGGCTCCCCGAACCGGATGGTGACCCGCTTGACCCTGGGCACCACCTTGCCGGGCGGCTGGATCTCGAAGGTCCCCACCATCGCGCAGGGGATGACCGGCACACCGGCCGTGATCGCCATGATCGCGACACCCACCTTGCCCTTGTAGAGCCGGCCGTCGTGCGAGCGCGTCCCCTCGGGATAGATGCCGAGCAGCTCGCCCTTGGACAGCACCCCGAGCCCCTCGCGGATCGCCGCCTGCCCGGCCTCCTTGCCGGAGCGGTCGACCGGGATCTGACCGGCGCTGCGGAAGAACGCGGCGGTCAGCCGGCCCTTGAGCCCCGGCCCGGTGAAGTACTCCTGTTTGGCCAGGAACGTGATCCGCCGCCTGAGGACGGCCGGCATGAGGAAGTGGTCCGAGAACGACAGGTGGTTTCCCGCGACGATCGCCGCGCCCTCCTCCGGGATGTGTTCGAGGCCTTCCGTGCGCGGCCGGAAGACCAGCCGCAGGATCGGACCGAGCAGGACGTACTTCAGGACGTAATAGAACAACTGTGGCCCCCGTCTCGGTAGAGCGATGATTATTTGTAACCACTTGCGCGACCCTGGTCCACACTGGAGACGGAGAGTGGGGCCCGATGGCTGCCGAACGCCGACACGAACCGCCACGCGGAAGACCCGGCGCAGCCGTCACCGTGCTGCTGTGCGCGGTGATGACCGCCGGGTTGTACGGATGCGCCGACTCCGGCACCCCGGAACCGGCGCCGACCTCGACGCCGCCCCCGCCCACCCCGCCGTCCACCCCCGTCCCGCAAGGGCTCTCGCCCTTCACGGGGCTGCCCGCCCGGCCCGCACCCGTCCTCGCCGTCAAGATCGACAACGTGCCGCCGGCCCGCCCGCACACCGGTCTCGGCGCGGCCGACCTCGTCTACGTGGAGCAGGTGGAAGGCGGCCAGACCCGGCTGCTCGCCGTCTACTCCACGGACCTCCCCGAGCGGATCGGCCCCGTGCGCAGCGCCCGCGAGTCCGACATCGAGCTCCTCGCCCAGTTCGGCCGCCCGGCGCTCGCCTACTCCGGCTCGCAGACCGCCCTGAAACCGCTGCTCAAAGCCGCTCCGCTCTATCCCCTGCCGCCCGAGGACGCCCCCGGCGCCTACGTCCGCGACCGGGGGAGGGCCGCTCCCCACAACCTCTACGTGCTGCCCGGACGGGCCCTCGCCGCCGCGCCGGACGCGCAGGACGCCAAGGACATCGGATTCCGCTTCGGGCCGGCCCCCTCGGGCGGCGAACGGGTCAACGAACGCACCGTGCGCTTCCCGGCCTCCCGCTACACCTTCACCTGGAACGCGACCGAGAAGAACTGGCGGGTCGCGATGGACGGCAGGCCCGCCCGCACCACCGACGAAGGCCAGGTCACGGCGTCGACCGTCGTGCTGCAGTACGTGACCATACGAGCGTCGCGCTTCCACGACGTCCTCGGCAGCGTCTCCCCGTACACCGAGACCGTCGGCAGCGGCAGCGCCCTCGTCCTCCGGGACGGCCGCGCCTACGACGCCCGCTGGAGCCGCCCCGACGCCGACGACGGCACCGCCTTCACGACCCCCGACGGCACGCCGCTGAACTTCGCGCCGGGCCGGACCTGGGTCGTGCTGGCACCGCGCGGCTAGCCGGGGCTGCGGGGCTTCGTCACGGCGGGGGCTACGGCTGGGGGCTACGGCTGGGGGCCCGGGCGGCCAGGGCCGCGGCGCGGGCCCGAGGGGACGGAGCTGTCGGCGGCCGCCATGCCGATGGTGACCACTCCGAGCACCACCCAGCCGAACCACAGCCAGCCGCTGCTGCCGAGCGCCACCGTGTACGCCGTCGTCAGCACCAGGGCCGCGACGGTCGTCACGCACATCGCCTTCGTGGGACCGGACATGGGTCCCTCCTCCCGACGGGGCCATCCTGTTCATCGTGACCCCTGAGGCGGGGGGAGCGCTACTCCCGCGTCGATACCCGAGGCCCGCCACCGCGGAGCGAGGCGAGATACGCGTTGTACGCCTCCAGCTCCTTGTCCCCGTCGCGGTCGGCGGCCCGGTCCTTGCGGACGGCCTGCCGCTGCTCGGAGTGGTACCACTGGTAGACCAGCGCGATCAGCACCAGCACCGACGGGATCTCGCTGAACGCCCAGGCGATGCCGCCCGCCGCGTTCTGGTCGGCGAGGGCGTCGATCCCGAGTGAGGCCGGCGGGTTCTCGTACGCCTTGATCATCGGCTGGCTCGCCATCATCAGGGCGATGCCGAAGAAGGCATGGAACGGCATGCCCGCGAAGAGCTCCAGCATCCGCATCACATAGCCGGGTCGGTGCGGCCCCGGGTCGACGCCCATGATCGGCCAGAAGAAGACCAGACCCACGGCGAGGAAGTGCACCATCATCGCGATGTGCCCGATCTTCGATCCCATGAGGGTGTCGAAGAGCGGCGTGAAGTAGAAGCCGTACAGGCTCGCGATGAAGAGCGGGATGGTGAACGCGGGATGCGTGACGATCCGCATGTAGCGGCTGTGCAGCAGCATCAGGAGCAGCTCGCGCGGGCCCTTGTCCCCCCGCGGGGCGACCGGGAGCGCGCGCAGCGCCAGGGTCACCGGCGCGCCGAGCAGCAGCAGGATCGGCGAGAGCATCGAGATGACCATGTGCTGCACCATGTGCACGCTGAACATGACCATGCCGTAGTCGTTCAGCTTGGTGCACATCATCAGCGCCACGGAGAGCACGCCCACCGCGAAGAAGACCGTCCGGCTCACCGGCCAGCTGTCACCGCGACCGCGCAGCCGCGCCACGCCCCAGCCGTACAGCGCGAGCCCCACGACACTGCCGATGAGGAAGAACAGGTTCGGCGAGAACTCGAGCCCCCGTCCCAGCGTGAACGGCGGCAGATCCATGGTCATGCCGTGCCCGCTGTGATCCATGTGTGTACTCCTGGAGCCCGATTCGCGCTTGATGTCCGCACCAGACTAGAACCGCCCCCGTTCGCGGATGCGACCGGGGGCGGCTCAGGGTGTCGGTTCGGAGGTCAGAGCACGCACTCGGCCTCGGCGTAGCGCTCGGCCGGGACCGTCTTGAGGGCCTCCACGGCCTGGGCCAGCGGCACCATCGTGATGTCCGTGCCGCGCAGCGCGGTCAGCATGCCGAACTCGCCGCGGTGCGCCGCCTCCACCGCGTGCCAGCCGAAGCGGGTGGCGAGGACCCGGTCGTACGCGGTCGGCGTGCCGCCGCGCTGGACGTGACCGAGGATCACCGGGCGGGCCTCCTTGCCGAGCCGCCGCTCCAGCTCCACGGAGAGCTGGTTGGCGATGCCGGTGAAGCGCTCGTGTCCGTACTGGTCCTTGGCGCCGACCTCGAAGTTCATCGAGCCCTCGCGCGGCTTCGCGCCCTCGGCGACGACCACGATCGCGAAGCGCTTGCCGGCCTCGAAGCGCTCGCCGACGCGGGCGGTCAGCTCGTCGATGTCGAAGGGGCGCTCGGGCACGACGATCGCGTGCGCGCCGGCGGCCATGCCGGAGTGCAGGGCGATCCAGCCGGTGTGGCGGCCCATGACCTCGACGATGAGCACACGCTGGTGCGACTCGGCGGTGGTCTTCAGACGGTCCAGGGCCTCGGTCGCCACCCCGACCGCCGTGTCGAAGCCGAAGGTGACGTCGGTCGAGGCGATGTCGTTGTCGATCGTCTTCGGCACGCCGACGATCGGCAGCCCGGCCTGGGAGAGCAGGTTGGCAGCCTTCAGCGTGCCCTCGCCGCCGATCGGGATGATCGCGTCGAGCCCCAGCTCGGCGACATGGCCCCGGGCACGCTCGACGCCGTCGACCAGATGCGCGGGCTGGACCCGGGAGGAGCCGAGGATGGTGCCGCCGCGGGCGAGGATGCCGGCGACCGCGTCGAGGTCGAGCTTGCGGTAGTCGCACTCGAGGAGGCCCTTCCACCCGTCGTGGAAGCCGATGACCTCGTCGCCGTGGTCGACGACGGCGCGGTGCACGACGGAACGGATGACGGCGTTCAGACCGGGGCAGTCGCCTCCGGAGGTGAGCACACCAATGCGCATAGCCCGAATACCTTTGCAACGTGGGCCGACTTCCGGACCACGTCGTCCGGTTGGATCCCCGCCACCCTATCGGTGCCGAGTGGCGGGGCCGAACCCGATGTCCGCAGTTTGGACACCGTATTTACTTACGAATCCAATGGGCGTAAGGGCGCTCAGACGTGCAGCCCGCGGGGCGGTCAGGCGGGCTGGGTCGCCGCCGCGATGCGCTCGGCGCGCAGCGCCTCGTACCACCGGTCGTCGGTCGGCGGCAGCGCGTTCACGTCCAGGGCCAGCTTCAGGAGCAGGTCCGCGATCTGCGGGTTGCGGGCCATGACCGGGCCGTGCATGTACGTACCGAAGACGGTGTCGTTGTACGCGCCCTCGGTGCCGTCGCCCGTGCCGTTGCCCTTGCCCAGGACGGTCCGCGCGAACGGGCGGGCCGTCGGGCCGAGATGGGTGATGCCCTGGTGGTTCTCGAACCCGGTGAGCTGGGGGAGGCCCAGGCGCGGGTCGATGTCGGCGAGGACGTCGCCGACGCACCGCTCGCCCTCGCCGCGGGTGGAGATGACGTCGATCAGACCGAGGCCGGGCTCGCGCTCGCCGAGGTCGTTGATGAACTCGTGGCCCAGGATCTGGTAGCCGGCGCAGACCGAGAAGATGATCGCGCCGTTGGACGCGGCCCGCTCCAGCCCGCCGTCGCGGCGCAGCCGCTCGGCGGCGAGCCGCTGCGGCCGGTCCTCGCCACCGCCGATCAGGTAGATGTCGCCGGAGGTCGGCACCGGCTGGTCGCTGCGGACGTCGACGCGCTGGACGTCCAGACCGCGCTGGCGGGCGCGGCGCTCGACGACGAGGGCGTTGCCCTGGTCGCCGTACGTGCTGAGCAGGTCCGGGTAGACCCAGACCAGGCGCAGGCTGCTGTCACTCATGCTGCAAGTCCTCTACGGGTCAGTTGCCGACGCGGCGGCGGACGTCCTGGAAGGCGGTGTAGTTGGCGATCAGCTCGATCTGGCCGGGCGGGGCGAGCTGGACCGCCTCGTCGAGCGTCTCGCAGACGCGGAACTCCACACCCGCGACCTCCAGGCGGACCGCGAGGTCCAGCTTGCGGTCGCCGATGACCATGATCGGGTGGCCGGCGAGCCGTCCGTAGTCGACGTCCCATAGCCAGGAGGTGTCCGTGCCGTCGGCGCCGCGCGCGTTGACGGAGAGGATGACCGGGGTCGGGGGCTGGTCGATCAGGGAAAACGTTTCGAGCCACCCCGCCGGGTTCTTCGCCAGCAGCAGGCGCAGGTCGCGGCCCTGGAAGGAGACCACGTCGTAGCGGCCGGCCACGGCCTGCACCTGGTACATCCGTTCCAGGGCGACCTGCGGCGGGACACCGAAGACGGCGGCGACGGCGGCCGAGGTCGCGGCGTTGGCCTTGTTCGCGCGGCCGGGCAGCTGGAGGTGGATCGGCCAGGCCGAACCGTGCGGGTCCAGGACGTGGTCGCCGTTGAGCGCCCAACTCGGCGCGGGGCGGCGGAAACCGCACTCGCCGCAGAACCAGTCGTCGCCCGGACGCTGCATGACACCGCCGCAGGAGGGGCACGACCAGGCGTCGTCCTTCCACTCCTGGCCGACGGCGACCCACACCACGTTGGGGGAGGAGGAGGCGGCCCAGACGATCAGCGGGTCGTCGGCGTTGGCGATGACGACCGCCTTCGTGCCGCTCAGACCCTCGCGCCACTTCTCGGCGAGCATCCGGGTCTCGGCGGCGCGGTCGAGCTGGTCGCGGGAGAGGTTGAGCAGCGCGATCGCCTTCGGCGTGGTGTCCCGGGCGACTCCGGCGAGGTACTTCTCGTCGACCTCGATCACGCCGTACTTGGCGTCCGAGCCGCCGGCCAGCGCCGAGGTGATGCCCGCGGGCATGTTGGCGCCCAGCGCGTTGGAGACGACCGGGCCGCTCGCCCGCAGCGCCTCGGCGATCAGCCGGGTCGTGGTGGTCTTGCCGTTGGTCGCGGACACCAGGACGACGTCCAGATGCTGCGCGAGCCGACCCAGCAGGTCCGGGTCGAGCCTCAGCGCCACCTTGCCGCCGATCACCGATCCGCTGCCGCGTCCCGCCGCGCGCGACACCGCCGCCGCGGCCTTGCCCGCCGTCACGGCCAGCTTGGCGCGTGGCGACAGCGGCTCTGGATTACCGGGGTGTCCTGACATCTTCCTTGTTCCTCCTTGCGTCGGTCCGGGCTCAGCCTATCGAGATCAGGCCAGGGACCCGAACTGCGGCACCCCTGCGCCCCTCGGCGAAACGACGAGGTCACGGCGGACCGTACCCTTACGCCCATGCGAAACCGGCCGATCCCCGGCAGTTCCGGCCACGTCCGAGCGATGACCCTGCTCGGCGACCCGGTGCTGCACGCCCCCTGTGAACCCGTCAGCGACTTCGGCCCGGAGCTCGCCCGGCTGATCGAGGACATGTTCGCGACGATGTACGCGGCGAACGGCGTCGGCCTCGCGGCGAACCAGGTGGGCGTGGGGCTGCGGGTCTTCGTGTACGACTGCCCGGACGACGAGGAGGTGCGCCACCTCGGGCACCTGGTCAACCCGCGTCTCGTGGAGGCGGACGGCGACGTGATCCGGGGTGCGGAGGGCTGTCTGTCCCTGCCGGGTCTGGAGGCCCCGACGCCGCGGTTCGACCGCGCGGTCGTCGAGGGCGTGCTCCTCGACGGCACCCCGGCGCGCGTCGAGGGCACCGGATTCTTCGCCCGGTGCCTCCAGCACGAGGCCGACCATCTGGAGGGCGGGGTCTACGCGGACCATGTGACGGGGTGGCGCAGGTCACGCCTGCTGCGAGCGATCCGCAAGGAGCCGTGGGGGACGAGGTCGGACGTGCTGGGCTGACGCCCCCGCCCTGCCGCTGAGGACGTACGTTCCACAGAGCGGGTGAGGCCGCTGGGCGGAGTCCGGCGGCCCGGCCCGCTGCGGCGCCCGGCGTCCGGGGCCGTTCACCCGGGGTGCCCGGGGGCTAGAACCCGGGAGCCCCTTCGCGGTCGCCCGCCTCCGCCAGACGGCCCCACAGCAGGTCCGCCAGAGCCCGCACCAACTCGCCCCGCGAGCAGGGCCGTTCGCCCAGCCACCAGTCGCCCGCCGCGTGCATCATGCCGACGATGCCGTGGCCCCAGATCCGTGCCTGGGCCTCGCCGGCCTCGCCGAGGTCGATGCGTTCCGCGATGACCTGGCCGAGCTCCTCGCCCATCCGCCGCAGCACCGGCGCCGAGTGGCGGCCCACGTCGAAGCCCTGCTCGGCCTGGTGCGTCTCCTCGGCCGGGTGCATGAGGAAGCGGTAGACCTGTGGCAGCGCCTCGATCGAGGCGAGGTAGGTGTCGAGGGTGGACTCGACCCGCCGGCGCCGGTCGGCCGGCGCGTCGAGCGCGGCCCGCAGCGCGGCGAGCAGCGCGTCGGTGTGCCGGGTGGCCAGGGCCCGGTAGAGCCCGCCCTTGTCGCCGAAGTGCCGGTACAGGATCGGCTTCGTGATCCCCGCCTCGGCGGCGATCGCGTTCATCGAGGCCTTGGGCCCGTCCCGGAGCACCACCCGGTCCGCCGCCTCCAGCAGTTCGCGGCGCCGCTGGTCGGCCGGCTTCTGCTGGTCGGTGGTCCGGTGTGTGGTCTCCATAGCGTGTCTCCCCGCCCGTGCGAATTCCGTGAGGCTGTCGCAACGTAACACCAGACCGGCATCCGGTGCCGCGCCGCCCGTTCCGCTTCGCCGCAGGTTGACAGCATCTACCCGCCGGTAACAGACTGCTGTTACCGCAAGTAATGTACTGCTGGGAGGGAACATGGCCGAGTTCACGCTCGAACTCAACGACGACCAGAAGCAGGTCCGTGACTGGCTGCACGGATTCGCCGAGGACGTGATGCGCCCCGCCGCCGCCGAGTGGGACGAGCGTGAGGAGACTCCCTGGCCGATCATCCAGGAAGCCGCCAAGATCGGCATCTACTCCCTCGACTTCTACGCCCAGCAGTTCTTCGACCCCACCGGGCTGGGCATCCCGATGGCGATGGAGGAGCTCTTCTGGGGCGACGCCGGCATCGCCCTCTCCATCGTCGGCACCGGCCTCGCCGCCGTCGGCGTCCTCGCCAACGGCACCGAGGAGCAGATCGGCACCTGGATCCCGCAGATGTACGGCGACGTGGACGACGTGAAGGTCGCCGCCTTCTGCTCCTCCGAGCCCGACGCCGGCTCCGACGTCGCCTCCATGCGCACCCGGGCCGTGTACGACGAGGCCAAGGACGAGTGGGTCCTCAACGGCACCAAGACCTGGGCGACCAACGGCGGCATCGCCAACGTCCACGTGGTCGTCGCCGCCGTGGACCCCGAGCTCGGCTCCAAGGGGCACGCCTCCTTCATCGTGCCGCCGAACACCCCCGGTCTCTCCCAGGGGCAGAAGTTCCAGAAGCACGGCATCCGCGCCTCGCACACCGCCGAGGTCGTCCTGGAGAACGTCCGCGTCCCCGGCCACTGCCTCCTCGGCGGCAAGGAGAAGCTGGACGAGCGCCTGGCCCGGGCTCGCGAGAAGGCCAGGGCGGGCGGTGGCGAGCGCGTGAAGAACGCGGCCATGGCCACCTTCGAGGCCTCCCGCCCCGCCGTCGGCGCCATGGCCGTGGGCACGGCGCGCGCGGCGTACGAGGTCGCCCTCGACTACGCCAAGACCCGCGAGCAGTTCGGCCGCCCGATCATCGACAACCAGGGCGTCGCCTTCCAGCTCGCCGACATGCGGACCCAGATCGACGCCGCCCGGCTCCTCGTCTGGCGCGCCTCCTGGATGGCGACCGCCGGAAAGCCGTTCACCTCGGCCGAGGGCTCGATGTCCAAGCTGTACGCGAGCGAGGTCGCCAAGAAGGTCACCGGCCAGGCCATCCAGATCCTGGGCGGCAACGGCTACACCCGCGAGTACCCCGTGGAGCGCATGCACCGCGACGCGGCGATCTACACGATCTTCGAGGGCACCAGCGAGATCCAGCGCCTGGTGATCGCCCGCACCCTCTCCGGGATGCCGATCCGCTAGCCCGGCGGCCCGCACGCGCCGGCCCGCGCCCCCTGACGGGGGTGCGGGCCGCTGTGCGAGTCGTGCCAGGTCACATGCCGAAGGCGCGCGGGTCAGGTGCCGAGGAGCGCGCGCTTCTGGGCCTCGAACTCCGCCTCGGTCAGTACGCCCTGGGCCTTCAGCTCCCCCAGCTGCTTGAGCTGGTCGATCTTGGTGCTCATGTCGTCCCCGGCGGGTTCCGGAGCCGGCGGGGGCGGCTGCTGGTACTGCTGCTGGGACTGCTGTTGCTGGTCGTAGTCCTGCTGGGCCCAGCGGCCCGCCTGGCGCCGTGACACGCGGTTGGACACCGCGGTGGCGGTGCCGGCGACGACGGCGGTGCGGGCGACGCCGCGGAGGAGTCCGGGCATGATCAGTCATCTCCCAGGGTGTGCTCGGATGCCGGATGCGATCGGGAGGGGTCAGGCCGCGGCCCCGCCGCCCGGGCCGGCGCCATCGACGGCGTCCAGCGAGGCCAGGAGCGCCTGGACGGGAATCCGGCCGCTCGCCACGATCTGCGCGCCGCTGCGGCGCATGGCGCGTGCGAAGGGGGCGGCCCACACGTTCTCGTACACGATGACCCCGGCGGAGTTGCCCGGCTCCAGCGCGGAACCGGCGTCGTCGACGTCGCTCTGGTCCAGCAGACCGGAGGAGGCACCCTCGAACACGGTGAGATCCACCTCGCCGCCGAAGTCCGTCAGCTCCACCGCGGTGACCGACCCGTCCTCGTCCTTGCGGATGAACTGCAGGTCGAGGATGCGGATGACGCCCCGCTCCACCAGGTCGACGAGCAGGGGGAAACCCTCACCCGTCATCCGGTTGCCCGGGAACTCCAGGATCAGGTAGTCGACGGGGCCCATGTCCTCGACTTCCGACAGGTCGTCGCTCATGGCCACTTCCTCCAAGCGCTCGGGGTTCCCGCCTCGACCGGACCGGGTTGCGGGCGGCCCCGCCGGCGACAGGTGGCCGCTCAGCCATTCCAGCACCGCCCGGGGCTCCCCGCACGTCGTGGCCGCCGCCGGAGGGCCGCGGCGCGGACGAGCCCGCCACGGACTCCTGGGAACCGGCCGGCCGGGTCCCACCGGAGACCACGCCAACAGCCCTGTTCCGGCCGGGTGTTCGCCATGGCTACCGGTGGGTCGGGCGGTGGTGGAGAATCGCCGTGCCGGTGACGATCAAGGGGGTAACCACGCATGACCACCACCGACGGGATTCCGGGCCACGCGGGGCTGCCGCTGCTCGGCTCGATGTTCGACCTCAGGAACGACGCGCTCGGCACCTTCCTCGCGTCCCAGCGCGCCCACGGAGACGTCGTACGGATCACCGCGGGGCCGCCCGGAGTGCGCGCCACGGTCTACGGGGTCTTCTCCGCCGAGGGGGCCCAGCAGGTCCTCGCCACCCAGTCAGCCAACTTCCGCAAGGACAACGCCTTCTACCAGGAGGTCCGCGAGTCCTTCGGCAACGGCCTGCTGACCAGCCAGGACGAGGACTACCTGCGGCAGCGCCGGCTGGTCCAGCCGCTCTTCACCCGCCGCCGCGTCGACAGCTACGCCGAGGCCATCGCCGCCGAGGTCGCGACCGTCACCGAGGAATGGCGCACCGCGGAGCGCTCCACCGTCGACGTCCTCGACGAGATGACCCGGCTCGCCCTGGGTGCCGTCGCCCGCATCCTCTTCGGCACCGACGTCGAGGCCGCCGTCGAGATCGTCGAGCGCGCCTTCCCGGTGATGGGCGACTACGTCCTGCGCCGCGGCTTCTCGCCCCTCAACATCCCCCGTGACTGGCCCACCCCCGCCAACCGTCGCGCCGCGGCCGCGTGCGACGAGCTGTACGCCGTCTGCGACCGGATCATCGCCGAGCGGCGCGCGGCGGCCGGGGCGGCCGCGGCCGCGGGGAGCGACGGCGACGGTGGCGGCGCGCAGGACCTGCTGACCCTCCTCGCCGAGGCCGGGAGCGCGGAGGACGGCAGCTTCGACGCCGCCGAGCTGCGCGAGCAGGTCCTCATCTTCCTGCTCGCCGGGCACGAGACGACGGCCACCTCGCTCGGCTTCGCCCTCCACCTCCTCGCCCTGCACCCCGAGGAGCGCAAGCGCGCGCACGAGGAGGTCGACCGCGTCCTGGCCGGCCGTACCCCCGGCGCCGCCGACCTCGACGCCCTGCCGTACCTGACCCAGGTCCTCAAGGAGGCCATGCGCCTCTTCCCCGCCGGGCCGGTCATCGGCCGGCGCGCGGTCGCCGCCACCGAGATCGACGGGCACACCATCCCGGCCGGCGCCGATGTGGTCGTCGCCCCGTGGGTCACCCACCGGCACCCCGCGTACTGGGAGGACCCGGAGCGCTTCGACCCCGACCGCTTCACGCCCGAGGCCGAGGCGAGCCGCCCCCGCTACGCCTGGTTCCCCTTCGGCGGCGGCCCGCGCGCCTGCATCGGCCAGCACTTCTCGATGCTGGAGTCGGTGGTCGCGCTGGCGATGATCCTCCAGGCCTACGACCTGGAGGCGGTCGACGCCGAAGTGCCGGTCACCTCGGCGATCACTCTCCGCGCGACCGGCCCGGCACGCTGCCGGGTCCGGCCCCGTACGGCCTAGGGGGTGTCTCGCCGATCATGCCGGGCTGATCGACGAGACACCCTTAGGAAAGAGCCCGTCCCGTCGCCCCGCGGGTGGCGACCACGACCGTCGCGTACAGCTCCTCGGACGTGATCACCCGCGGTGTCAGGCCGCACCCGGAGACGGTCTCGACGGCCCGGGCGGCCTGCCGCTCGGACGTCTCGACCAGCAGATGACCGCCGGGCGCCAGCCAGTCGGGAGCCTCGGCGGCCACCCTGCGCAGGACGTCGAGGCCGTCCGAGCCGCCGTCGAGCGCGACCAGCGGTTCGTGCTCGCGTGCCTCGGGCGGCAGCAGCCCGAGGTCCTCGGTCGGTACGTACGGCACGTTGGCGACCAGTACCTCCACCCGGCCGCGCAGGACCTCCGGCAGCGGGGCGAAGAGGTCGCCCTCGAGGACCCGGCCGCCGAGCGGCTCGATGTTGCGCCGTGCGCACCGCACGGCGGCGGGCTCGATGTCCGAGGCGTACACCTCGGCGCCGTCGACGGCCGAGAGCAGCACCGCTCCCGCCGCGCCGGACCCGCAGCACAGATCGACGCACAGGGCCCCGGGCCCGGCCAGGGCCACGGCGTGCTCGACGAGGAACTCCGTACGCCGCCGGGGAACGAAGACACCCGGGTCGACGGTGATGCGCAGCCCGGCGAAGGCGGCCCAGCCCACGACGTGTTCGATGGGCAGACCGGCGCTCCGCCGCTCGACCATCGAGTCGAGTTCGCGGCCGCTGTGCGCCGAGGAGAAGAGGAGCTCCGCCTCGTCCTCGGCGAACACGCAGCCGGCGGCGCGGAGCCGGGAGACGGTGGTGGAACGAAGGGTGAAAGAGGGGTCGATCGACATGGAACCTTCCGGGAAGCCGAGGGGCACTCCCGTGGTCACCTCTGTCGGGCGGACCACACGGTCGTGGAGGGGGAGCACCCTGCCTGCATGGCGTTGATGGATCCCACCTCCTCGGTCGTTCTCTGCTGGAGCCGCAAAGATTACATGATCGACACCGTGCGGCTCGACCGGCCGCGCCGGCTCAGGCGGGCAGGACCGCCTCGATGGCCGCGACGACCTCCGGGGCCTCCGGCTCGGTGCGCGGACGGAAGCGCGTGACCTGCCCGTCCCGGCCGACCAGGAACTTCTCGAAGTTCCACTGCACGTCCCCGGCCTCGCCCTCCGCGTCCGCGGTCCGCGTCAGCTCCGCGTAGAGGGGGTGACGGGCGTCGCCGTTCACGTCCGTCTTCTCCAGGAGCGGGAACGTCACGCCGTACGACGTGGAGCAGAAGGTCTGGATCTCCTCCGCGCTCCCAGGCTCCTGCCCGAGGAACTGGTTGCACGGCACACCGAGCACGGTGAATCCACGGTCCCCGTACTCCTTCTGCAGCCTCTCAAGCCCCGCGTACTGCGGCGTCAGACCGCACTGGGAGGCCACGTTGACGACCAGGACGGCCCGATCCCGGTAGTCGGCCAGCGAGATCGGCTCGCCGGACAGGGTGCGCAGGGGAATGTCGTACAGGCTCATGGAAGCTCCTCGTCGAGACCGGGCGTGTCCCTTCACCCTACGATCCCGCGCTACAGCTTCCGGAACAGTCCCTCCTGGACCACCGAGACCAGCAGCCTGCCCTCACGGTCGTAGATGCGGCCGCGGGCCAGACCCCGGCCGCCCGTCGCGATGGGGGACTCCTGGTCGTAGAGGAACCACTCGTCCGCTCGGAAGGGGCGGTGGAACCACATCGCGTGGTCCAGGGACGCCATGTCGAAGCCCCGCGGGCCCCAGAGCGGCTCGACCGGGATCCGGACCGCGTCCAGGAGCGTCATGTCCGAGGCGTACGTCAGCGCGCAGGTGTGGACGAGCGGATCGTCGCCGAGCGGGCCCACCGCGCGCATCCAGACCGCGCTGCGCGGGTCCGCGTCCTTGACCTCGTCCTTCGTCCAGCGCAGCCGGTCCACGTAGCGGATGTCGAACGGCTGGCGGCGGGCCATCCGCTCCAGAGCCTCCGGAAGGGTGCCCAGGTGGTCGCGGATCTCGTCCGCGAGCCGCGGAAGGGTCTCCGGGTCCGTCATGTGGCGCGGCGGCAGCTGGTGCTCGAACCCGGCCTCCTCCGGGAGGTGGAAGGAGGCGGTCAGGTTGAAGATCGTCCGGCCCTGCTGGATCGCGGTGACCCGGCGGGTGGTGAAGGAACGCCCGTCCCGTACCCGCTCCACCTGGTAGACGATCGGGACGCCCGGGCGTCCCGGGCGCAGGAAGTAGGAGTGCAGCGAGTGCACCGGCCGGTCGCCCTCCGTGGTGCGCCCGGCGGCCACCAGCGCCTGTCCGGCGACCTGCCCGCCGAAGACCCGTTGCAGCGACTCCTGCGGGCTCTGGCCGCGGAAGATGTCGTCCTCGATCCGCTCCAGATCGAGCAGGCCGACGAGGCTCTCGGCGGGATTGGTCACCGTCTTCTTCTCCTTAGAACCGTCAGTCCTCAGAGCCGTCAGAGCTGTCCCACGGACGTCACGCGGACGACCGCCCGGCCCTCCTCGTCGGAGGCCGCGAGATCCACCTCCGCGCTGATGCCCCAGTCATGGTCGCCGTTCGGGTCGGCGAAGGTCTGCCGGACGCGCCACAGGCCGTGCGCCGGGTCCTCCTCGATGCTCAGCAGCTTCGGTCCGCGCGCGTCGGGGCCGGTGCCGAGGTCCTCGTACTCGTCCCAGTACGCGTCCATCGCCTCGCCCCACGCGTCCGCGTCCCAGCCCGACTCGGCGTCCAGCTCGCCCAGCGCGTCCACGTTGTCCAGGGCCGCGAGCTCCACACGGCGGAACATCGCGTTGCGGACCAGGACCCGGAAGGCGCGGGCGTTCGAGGTGACCGGCTTGACCTGGTCGGCCTTCTCCTGCGCCTCCTCGGCCGTCTGGACCTCGGGGTTGGCCAGCTGCTCCCACTCGTCGAGGAGCGAGGAGTCCACCTGGCGCACCATCTCGCCCAGCCACTCGATCAGATCCTGCAGGTCCTCGGTCTTCAGGTCGTCCGGGATCGTGTGGTCCAGCGCCTTGTACGCGCTCGCCAGGTAGCGGAGCACGATGCCCTCGGTCCGCGCCAGCTCGTACCAGGACGTGAACTCCGTGAAGGACAGCGCCCGTTCGTACATGTCACGGATGACGGACTTCGGCGAGACCGGGTGGTCGCCCACCCACGGGTGGGACTTCCGGTACACGTTGTACGCGTGCCAGAGCAGCTCCTCCAGCGGCTTCGGGTACGAGATCTCCTGGAGCCGCTCCATGCGCTCCTCGTACTCGACGCCGTCGGCCTTCATCCGCCCGACGGCCTCGCCGCGCGCCTTGTTCTGCATGGCGGCCAGGATCTGGCGGGGGTCGTCGAGCGTCGACTCGACGACCGAGACCATGTCCAGTGCGTACGAAGGGGATTCGGGGTCGAGCAGGTCGAACGCGGCGAGCGCGAACGTCGACAGCGGCTGGTTCAGCGCGAAGTCCTGCTGGAGGTCGACCGTCAGCCGGATCGTGCGGCCCTCGGCGTCCGGGGTGTCCAGCTGCTCCACCACACCGCCGTCGAGCAGCGAGCGGTAGATGGCGATGGCCCGGCGGATGTGCCGCAGCTGGGCCTTGCGGGGCTCGTGGTTGTCCTCCAGGAGCTTGCGCATCGCCTCGAAGGCGTTGCCCGGCCGGGCGATCACCGAGAGCAGCATGATGTTGGTGACCTTGAAGCGCGAGGTCAGCGGCTCGGGCTCGGCGGCGATCAGCTTCTCGAAGGTGGTGTCGCTCCAGGCGACGAAGCCCTCCGGAGCCTTCTTGCGCACCACCTTGCGGCGCTTCTTCGGGTCGTCGCCCGCCTTGGCGAGCGCCTTCTCGTTCTCGATGACGTGCTCGGGGGCCTGTGCCACCACGAAACCGGCCGTGTCGAAGCCGGCCCGGCCGGCCCGGCCCGCGATCTGGTGGAACTCGCGCGCGCGGAGCGTGCGCACCCGGTTTCCGTCGTACTTGGTCAGCGCCGTGAACAGCACCGTACGGATCGGCACGTTGACGCCGACGCCGAGCGTGTCCGTCCCGCAGATCACCTTCAGCAGACCGGCCTGCGCCAGCTTCTCCACCAGGCGCCGGTACTTCGGCAGCATGCCGGCGTGGTGCACACCGATGCCGTGGCGCACGTAACGCGAGAGGTTCTGGCCGAACTTGGTGGTGAAGCGGAAGTTGCCGATCAGCTCGGCGATCTTGTCCTTCTCCTCGCGCGAGCACATGTTGATGCTCATCAGCGACTGTGCGCGTTCGACGGCCTGCGCCTGGGTGAAGTGGACGATGTAGACGGGAGCCTGCCTGGTCTCCAGGAGCTCGGTCAGCGTGTCCGTGATCGGCGTGAGCCGGTACTCGTACGACAGCGGCACCGGCCGGGTCGCCGAGCGGACCACCGAGGTCGGGCGGCCCGTGCGCCGGGTGAGGTCCTTCTCGAACATCGACACGTCGCCGAGCGTCGCCGACATGAGGACGAACTGTGCCTGCGGCAGTTCCAGGAGCGGGATCTGCCAGGCCCAGCCGCGGTCCGGCTCCGCGTAGAAGTGGAACTCGTCCATCACGACCTGGCCGATGTCGGCGTACTTGCCGTCGCGCAGCGCGATCGAGGCCAGCACCTCCGCCGTGCAGCAGATGATGGGCGCGTCGGCGTTCACCGAGGCGTCGCCGGTCAGCATGCCGACGTTCTCGGTGCCGAAGAGCTTGCACAGGTCGAAGAACTTCTCCGACACCAGGGCCTTGATCGGCGCGGTGTAGAAGGTCACCTGGTCATTGGCCAGGGCCGCGAAGTGCGCCCCCGCCGCGACCAGGGACTTTCCCGACCCGGTGGGGGTCGACAAGATCACGTTCGCTCCGGAGACCACCTCGATCAGCGCCTCCTCCTGGGCCGGGTAGAGCGTGATGCCCCGGTCCTCCGCCCATGAGGAGAAAGCCTCGAAGAGGGCGTCGGGGTCGGCGTTCGGCGGCAGCTGATCGATAAGGGTCACGCCCCCATCTTGCCTGGATTCCGCCCGGATGAGGGAACCGGCCGTCGGGGCGAAGATCACGGACGATACGCTGTCGCGTCGACCGGCCGTCAACTGAGCGCCGGCACCGGAGGAATGGGGCGGGGACAAGCATGATGGGACCGGCGCACTCGCTGTCCGGAGCGGCGGCCTGGCTGGGCGTCGGAGCGGCGGCGGCCGCAGCGGGCCACCCGATGCCGTGGCCGGTCGTCGTGGTCGGAGCGCTCATCTGCGCGGGCGCGGCGCTCGCCCCCGACCTCGATCACAAGTCCGCGACCATCTCGCGGGCCTTCGGTCCGATTTCCAAGGGCCTGTGCGAGATCGTCGACAAGCTCTCGTACGCCGTCTACAAGGCCACCCGCTCCACCGCCGACCCCCGCCGGTCGGGCGGCCACCGGACGCTCACCCACACCTGGCTCTGGGCGGTCCTCATCGGCGCCGGAGCCTCGGTCCTGGCGATCACCGGCGGCCGCTGGGCCGTCCTCGCGATCCTCTTCGTCCACCTCGTCCTCGCCGTGGAAGGCCTGCTGTGGCGGGCGGCCCGGATGTCCAGCGACGTCCTGGTCTGGCTGCTCGGCGCCACCAGCGCCTGGATCCTCGCGGGCGTCCTCGACCAGCCGGGCAACGGCGCGGACTGGCTCTTCACCGCCCCCGGGCAGGAATACCTCTGGCTGGGCCTGCCCATCGTCCTGGGCGCCCTGGTGCACGACATCGGCGACGCCCTGACGGTCTCGGGCTGCCCGATCCTGTGGCCGATCCCGGTGGGCCGCAAGCGCTGGTACCCGGTCGGGCCGCCGAAGGGGATGCGGTTCCGCGCCGGCAGCTGGGTGGAGCTGAAGGTGCTCATGCCGGCCTTCATGCTGCTCGGCGGTGTGGGCGGGGCCTCGGCGCTCGGCTACCTCTGACAAGCGTACGACGGTGGGCCCGCCCCCTCAGGGGCGGGCCCACCGCGTTGTCAGCCGTGCCACGACCGCCAGAGGGCCGCGTACGCACCGTCCGCCGCCACCAGTTCGTCGTGGCTGCCCAGCTCGCTGATGCGGCCCTCCTCGACCACCGCGATCACGTCCGCGTCGTGCGCGGTGTGCAGACGGTGGGCGATCGCGACGACCGTGCGGCCGTCCAGGACCCGGGCGAGCGAGCGTTCCAGATGGCGGGCCGCCCGCGGGTCCAGGAGCGAGGTCGCCTCGTCCAGGACCAGGGTGTGCGGGTCCGCGAGGACCAGCCGGGCGAGGGCGATCTGCTGGGCCTGGGCCGGGGTGAGCGCGAGTCCGCCCGAGCCCACCTCGGTGTCGAGGCCCTTGTCGAGCCCCCGTGCCCAGCCGTCCGCGTCGACCGCGCCGAGCGCCGCCCACAGCTCGGCGTCCTCCGCGCCCGTCCGCGCGAGCCGCAGGTTGTCGCGGAGCGACCCGACGAAGACGTGGTGCTCCTGGTTGACCAGCGCCACATGCTCCCGGACGCGCTCGGCGGGCATCTTCGCCAGCTCGGCAGCGCCGAGCGTGACCGAACCGGTCCGCGGTGCGTAGATCCCCGCGAGCAGCCGGCCGAGCGTCGACTTGCCCGCGCCGGAGGGGCCGACGAGGGCGAGCCGGGTGCCCGGGGCGACGTCCATCGACACCCGGTGCAGCACGTCGACGCCCTCGCGGTAACCGAAGCGCACCTCGTCCGCCCGGACGTCCCGGCCCTCGGGGCGCAGCGCCCCGTCGCCGGCGTCCGGCTCGATGTCACGGACGCCGACGAGCCGGGCCAGTGACACCTGGGCGACCTGCAGCTCGTCGTACCAGCGCAGGATGATCCCGACCGGCTCGACCAGCATCTGGGCGAGCAGCGCGCCCGTGGTCAGCTGGCCCACGTCGATCCAGCCGCGCAGGACGAACACGCCGCCCAGCATCAGGACACCCGCGAGCACCAGCGTGTGGGTGAGGTTGATGACCGGGAAGAGGACCGAGCGCAGGACCAGTGTGTAGCGTTCCCACGCCGTCCACTCCCGGATGCGCCGGTCGGAGAGCGCGACCCGGCGGGCGCCGAGGCGGTGCGCCTCCACGGTGCGGCCCGCGTCGACGGTCTCGGCGAGCGCGGAGGCGACCGCCGCGTAGCCCGCCGCCTCGGAGCGGTACGCCGAGGGGGCCCGCCTGAAGTACCACCGGCAGCCGGCGATCAGCAGCGGTGCGGCGATCAGCAGGGAGAGCGCGAGCGGCGGCGCGGTCGCGGCGAGCCCGCCGATCAGCAGAACCGCCCAGACCACGCCGATGGCGAGCTGCGGCACGGCCTCGCGCATCGCGTTGGCCAGCCGGTCGATGTCCGTGGTGATACGCGACAGCAGGTCGCCGGTCCCGGCCCGTTCGAGGACTCCCGGCGGCAGCCCGACCGACCGGACGAGGAAGTCCTCGCGCAGATCGGCCAGCATCTCCTCGCCCAGCATCGCGCCGTGCAGCCGCACCATCCGTACGAACAGGGTCTGGACGACGAGGGCGAGCGCGAACAGCGCGACGGTGCGCTCCAGATGGAGGTCGCGCGCGCCCTCGGAGAGGCGCTCGACGAGCGAGCCGAGCAGGTACGGACCCACCATCGAGGCCGTCACCGCGACCGCGTTGACGCCGACGAGCAGCCCGAACGCCCCGCGGTGACGCGTCAGCAGGTCGCGTACGTAGCCGCGGACGGTCGCGGCCGTGCCCACGGGCAGGGTCGTCGCCGACGTCGGGGCACCCGGGTCGTAGGCGGGTGGTGCCAGGCCGGTCATGCCGACTCTCCTTCCAGCTCTGCTTCGAGCTTCGCTTCGTGCGGTCCCGCGTCCACGCTCCGCTCGTCGTCGGTGTCGCGGGTGACGACGGCCCGGTAGCGCGGTTCGGTACGGAGCAGGTCGCGGTGCGTTCCCACGGCCACCACCTCGCCGTCGTGGACGAGCGCCACCCGGTCGGCGCGGTCGAGGAGCAGCGGCGAGGAGGCCAGGACGACCGTCGTACGGCCCTCGCGCAGCGCCCGCACACCCGCGGCGACACGCGCCTCGGTGTGGGAGTCGACCGCCGAGGTCGGCTCGTCGAGGACCAGCACCTCCGGGTCGGTGACCAGGGAGCGGGCCAGCGCCAGCCGCTGGCGCTGGCCCCCGGAGAGCGAGCGGCCGCGCTCGGTGATCCGGGTCCTCATCGGGTCGCCCCCGCTGTCGACGGACGCCTGCGTGAGCGCGTCGAGCACGTCTCCGCACTGGGCCGCGGCGAGGGCGTCCTCGGGCCGGACCGTGCCCGAGGAGGGCACGTCGAGCAGCTCGTGGAGCGTGCCGGAGAGCAGGACCGGGTCCTTGTCCTGGACCAGCACGGCGGTCCGGGCCGCGTCCAGCTCCAGCTCGTCCAGCGGCACTCCGCCGAGGAGGACCGAGGTGTGGCCCTCGCCCGCCTCGGTGGGGTGGCCGCCGAGCCGGTCCGCGAGCCTGCCGGCCGCGTCCGGGTCGCCGCAGACGACCGCGGTGAGGAGGCCGGCGGGGGCGAGGAGCCCGGTCATGGGGTCGTACAGATCGCCCTCGGCCGTGCCGTGATCGTCCGCCGTCGTGGTGGTGGTACGGGCCAGCGAGAGCACCCGGGCCGCGCGCTTGGCGGAGGGCCGGGAGAAGGAGTACGCCATGGCGATCTCCTCCACGTGGCGCAGAGGATGCAGCATCAGCGCCACCGCGCTGTAGACGGTGACCAGTTCGCCGACCGCGATCCGCCCTTCGAGCGCGAGCCGAGCACCGTACGCGAGCACGCCCACGAGGAGCAGACCCGGCAGGAGGACCTGCACGGCCGCGATCAGCGCCCACATCCGGGCACTGCGGACGGCGGCGTGCCGGACCTCCTGCGAGGCGGCCCGGTAGCGGGCGAGGAACAGCTCCTCGCCGCCGATGCCGCGCAGCACGCGCAGTCCGGCGACGGTGTCCGAGGCCAGCTCGGTGGCCCGGCCCGCCTTCTCCCGCTGGGCGTCGGCCCTGCGGGTGGCGCGGGGGAGCAGCGGCAGGACGGCCAGCGCGAGGACCGGCAGGCCCACCGCCACCACCACGCCGAGGGCCGGCTGGTAGACGACGAGGCCCACGCAGACCACGACCATCGTCACCGCGGCCGCGGCGAACCGGGACAGCGCCTCGACGAACCAGCCGATCTTCTCGACGTCTCCGGTGGAGACGGCCACGACCTCGCCCGCCGCGACCCGCCGGGTCAGGACGGAGCCCAGCTCGGCGGTCTTGCGGGAGAGCAGTTGCTGGACGCGCGCGGCAGCGGTGATCCAGTTGGTGACGGCGGTGCGGTGCAGCATCATGTCGCCGACCGCGATGCCGGCGCCGAGCAGGGCGAGCAGGCCGCCCGCGAGCGCGAGCCGCCCGCCGTCGCGGTCCACGACTGCCTGGACGGCGAGTCCGACCGCGAGCGACAGACCGGCGATGCTGAGCTGCAGCACCAGTCCCCACAGCAGGGAGCCGACCTGCCCGCCGAGTTGGTTGCGGCCGAGCCAGAGGAGGAACCGGGAGCCCGAGCGGACATCGGGAACCCCTGGATCGGCATACGGTAGGTCGCGAATCTTCATGTCGTCCCAGGGCTTCCGGTCTCTTCGCTCCAGTGGCGCAAACCGTGCAAGGTTCGCGCCGCGGGACGGCCGACTGCAATCGATTTATTCGCAGAGGCGCACAGAACGCGCCAAGGTCGCACGACCCCCTCTGGACCGGCCCGGCGCCCCGCGCTTCACTCACGACCCATGAGACATCAGAAGATCATGAGCATGATCGGTGGGCTCGTCCTGACCGCCGGCGCCCTGCTCACGGCCCACCCGGCCGCCGGACTCTCTCCCGCCGAGCGGTTCGCGGCGGCCCCGGCCGACCCGCCCCCCGCCGAGTTCGGCAGTGACTGGCACGACCCGCTGACCGCCGCACCGCCGGTGGCCACGCCGCCCACACGGTCGTGCGAGGTCCTGCTCGCCGCGGCCCGGTTCCGCGATTTCACGCCGTACCAGGGGAGTTACGCACCCCCGAAGGAGTGCGGCACCCGCTGGAGCAAGGTCGTCCTCCGCCTCGAAGGAGAGGTGAAGGGGCGTCAGTACGACCGGCTCGGTCATGTCTCCGTCGGCGGCGTGGAGATCCTCCGCACCTCCACGCCCCAGCCCTCGCCCGACGGAATCCGCTGGTCGGTGGAGAAGGACGTCACCCGCTACCGCGACACCCTCGCCCGCCCGCAGGCCGTCGAGATGCTCATCGGCAATGTCGTGAACGAGACCTACACCGGCGTCATCGACGTCCGGGTCACGCTCACCTTCCACACCGCCCGGGGCGCGGTGAAGCCCGCAGCCGACACGCCCGACCGGGTGATACCGCTCGACTCGACGAGCCTGACCACCCCGCGCAACACCGAACGCATCCTGGCCGAGGTGTACGCGACGGGCTCCGGCGGCGGTTGCGAGGAGTACTGGTACCTGACCGTGCCCGACGCGGCGCCGTACTCCTGCAAGGCGACCGACGGTCCGTACCGCGAGGTCCGGATCTCCGTCGACGGACGGACGGCGGGCATCGCCGCCCCCTTCCCGACCGTGTGGACCGGGGGCTGGTCCAACCCCTTCCTCTGGTACGTCTCGCCCGGCCCGCGCGCCTTCGACGTCCCGCCGGTCGTCTACGACCTGACCCCCTTCGCGGGCATCCTGAACGACGGCCGTGCCCACCGGGTCGAGGTGTCGGTGGCGGGTGTCCCCGCGGGGCAGACCGGCTGGAGCACCCCGGCCAACATCCTGCTCTGGCAGGACGAGGGCCGCGCCGTGGTCACCGGAGGGGTCGACCGGTACGAGGAGAGCGCGCCGCGCAACTCCTCCGTGCACACGCCGGGTTCGCCGCACAGGCTCGACACCGAGGGCGGCCACGGCCTCACCGTCGCCGGCCATCTGAACACCTCGCACGGCCGCGTCGACACCACCGTCGCACGGACCCTGGCGCACACCTCCGTGCACCGCTGGGCCGACGGCGAGAACCCGGACGCGCTCACCGCGCGGTGGACCGACGACGAGACCGTGACCGTCGGCCGCGCGAGCACCCGCACCCACCGCACGTACACGATGGACGGCGAGACGACGGTCGGCGCGGGCGACCGCCTGCGGACCGTGCTGACGCTCGGTGACCGCGCCCGGACCGAGCTCGTACGGGGCGGCAAGCGGCTCTCGTGGTCGCGCCTGGACCACACGTACGCCGGTGATGCCACATACACCACCGGCGTTCCGCGCGATCAGCGGCACGCGGTCGGGACGACGTCCGACCGCTACCGGCTCCACGGCTCGGACGGCTGCTACGACCGCAGCGTGAAGACGGCACAGGGCACGGTCACGGAGGACAGGCTGCGCTGCTGAGCCGGTCCGCGGTGGTCCGTCCGGTCTAGGCCGGACGGACCGAGTCCACGCCGGACCGGGACTTCTTCCACTCGCCACGGGTGAAGTCCGGGATCGGCTGGGGCGCGCCCTTCGCCTTGATCGAGGCGTGGCTCAGCGGCACCGGCGCCGTCCACACCGCCGCGTCGTAGACGTCGAAGTCGGGGACGAGGCCGAGCTGCATGGTCTGCATCAGCCGGTAGATCATGATGTAGTCCATCCCGCCGTGCCCGCCGGGGGGATTGGCGTGCTCCTTCCAGAGCCAGTGGTCGAACTCCGTGGCGTAGTCGTCGAAGTCGCCCCACTGGTGTCCCTGGTGGTCCGGCTCCAGATAGATCCGGGCCGGGTAGTCCTCGAACACGCCCCGGGTGCCGCCCAGGCTGTTGATCCTGCTGTAGGGGTGCGGGGTGGAGACGTCGTGCTCCAGCCGGATCACGCGCCCCTTCGCCGTCTGGACCAGACTGATCGTCCGGTCGCTCTCGATGTAGGTCTCCTTCCAGCTCGGGTCGCCCGGAGGCATGTGCTCCGCCCGGTACTGGGCGAGGCCCAGCGCCGGGGTGCCGAAGCTGCTGATGCTCACCACGCTGTCGCCCCGGTTGACGTCCATGTAGTTGGCGACCGGGCCGAAGCCGTGATTCGGGTAGAGGTCGCCACGCAGCCTGGTGTGCCAGATCCGGCGCCAGGGACCCTCGTAGTACGTCGGCGAGAACATCAGTTCCCGCAGGTCGTGGTTGTACGCCCCCGCCCCGTGCAGCAGGTCCCCGAACCTGCCCGCGTGGGCCATCCGCAGAACCCGCATCTCGTTGCGGCCGTAGCAGCAGTTCTCGAGCTGCATGCAGTGGCGGCGGGTCTGCTCGGAGAGGTCGACCAGCTCCCACAGGTCGTCGATGGTCATCGCGACCGGACACTCCACGCCGACGTGCTTGCCGTTCAGCATCGCCGCCCGCGCCATCGCGAAGTGGAGGTCCCAGGGCGTCGCCACGTAGACGAAGTCGAGGTCCGAGCGCTTGCAGAGGTTCTCGTAGTCCTCCTCGCCCTTCGTGTACACGGCGGGGGAGGGCTGTCCGGCGGCGACGACCTTGGCGGCGGCGCGCTCCGTCTTGTCCTTGACCGGGTCGCAGATCGCGACCACCCGCACCCAGGGAAGGGCGAGGAAGAGGTCGATCATGCTGCCGCCCCGGTTGCCGAGGCCGACGATGCCGACCCGGACCGTGGAGCGCCGCCCGAAGGGGACACCGGCCATGGTGGCACCTCTGCGCCGCGGGGCCCGGGCGGCCGCCGCGGCGGCCGCGGCCCCCTCGGAGGAGGCGGCTTCGGCGTTGCCGGCGCCGAGGGCGCCGAGGCCGATGCCCGCCCCCGCGACCCCGGCCGTGGTCCGCAGGACGGAGCGGCGGCTGGGGGGCTGCGGTGCGTTGTCGTTCATGGAACCTCCAGTAGCTGTGTGCACGGCTGGCTCATGAATCCCGCTGAGGACCCTGACAATGAAGCTGGTAGTGCGCAAGGGCGCGGATTGGATTCTTGTGACGGGTAGTTGGACTCTTCCATTCCGGATCGCCGGACCATGCGGACGACGAGGGTCCCTCACCCACATGGGGTAAGGGACCCTCGTCAGGCCGGACGGAGCGTCAGAATCGCGTCACGCAGGCCGTGTCGCCCGCTCCAGCGCCAGGAGCACCGACTGGTAGCTCCGGCCCGTCGCCCGCTCCATGCCGATCTCGCACATCCGATTGGCCGACAGATGGACGTCGAACGGACGCGCCGTCACCTCCGCGGCCTCGCGCGCGGTGGCCGAATCCGTCAGCTCCGGATGGAGCATGCCGCGGTCTCCCGCGAAGGCGCAGCAGCCCGCGTCGGCGGGTACGACGACCTCCTCGGCGCAGGCCCGCGCCAGCGCCGTCAAGTGCTCCTCGTCCCCCAGATGCCGCATGGAGCAGGTCGGATGCACCACGGCGGAGCCCACTGTGCGACGCACCTCGAGCCGGGGCAGCAGCTCGTCCGCCGCCCACACGAGCGAGTCGACGACCGTCAGTCCAGCGTGCAACTCCCGGTTCTCATCGGTGAGATAGGGCACCACCTCGTGCGCGATCCCGAGCGTGCAGGAGGACGCGTCCACCACCAGGGGCAGCCGCCCGCCCGCCGTCCAGCCCCAGGCCGCCTCGACGATCCGGTTGGCCATCACCTCGTTGCCGCGTTCGTACCCCTTCGAGTGCCAGATCGTGGCGCAGCACGTGCCGGCCACGTCGTCCGGGACCCACACCGGCCGGCCCGCCCGGCCGGAGAGAGCCACCACGGCATCGGGGAGCGACGGCCCCCGCACACCCTTGGGCGCGCCGAAGATCCGGTTCACACAGGCCGGGTAGTAGACGGCCACCGCCGCCGGGCGGTGCGTACGGGGAAGACGGCGGGCCGCCGCGCCCGGGATCTCCGGCACCCACTCCGGTACGAGATCGGGCCGCACCGCCCTGCGCGCCGCTCCTGTCACCGCACCCAGGACGCGGTCGCCGATCCGGTCGGCCGCCGCGACGGCGAGGCGGGCCGACGCCTCCACGGCACGGAAGTTCCGGGCCGCGAGGGCCGCGATCCGCTCCTCGCGCGGCGAGTGCCGCTGATGGCGGAACTCCTTCATCAGCGCGCCGGTGTCGATCCCGACCGGGCAGGCCAGCTTGCAGGTGGAGTCGCCGGCGCAGGTGTCCACGGCGTCGTAGCCGTAGGCGTCCAGCAGGCTCGCCTCCACCGCGGATCCGTCGCTCTGCCGCATCATCTCCCGGCGCAGGACGATGCGCTGGCGCGGAGTCGTCGTCAGGTCCTGACTGGGGCAGGTCGGTTCGCAGAAGCCGCACTCGATGCACGGGTCGGCGATCGACTCCACCCTCGGGATCGTCTTGAGACCGCGGAGATGGGCCTGCGGATCGCGGTCCAGGACGATCCGTGGCGCGAGCACCCCGTCGGGGTCGATGACCTCCTTGGTCCGCCACATCAGTTCCGTCGCCGTCGTGCCCCACTCCAGCTCCAGGAAGGGGGCGATGTTGCGTCCGGTGGCGTGCTCGGCCTTGAGCGAGCCGTCGTACCTCTCCACCGTCAGTTTGCAGAACTCGTCCATGAACGCGGCGTACCGCGCCACGTCCTGCGGGTCGCCGGCGTCGAAGGCCAGCAGGAAGTGCAGGTTGCCGTGTGCGGCGTGACCGGCCACGGCCGCGTCGAATCCGTGCCGCGACTGCAGGTCGAGCAGGTCGGCGCAGGCCTCGGCGAGCCGGTCCGGCGGCACGGCGAAGTCCTCGGTGATCAGCGTCGTACCGGACGGGCGCGAGCCGCCCACCGCCGTCACGAACGCCTTGCGGGCCTTCCAGTACCCGGCGATCGTGCCCGGGTCGCGGGTGAACGCGTTCTCCACCGAGGCGACCGGCGCGACGAGTTCGAGCCCCGCCAGGACCTCGGCGGCCGCCCGCTCGTACGCCTCCTGCGCGGCGGGGTCCGCGGCGCGGAACTCCACGAGCAGCGCCGCCGTCCGACCGGGCAGCTCCGCCCAGTCGGCGGGGACCCCGGAGACGCGGACCGAGGCGCGCAGCGTGTTGCCGTCCATCAGCTCGACCGCGACGGCTCCCGCCTCGTTGAAACGCGGCACGGCGGCGGCCGCGGCGGGCAGCGAGGGGAAGAACAGCAGCGCCGTGGAGACGTGCCGCTCCAGCGGCAGCGTGTCGAAGACGACCTCCGAGATGAAGCCGAACGTCCCCTCCGAGCCGACCATCAGTCCGCGCAGGATCCGCACCGGCGTGTCACCGTCGAGGAAGGCGTCCAGGCGGTAGCCGTTGGTGTTCTTGATGGCGTACTTGGCGCGGATCCGGGCGACCAGTTCCGGATCGGCCTCGATCTCCGCCTTCAGCGCCATCAGCCCGGTGCACAGCCGGGGATCGGCGCGCGCGAGCTCCTCGTCGGCGTTCGGGTCGCCGGTGTCGACGACGGTGCCGCTCGGCAGCACGAACGTGAGGGAGGCGACCGTGCGGTACGAGTTCCTGGTCGTCCCGGCCGTCATGCCCGAGGCGTTGTTGGCGACGACCCCGCCGATGGTGCAGGCGACGGCGCTCGCGGGGTCGGGCCCGAGGATCCGGCCGTGACGGGCGAGGGCGGCGTTGGCGCGGGCGACCGTGGTGCCGGGGCGGATCCGGGCGCGTGCGCCGTCGTCGAGGACCTCGACCCCCGCCCAGTGGCGGCGTACGTCGACGAGGATGTCCTCCCCCTGCGCCTGCCCGTTCAGGCTCGTCCCCGCCGCCCGGAAGACGACCTCGCGGCCCTTGCCGTGGGCGAAGGAGAGGACGGCGGAGATGTCGTCGATGTCCTGGGCGACCACCACGACCTGCGGCACGAAGCGGTAGGGGCTCGCGTCGGAGGCGTACCGCACCAGATCGGAGATCTTCGAGAGGACCTTCTCGGGGCCGAGGAGCGCGACCAGCTCCTCCCGCAGCAGGCGCGGCGTCCCCCGGGACTGCAGCGCGGGGACGCGGTCGGGGGCAGGAGTCCGCTTCGTACCGGCGCGCAGGGCCCGTGGGTTCGGCTCCAGCAGTGGCATGTCACGGCTCCCCTCGGCGCCCCGGTGCCCGCGCGGTCAGCAGCGGCGCTCCGGTACGTGGTCGACCAGAGCGGACAGCAGACCTCCGAGCACCTCGCGCTGATCGACGGTCAATGGAGCAAGGATGTCCTCTGCGGCGGCCCTGCGCGCGCTCCGCAACGCGCGGAGCGTCTCGCGTCCGTCGTCCGTGAGCTCGATCCTGACCACCCGTCGGTTCGTCGGATCCGGGACGCGGCGGACCCGTCCGGCGGCCTCCAGACCGTCCACGAGACTCGTGACCGCGCGGGGGACGACCTCCAGGCGCTCGGCGAGATCGGCCATCCGGGGCGGGTGCTCGTAGTGCGCGACCGTGCGCAGCAGCCGGGACTGCGCGGGGGTGATCCCGACCGGCTCGAGCAGCCGCTTCTGGCTGCGCTGCAGCCGTCGGGTGAGGCGCAGCAGCTGCTCGGCGAGAAGGCCGTCGGCGTCGGGCGTGTTCATGGGGGAGACGATATCAGGACCTTGTTCATTGTGAGTATAGGTAACAGTGAGCTATGCTCTGATCGACTTGACTGCTCACACCCCTCGTAGGAGCCCATGCGTCACCATGAAGAGTCCGAATGGACACCCCCACCGCGCGATCCCGCGCAGCCGAAGGAGCCCGCCCAGACGCGGCGCATCCTGCGGCTCTTCCGGCCCTATCGCGGCCGGCTCGCCGTCGTCGGCCTGCTCGTCGGCGCCTCGTCCCTGGTGACGGTGGCGTCGCCGTTCCTTCTCAAGGAGATCCTGGACACCGCGATCCCGCAGGGCCGTACAGGGCTGCTGAGCCTGCTCGCCCTCGGCATGATCGTCACCGCCGTCATGACGAGCGTCTTCGGCGTGCTCCAGACCCTCATCTCCACCACCGTCGGCCAGCGGGTCATGCATGATCTGCGGACCGCGGTCTACGCCCAGCTGCAGCGGATGCCGCTCGCCTTCTTCACCCGGACGCGCACGGGCGAGGTCCAGTCCCGGATCGCCAACGACATCGGCGGCATGCAGGCGACGGTCACCTCGACCGCCACCTCCCTCGTCTCGAACCTCACCGCCGTGGTCGCCACCGTCGTGGCGATGCTCGCGCTCGACTGGCGGCTCACCGTCGTCTCGCTGCTCCTGCTGCCGCTCTTCGTATGGATCAGCCGCCGCGTCGGCCGCGAGCGTAAGAAGATCACCACGCAGCGGCAGAAGCAGATGGCCGTCATGGCCGCGACCGTCACCGAGTCGCTCTCCGTCAGCGGCATCCTGCTCGGCCGCACCATGGGCCGCTCCGACTCGCTGACCAAGTCCTTCGCCGAGGAGTCCGAGCGTCTCGTCGACCTCGAAGTACGCTCCTCCATGGCCGGACGCTGGCGGATGTCGACGATAGGCATCGTCATGGCCGCCATGCCCGCGCTGATCTACTGGGCCGCGGGCTTCGCCCTCCAGGCCGGAGGCCCGGCCATCTCGCTGGGCACCCTCGTCGCCTTCGTCTCGCTCCAGCAGGGCCTGTTCCGGCCGGCCGTGAGCCTGCTGTCCACCGGCGTCCAGATGCAGACCTCCCTCGCCCTCTTCCAGCGGATCTTCGAGTATCTCGACCTCCCCGTCGACATCACCGAGCCCGCGGACCCGGTCCGCCTGGAGAAGATCAGCGGCGAGGTGACGTTCGAGAACGTCGACTTCCGCTACGACCCCGAGGGTCCCGGCCGTCCGACGCTCGACTCCATCGACCTGACCGTCCCGGCCGGCGGGAGCCTCGCCGTCGTCGGACCGACCGGGTCCGGCAAGTCCACGCTCAGCTATCTGGTGCCCCGGCTCTACGACGTGACCGGCGGCAGGGTCCTGATCGACGGCGTCGACGTCCGCGACCTCGACTTCGACAGCCTCGCCCGGGCCGTCGGCGTGGTCTCCCAGGAGACGTACCTCTTCCACGCCTCCGTCGCCGACAACCTGCGCTTCGCCAAACCCGACGCCACGGACGAGGAGATCCGCGCCGCCGCCCGCGCCGCGCAGATCGACGACCACATCGCCGGCCTGCCCGAGGGGTACGACACCCTCGTCGGCGAGCGCGGCTACCGCTTCTCGGGCGGCGAGAAGCAGCGCCTCGCCATCGCCCGGACCATCCTGCGCGACCCGCCGGTGCTCATCCTCGACGAGGCGACCAGCGCGCTGGACACCCGTACCGAACACGCGGTGCAGCAGGCGATAGACGCCCTCTCCGCCGGACGGACCACCATCACCATCGCCCACCGGCTCTCCACCGTCCGGGACGCGGATCAGATCATGGTCCTCGAGGCCGGCCGGATCGCCGAGCGTGGCACCCACGAGGAACTCCTCGCGCGCGACGGCCGGTACGCAGCGCTCGTGCGCCGTGACGAACACACGAACGCGGGATCGGTTGTTCCCCAGAACGTGTGATCGTTCCCGATTCCGTTGCCCAACTCCCGTGTGACAGCAGATGATTACGGTGCGCAAGCGACGGGCTGCAGACCGTCACCGCGCACTGTCCCGCGGATGTCGTACAGACGTCCCACGCTGTACCTGCACAAGGAGAACGCACCACCATGAACGTCATCACCAACCTGCTCGCCGGCGTCTTCCACTTCCTGGGCTGGCTCGTCTGACCCTCACGCCCGGCAGGAAAGCGGCGCCGTCGGTTCCCCGTCCCAGGGGACCGGCGGCGCCGCCGCATGTGCGGGCTCCCCGGTTTCGACTGCGGCGCGGGTTAGCGTGCGCCCATGACGTACCGGTCCTGGCAGCCCGAACACCGTCGCCGCTCCCGGCTCACCCGCCGCGGCCGGCTCGCCCTGCTCCTGAGCGGTGCGGCCCTCGTCGTGGCCGCGGCGATCGCCGTCCCCCTGCTCCTGCTCGGCGACGACGGGCGTCCGCCCGTCCCCGTACCCGAGAAGCGGCGGACCCTGCTCGTCCCCGAAGGCTGGCGGGCGGGCCAGGTGTACGCGGCGGTCGACCGCTCCCTGGGCCTCGCCGAAGGCACCACCCGCAACGTCGCGGACGCCCCGGCCACGGCCCTCGGGCTGCCCGCCGCCGCCCAGGGGAACCCCGAGGGGTATCTCTTCCCGGCGACGTACCCGGTGGCCGCCGCGACGACCCCGGAGAGCCTGCTCCGGTACATGGTCCAGACGGCGGGGAAACGCTTCGGCGCCGACCACATCACCGCCGGGGCCCAGCGCAACAAGGTGAGCGTGCACCAGACGGTGATCATCGCCAGCATCGTGCAGGCGGAGGCCGACACCGGCGAGGACATGGGCAAGGTCGCCCGCGTCGTCTACAACCGGCTCGCCCAGGGCATGGCGCTCCAGATGGACTCCACGCTGAACTACGCCATGGGGCGTTCCACCGTCGACACCACCCACGCCGACACCAAGATCGACAGCCCGTTCAACACCTACGAGCGCCCCGGGCTGCCGCCGACCCCGATCGGCAACCCGGGCGAGCAGGCGATGGCGGCGGCGATCCAGCCCGCCAAGGGCGACTGGCTCTACTTCGTGACCGTGAAGCCGGGGGACACCCGGTTCACCGCCGACTACGCCGAACACCAGGCGAACGTCGAGGAGTTCAACGCCAACCGCCGCGCGGCCACGACAGGCTGACCTGGACTTCCGCCGCCCGTGCCCTGGCCGGCCCGGCCGAACCGGCCGACCCGTCCACCCGGCTGGGCCGGGTTGAGCTACCGGGCCGCGACGGGCTCCCGTTCCAGGAGGCGCCGGATCTCGGCGACGGCGGCGCGCCCGGCCCGGTTGGCTCCGATCGTCGAGGCCGAGGGCCCGTAGCCCACGAGGTGGACGCGCTCGTCCCGTACCGCCCGCGTGCCCTCCACCCGGATGCCGCCACCCGGCTCGCGGAGCCTGAGCGGCGCGAGGTGGTCGATGGCGGCGCGGAAGCCGGTCGCCCAGAGGATCACGTCGGCGTCGACGGTCCGGCCGTCCGCCCAGGCCACCCCGGTCGGCGTGATCCGGTCGAACATCGGGTTGCGGTCCAGGACGCCGCGCTCCCGTGCGTCGCGGATCGCGTCGGTGAGCGGGAGCCCGGTGACGGAGACGACGCTCTGCGGCGGCAGCCCGCGCCGTACCCGCTCCTCGACCAGCGCGACCGCCGCGCGGCCCTGCATCTCGCCGAACGGCCCCTCGCGGTAGACGGGCTCGCGCCGGGTCACCCAGGTCGTCCCGGCCGCGACCTCGGCGATCTCCATCAGATGCTGCGTACCCGAGGCCCCGCCACCGACCACGATCACCCGCAGGCCGGCGAACTCCTCGGGGCCGGGGTAGTCCGCGGTGTGCAGCTGACGGCCCCGGAAGGTCTCCTGGCCCTGGTAGCGCGGCCAGAAGGGCCGGTCCCAGGTGCCGGTCGCGTTGATCAGGGCGCGGGTCGCGTACGTCCCCTCCGAGGTCTCCACCAGCAGTCGCCCGCCCTCGCCCTCGCGGACGGCGCTCACCTCCACCGGCCGGTGGACGCGCAGGTCGAAACGCTCCTCGTACGCCGTGAAGTACTCGCCGATCACCTCGGACGACGGCCGGCGCCCGTCCGCGCCGGTCAGTTCCATCCCGGGCAGCGCGTGCATCCCGTGGACCTTGCCGTACGTGAGCGAGGGCCAGCGGAACTGCCACGCGCCGCCGGGGCGCGGGGCGTGGTCGAGGACGACGAAGTCGCGATCGGGCACGAGACCCGTGCGGCGCAGGTGATAGGCGGCGGAGAGCCCCGCCTGCCCGGCGCCGATCACGACCACGTCGACGTCCCGGACGCCCTGCCCGCTGCTCTCCACCCCGAAATCGTTCACGATTCCACCAACCGGCGAGCGGCCGGGGTTCTTCCCGACAGGCCCGGCGGAGCGTGGAGGCGCGATCCCGCCCCATGACCGGCAGGATGGCCTCATGTCCACCTTCACCACCCGCGTGCTCACGCTCACCACCGGCGGCACGGAGACGGTCACCGACCTCACCAAGGCCTGTACGGACTTCCTCACGCAGACGGCCCCGGGCAGCGACGGCCTCCTGAACCTCTTCGTCCCCCACGCCACGGCCGGCCTGGCGATCCTCGAGACGGGCGCGGGAAGCGACAGCGACCTCCTGACGGCGCTCCACCACCTCCTCCCGGCCGACGACCGCTGGCAGCACCGCCACGGCTCCCCGGGCCACGGCCGCGACCACGTCCTCCCGGCCCTGGTCCCACCCCATGTGACGCTCCCGGTGATCGCGGGACGTCTGGAACTGGGCACCTGGCAGTCGATCTGCCTGGTGGACACCAACAAGGACAACCCGGAGCGCCAGGTGCGCTTGAGCTTCCTGGGCTGAACCGGCTGCGGCGCGATCGGGTCGGGGGAGTCGCTGCCGGTCAGCCGGTGGGGGCCCGTCCGCGCGCCCGATGCCGGGGGCTGTGATCCGCGGATGGCGACCGTGCGCCGCTCGTGGGTGACGTCAGGCGGAGGCTCCTGCCGGAGAACCCGGGGGGACGATGACTGACGACCGTACCCGTGTGGACGCCGGCGACCGCTGAGGTCCGCGTGCCAGCGCTGGCTTCCGTTCGCACCACGGGACGCCGGCACGGGCTCGCGACGGCCGCTCGAACCGTCCCGGGCGGAAACGGGGCGGCATCGGTGTCGGGGCCACGTTCTCCGGATCGCCTCGTGGAGCAGCGGAGGGGCCCGGCTCGGCGCCGGGCCGTGGGTCAGGTCTCGTCCCGCCGGCCTCGTGCTCCGCGCACCGGCCACCACATTCCCCGGCCCAGCAGTGCCGCGGCAGCCGGGACCAGCAGGAGCGACAGGACGAAGGCGGACAGCAGAATGCCCAGGGCCGTGGCGAAGCCCAGCTGACGGGTGGAGGGTTCGGCGTTCACCGCGAGGCTGCCGAAGGAGGCGGCGAGGACCGCGCCGGCCGTGGCGATGGCCGGCGCCGTGTGCCGTACAGCGCGGGACACGGCGGCGCGGGCCGGGCCCCCACGCGCCATCTCCTCGCGCAGGCGGTCGCTGATGAGGATGTTGTAGTCGGTGCCCAGCGCCACGACGAACAGGAACAGCACCAACGGCAGGACGAAGTTCACGCCCGGCTCCCCGCCGATGTGCTGGAAGACCAGGGCGGAGGCGCCGAACGTCGCCGCGAAGCACAGGCCGACCGCGAGCATCAGCACAACCGGGGCCGCCAGGCTGCGCAGCAGCACCATCAGGATCAGCGCGATCAGTGCCGCGGCCACCGGGAACACCGTACGCAGGTCTCGGTCGACCGCAGTCGCCACATCGGCGAACACGGCCGCCGTGCCGCCCACGTGCGCGGTCAGTCCGGCAGGCGTCGCTTCCCGTACGGCCTGGCGCAGGGGCCCCGCCACGATGTCCCGGGCGTGCTGCGACTGGGCGTCCACGGTCAGGTAGGCGTCCAGCCGGGCGGCGGTGCCGTCGGCGTCGAGCACGGGGGCCGCCACCGTGCCCACTCCGGCCGCCTTGGACAGGGCCCGGTGCAGGACGTCCAGCCCGGCGGGGTCCAGGGTCCGTCCGTCGTCGGCTGTGACGTACACCGTCGTCGGGTCGGACACCCCCGGCGGCAGGGCGCCGGCGATCTCCCGCGCCGTCGCGGCGGCAGCCGTGTCGCGCGGGGTGCCGCCGGTGCCGAAGTCCATGCGGACGCCCGCCACGCCGACCGCGAGCGAGCCGAGAAGGGCGACCGACGCGACGAGCACCGGCAGTGGACGGCGCGCCACCAGCTCGCCGGTACGGCCCGCCGGCCCGGTCCGCTCGGCCTTCGCGAGAGTCCGCGACGGCCAGAACATCTTCCGCCCGGTCACCGCCAGCAGCGCCGGCATCAGGGTCAGGCTCGCCACCAGCATCACCAGCACCGACACCGCCACCGAGGGACCGAGTACCCGGAACTGGCCGAACGTCGCCACGCCGAGCGTCGCGAAGGCCGCCACGATCGTCAGTGCCGCCGAGGTCACCGCGGTGCCCACCCGTCCGGCCACGTCCGCGGCGACCAGGCGGTGGTCCTCCTCCGGTCGGCGTCGCAGTTCCTCACGGAAACGGAACAGGAGGAAGAGGAAGTAGTCGACGCCGATGCCGATCAGGACGGTCCCGATCATGCTCGGGGTGCCCGGGTCCAGGTCGAAACCGGTCAGCAGGGCCGCTCCCACGACCGTGCCGGCGGCGGCGCCGCCCACCACGGACACCGCGATCAGCGGGACGATCGCGGCCAGGACACTGCGGAACACGAGTACGTTGATCAGCACGATCAGACCGACCATCGCCAGACCGACCACCGTCTGCGTGGTCTTCTCCGCGTCGGCGCGGTCCACCACGTCCGCCAGGCCCCCGGTGAACCCCGTGCGCAGCCCGGCTTCGTCGAACTCCTGCTGGGCACGGTTCTGGAAGGCCCGGTACAGGGAGTGCATACCAGGGTCGGTGGAGTTGCCCCGCAGCCGTGCGCCGAGCAGGGCGAACGACCCGTCGGGAGCGGTCATCGCCGGTGCGACGCCGGGTACCTGGGAGTAGTCCTCGGAGAGCCCCGGTATCTGCTCGTCCGTCCACGGCATCTCCACGCGCGTGGCGCTCAGTTCACGCGCCACGTCCTGTACTCGCTTCTTGTCCGCGTCCTTCAGCGGCTTGCCGTCGCGCCGGGCCACAAGCACCGTCACGGCGTCGGCGTCAGGCTCCGCGCCGAACTCCTCCCGGGCGATCCGCAGCGCCGCGGCCGCGTCGTATTCCTGGGGCAGGAAATCGGCGCTGTCGGTGTGCGTGACGCGGAAGACGAGCGCCTGGCCCATGATCGCCACGAAGACGCCGACCACCGCCCACACGGCGATGACCCGCCATGGTCTGCGGGTCGAGAATCCGGTCAGGGCACGGATCACGGAAAGCCTCCGGAAGGGTACGGGTGAACGGGGGCCACGAGACCGTGGACGTCCGAGACGGCCCCCCGCGCCGGGCGGTCCCGGCACATGCCCAGCACATCAGCGGCGCCGGGCCCGCACCTCGGAGCAGCGGACGAGAAACCCGCTGGGAGCACGGCCCCGAACCGTCGGGCCTCTGGGAGCCTGCTCCCAGCCCCCGCTCCCGCCGGAGCCCGACGCCATGTCCGCGCCGCACCGGCACCATGGGAGACTCGGCGGACGAACCGCAGGTCATCGGGCCGCTGCGGCGGCCTGAAGGAAACGTTGATGCGCACGGGGGGCGGAGATGGAACGGCGCGCGGACGAATCGCGCCCCGGCCGGTCACGGGACGGGGCGGGCGAGTCCGGAGCCGGGCTTCCGGGCCGCGTGACGGGGACGCGTCCCCGTGGGGCCGGGACGGAGAGCCGGCACGGTGCGCGGGGGCTGTGGAGTCAGCACGACGGACTCGTCGCCGCCGGCGCCGCGGCCCTCGATCTCGTGGGCTTCACCATCACCAGCCAGATGGACCAGGGCCACGTGCCCGTGGCCGGGTGCCTGGTCGTGGTCGTCGCCGCGCTGTTCCTCCTGGCACGCCGTCAAGCACCCCTTGGCGTTCTCGCGTGCGTCCTCGCGGTCAACCTGTCGCTCAACTGGTTCAGCTCCCTGGGTCAGCACTACGGAGCCGCCACCGTCGTCGCCCTCTACACGGCCGTACGTCACCACAACGCCGCGGTCGGCGCGGTGGCGGTGGCCGGCTGCGTCGCGGTGCTCCAGTTCGTCCACCCGGGACTCCCCGCGCCGTCCCTGACTGAGTTCGCCGCCAATGTCGCGTCCGCGCTGTTCGTGGTGGGCGCCGCCGTCACCGTCGGCCGCTGGCAACGCAACGCCGAGACCCAGCGGCGGTTGCTCGCCGAGCGGTCCGTCTCCGACGAACGGCGTCGCATCGCCCGGGAGCTGCACGACATCGTCGCCCACCACCTGACCACGATGCAGCTGCTCGCCGGAGGGGCCCGGGCCAACCTCGACCGGTCCCCGGACACGGCCCGCGAGGCACTCGTCACCCTTGAAGGCTCCGGTCGCACCGCCCTGCGCGAGATGCGCCACCTGCTCGACGTGCTGCGGGCCGGCGACGAGGGCGACGAGGGCGAGTCGACCGCACCGCAGCCGGGCATCGGCGACCTCGACCGCATCGTCGAGGACAGTCGCCGCGCGGGCCTCCCCACCACCCTCACCACCGACGGTGACCCGTGCTCGCTTCCGCCCGGTGTAGCGCTCACCGTCTTCCGCATCGTCCAGGAGGCACTCACCAACGCCCGCAGGCACGCGGGCGACGGCACCCACGTCGACGTGCGGCTCGCCTTCGAGGCCCGCGAGGTGCGGGTCGCCGTCACCGACGGCGGTCCGCGTCCCGGCCGTCCCGTCGCGCGCGGATCGGGCTACGGGCTCGTGGGGATGCGTGAACGCGTCGCCCTCCACGGCGGCACCCTGCAGACCGGGCCGGAGGGCGGGGGGTTCGCCGTCCGCGCCCGACTGCCCCTGCCCACCGACTGTCAGGAGGCGTACGCGTGAGCGAGACCGTGAAGGTCCTCATCGCCGACGACCAGCCCCTCGTCCGCCGCGGCCTCGCCCTGATGCTCGCCCCCGAACCGGGTTTCGAGGTCGTCGCCGAGGCCCCGGACGGTGCCGAGGCGGTCCGCCTCGCGCACGAGTACCGACCCGACGTGGTCATCATGGACATCCGTATGCCGGTTCTGGACGGCATCGCCGCCACCGAACGGCTCACCGCCGAACTGCCGGGCTGCCGGGTCCTGGCCCTGAGCACCTTCGACATGGACGAGCACGTCGTGGGCGCCCTGAGGGCCGGGGCGTGCGGCTTCCTGCCCAAGGACATCTCGCCCGAGGATCTCGTGACCGCCCTGCACGTCGTCCGCGACGGGGAGGCGATTCTCGCCCCGCGGCTCCTGACCCGGCTCATCTCCACGCACGTCACGGCCCCCGGCCACCTGACGGCGCACCCTGCGCCCTCCGACACCGAGGGGCTCACCCCGCGCGAGCGGGAGGTGTGGCGGCTGATCGCCGGGGGCTCGGACAACACGGAGATCGCCGACCGCCTCGGAGTGAGCGCCTCTACCGTGAAGAACCACATCACCGGCCTCTTCGCGAAGCTCCGGGTCCGCGACCGGGCCCAAGCGGTCATCGCCGCGTACGAGACGGGCCTGGTGACGGCACGACGGGAGGCATGAGCCACCGGGCCGGGACAGAACGGTTCGCCGACGCGAGCCGCACCGTCTCCGCCCATCTTCGCGCCCACCTGCACGCCACGCCGAACAGCGCGTTCTCACAGCCAGTCCGAGGGTTGCCTCGACGGAGGTCGGCGGACACGACAAGGACAACCCGGAGCGCCAGGTCCGGTTGAGCTTCCTGGGCTGACCGAGCCCGTCGAGACCGTCCTGGGTGTGGCCGCCGATTCTCCTCACGCTCCGGTGAAACGGGAGCGAGAGGCGCGGTACCACCATGGACGAGATCGACCGGGCGTACGACGGCTGCGGAAAGGGCCTGCCCGGAGTACGCCGGCTGTCGCGGGTCAAAGTGGACGTCTCCGACCAGCTCTGCAACGGCAAGCCGGACCACTCCGGTGAACGTCTCGTCCGAGGCGCCTACGCAGGGTGCCCCCGTACGGCTCGGCGCCCGACCAGCCGGTTGTCCGTACCGTAATAGATGATTCGAACAAGCTGTTGCGTGCCCAATCCGTAATGCCTGATACTTCTTCTTGGGTGGCGCGAGTCGCCCGTACCGAGAGCGAGGGACGACATGCGACGCGAAGAGCGTGATCTCATTGGTGTGCGGGAAGTGCCGGAGGACGTGTACTGGGGCATCCACACCCTGCGCGCGCAGGAGAACTTCCCCCTCACCGGCATCCCCCTCTCGTCGCATCCCGAACTCGTCGTGGCGCTCGCCGCGGTGAAGGAGGCGGCCGCGCTGGCCCACTTGGAGCTGGGAACTCTTCCCGGGGAACGCGCCCGGGCCGTCGTGGCGGCGTGCCGGGAGATCCGTGCGGGCCGCCTCCACGACCAGTTCGTCGTGGACGTCTTCCAGGGCGGCGCGGGCACCTCGGCGAACATGAACGCCAACGAGGTCATCGCCAACCGGGCGCTCGAGATCCTGGGGCACCCGCGCGGCGACTACCAGCACCTGCACCCGAATGACGACGTGAACCGGTCCCAGAGCACCAACGACGTGTATCCCACGGCGGCCAAGCTGGCGGTGTACGCCTCCACGGGCCGGCTGCTCGACGCGATGAGCGTGCTGCGCGACGCCTTCGGCGACCAGGGAGGGCGCTTCGCGAAGTCGGTGAAGCTCGGGCGTACCCAGTTGCAGGACGCCGTGCCGATGACGCTGGGCCGGGAGTTCGACGCGTTCGCCCTCACCGTACGGGACGACGCCGACCTCGTCCGCCTTGCCGCCGCTTCCCTCCTCGAGGTGAACCTGGGCGGCACGGCGATCGGCACCGGCCTCAACGCGGACGAGGGCTTCGCCCGTCTGGCCGTCAGCCACCTCGAAACCGTCGCGTCCGTGCCGGTCCGTCCCGCCCGTGACCTGGTGGAGAGCACGCAGGGAGTGGGAGGGTTCGTCCGGCTCTCCGGCGCCCTTCGTCAGTTCGCCGTGCGGCTGTCCAAGATCTGCAACGACCTCAGGCTGCTGGCCTCGGGCCCGGGGGCGGGGCTCGGCGAGATTCGGCTGCCGGAACTCCAGGCCGGGTCGAGCATCATGCCGGGCAAGGTCAATCCGGTGATGCCCGAGGCCGTGAACCAGGTCTGCTTCGACGTCCTCGGCGCGGACGCCGCTGTCTGCGCGGCGGCCCAGGCGGGTCAGCTCCAGCTGAACGCCTTCGAGCCCCTGATGGTCCACCACCTGCTCAACTCCGCGAACCGGCTCGACGCCGCCTGCCGGCTCCTGGCCGAGCGTTGCGTCGCCGGCATCGAGGCCGACGAGGAGCGCCTGCGCGGTCTGGTGGAGAGGAGCGCCGGCCTCGCCACCGCGCTGAACCCGGTGATCGGCTACCAGCGGTCCACGGCCCTCGCCCGGGAGTGCCGGGCGACGGGGGTTCCCGTCCGGCAGCTGGCGGCCCGCGACGGGCTGCTCACCGACGGCGAACTCGACGAGCTGCTCGATCCGTTGCGTCTGGCCCGGCCGAGCTGAGCCCGGCCGGGGGCGACATGCGCGGTGCGGGGTTTCCGCGGGGCCCCCGGTCGCGTGTGCGAGGGCCCCGTGGGACTCGACTGCCTCAGCTCCTGGTGAGGGTGCAGGCGTAGGTGGCCGAACCGGAGCCGCTGTAGGCCTCCGCGTCGAGGTAGTAGGTGCCCGTCCCGGTCGCGGTCCTGGTGAACGACAGGGATTCGTCGGCGCCGGCCCCGTCGTTCACGGATCGGGTCAGGGTGCTGCCGTTCGCGTCGAGCCAGTACACGTCGGCGTCGTAGGCGGAGGGGACGGCGCAGTTCACCGAGACGGTCTGTCCGGCCGACACGGAGACCTTGAAGTAGTCGCGGTCGCGATTCGACTTCATGCTGCCCGTGAGCCTGCCGGGAGAGGCGAGGGCGGTGGCGTCGTCGGCCGTGTCGCGTGTGTCGTTGGGCTCGCTCTCCGCGACCGTGGACCCGCCGCCCTGGCTCCCGCAGTCGGTCACGGGGGTCCCGTTGTAGAGGTTGGCGTCCGCCACGCCGTTCGTGACGCTGCGCAGGTAGTAGCCGCAGGTGGGGCGGTTCTTGAAGTCGAAGGTGGAGCCCGGCGTCAGGCGCCAGATCTTGAAGCCGCTGTACGTGAGCGGCTTCCTGTCGACGGCCTGCTCCGGCTGGTGGTCGGCGAGGACGACGTAGGCGTCCGCGCCGTACTGCGTCGCCATGCCGTTGCGGTCGAGGAACAGGGACCCGCCGCCCTCCTCCACCCCGACGCCCCAGGCGGAGCCCCCGGGGGCGAGGCCGTCCTTCACGGCGCGTGCGAGGAAGGACATGGTGCGGCCCATGCGGTCGCGGGTCACGAAGTGGGAGTCGTTGACGACGGCTCCGTAGTTCGCCCATTCGAACATGCCGGTGGTGAAGCTGACGTACCGGTCGTAGGGGTTGGCGAGGGCTTCCGCGCTGGTGACGCTGCCGTTGCAGGCGTCGTAGACGATCGGGCTGTTGATGTGGTGGCCCGCGCTGCCGCCGCCGGAACCGCCGCCCTTGGCGACGACCGACTCGACGGACGCTTCCAGGGCGGTTCCCTTCCAGGCGGCGTAGCGGCACTGGTCCCCGCCGGCGAAGTAGACGAACTCGGCGTTGCGGACGTCCGTGTTCATCTGGCTGTTGTCGCCGTCGACCGCCGTCGTCAGCGTCCACGTCGTACAGGAGTTGACCCCGGCCGACGTCGTGATGGTGTCGCACTCCGGAGTCCTGCTGCCCGACGTCGGCGCCGATCCGGCCAGGACGACCACGTCCAGGGTGCCGGTGCCGCCGCGGATCTCGTCGATGGCCCTGGTCATCGAGGCCGTCACGATGCCGCCGGCTCCGTTCATCGTGAACGCCGGACCGTTCCACGTGCTGCGGCTGACGTCGGACGCGCTGCCGAGCCGGATCCTGTCGGCCGCCGCGTGGGCCGGCTGATGCGCCATCAGTACGGAGGCCAGCGCGACGAGCGCGACGGCGGCTCCCGCGGGGGCCCTGAGGGGACGGTGTGTCATGTGCACTCCTGGATGGGGGCGTACTCGATGCCGCGGCCGTCGGGCGAGGGCCGCAGGATTGGTAGCGGAACATACAAGTAATGGCTTTGACGGGGAAGATGTAAGCCCAAAAGACCGTCGCGCCGGAGCGAATCGAGTCTCGGATGCGCGCCAAAAGGGCCCAAAGTGCATCATTAGTGAGGCTAGAGCCCTCGTTACATGAACGTAATGAGACTTACATCTAGTCATCGCATGGGTTCCTATGTAACTTCGCAGCAGTGCCTGGCGGTCAGACTCCGCCGGCAGAAGACCACCGAGAGGTTCCCGGCGATGAACGCTCTGATCGCACGCCCCACGGCCGCCGCCGCCGTCGCGGCGGCCATGCTCCTGTCCCTGTCCGCCTGTGGCGACGACGAGCCCGCCGCCCCGTCGGGCAAGGCCGTCATCGGCGGCGTGGAGATCGTGAAGGACCAGAAGCTGCACGACCTGCTGCCCGAGAAGATCAAGAAGGCCGGTGAGGTGCGTGTCGCGACGGACGTCCCGTACCCGCCCTTCGAGATGTACGTGAAGGAGGGAGAGGCTCAGCTGACCGGCCTGGACTACGACCTCGGCCAAGCCCTCGGCGCCAAGCTGGGCGTGACCTTCGCCTTCGCCCCGCAGAAGTTCGACGGCATCGTCCCGTCCATCCAGGCCGGCAAGTTCGACGTGGCGATGTCCGCCATCACGGACAACAAGGAGCGCCAGAAGGTCGTCGACTTCGTCGACTACTCCCAGTCCGGCTCTGGCATCCTCGTCGGCGACGGCAACCCGGCGGGCGTGACCACCCTCGACGACCTGTGCGGACGGAAGGTCGCCGTCCAGACCGCGACCAACCAGCTCGACCTGCTGAAGTCCCACCAGGCCGCCTGTACCGGCGCGGGCAAGGACAAGATCGACATCCAGACCTTCCCCAAGGACTCCGACGCACAGCTCGCGCTGCGCTCCGGCAAGGTCGTCGCCCAGGTGCTGACCAAGCCGGCGGCCGGCTGGGTGGCCAAGACGGCGGACGGCGGCAAGACTTTCGACCTCGTCGAGGACCCCGCCGCCCCGGGCGGCTACAACGCCTCGCCCAACGGCATCGCGGTCAGCAAGCAGCTGCCCGAGCTGACGGACGCGATCCAGAAGGCGCTGCAGTCCCTCATCGACGACGGCACCCTGATCAAGATCTACAACAAGTACGGCGTTCCGTCGATCGCGGTGAAGGAAGCCACCAAGAACGCGGCGGTGGACTGAAGATGTCCAGCACGACCAAGGTCCCGCCCCACACGACCCCCACCGACCAGCCGCTCACCGGGGAACTCGAGATCGTCCCCGCCCGCAACTACGGGCGCTGGATCGCGGCCGTCGCCTCGGTGCTCGCCCTCGTCGGGCTGATCGGCTCCCTCGCCAAGAACGACAACCTGCGCTGGGACGTCGTCGGTGACTACCTGTTCGCCGACCTCATCTTCGACGGTCTCGCGACGACCCTCTGGCTGACCGCCGCCGCCATGCTGCTCGGTCTGTCCCTCGGCACGCTGATCGCCGTCATGCGGCTCTCGTCCAGCCCCGTGCTGTACGGACTCGCCACCGCGTTCGTCTGGGTCTTCCGTGGCACCCCGCTGCTCGTCCAGATCATCTTCTGGGGCTACGCCGCCGCACTCTACAAGTACGTCGAGATCGGCATCCCCTTCACCGACATCACGTTCTTCCAGGCCGAGACCAACACGCTCCTGACACCGGCGATCGCCGCCCTCCTGGCCCTCGGCCTGAACGAGGCGGCCTACGCCTCGGAGATCGTCCGCGCCGGCATCCAGTCCGTCGACCCGGGCCAGGCGGAGGCCGCGCACTCGCTGGGCATGCGGCCGGCGCTCACCATGCGCCGGATCGTCCTGCCGCAGGCCATGCGCGTGATCATCCCCCCGATGGGCAACGAGACCATCAACATGCTCAAGATGACCGCACTGGTCTCGGTCATCTCCGCCCACGACCTGATGTCGAACATCCAGGACGTGTACGCCCAGAACTACCAGGTCATCCCCATGCTGGTCGTGGCCAGCATCTGGTACCTGGCCCTCGTCACCCTCCTCAGCGTGCCCCAGGCATGGCTCGAGCGACGCTACGGGCGCGGCACCACACGCGCCGGACACGTCTCGCCGTTCCGACGCCTCCTCGGCGGAACCGTGCAGCGGTTCGGCAAGAACAGCAAGGAGCTGAACCGATGAGCACCCCCATGGTGCGCGCCGAAGGCGTACGCAAGCACTTCGGGAATCTGGAGGTCCTCAAAGGCATCGACCTCACCGTGGAGCGCGGCCAGGTCTGCTGCCTCCTCGGCCCCTCCGGATCCGGGAAGTCCACCTTCCTGCGATGCATCAACCACCTGGAGAAGGTCGACGGCGGCCGGCTGACCGTCGACGGGGAGCTCGTCGGCTACCGCCAGCAGGGCACGAAGCTCCACGAGCTGCGCGAGAGCGAGGTCGCGGACCGCCGCCGCGACATCGGCATGGTCTTCCAGCGCTTCAACCTCTTCCCGCACATGACGGCCGTCGAGAACGTGATGGAGGCCCCCGTCAAGGTCGCCGCCGTCTCCCGGACCGACGCCCGGGAGCGCGCCCACGCCCTCCTCGAACAGGTCGGTCTCGGCGATCGCGGGCACCACTACCCCGCCGAGCTGTCGGGCGGTCAGCAGCAGCGCGTGGCGATCGCCCGCGCGCTCGCCATGAAGCCCAAGCTGATGCTCTTCGACGAGCCGACCTCCGCGCTGGACCCCGAACTGGTCGGCGACGTCCTGGACGTCATGCGGCAGCTCGCCGCCGACGGCATGACCATGGTCGTCGTCACCCACGAGATCGGCTTCGCCCGCGAGGTCGGCGACACCGCCGTCTTCATGGACGAGGGCGTCGTCGTCGAGGCGGGCGACCCCCGGCAGGTGCTCGTCGACCCGGAGCAGGAGCGCACCCGCGCCTTCCTGTCCAAGGTCCTGTGACCGCCCCCACCCGCCTGCAGGAGAGGCTCGACGACCTCCTGCACCTTGCTCGCGCCCGCCACGGCAGCTACCTGCGCGACCTGGAGGAGCTCGTCTCCGTCGACTCCGGCTCCTACGACGCCGCAGGCGTCAACCGGGTCGCCGACTGGGTCGAGCGCAGACTCGAACGGCTCGGGTTCGCCGTGGAACGCGTCCGCTTCCCGCCGACGTCCGACGGACACCGGACCGGTGACGCCCTCGTCGGCCGCCGACGCGGCAAGCTCCCCGAGTCGGCGGGAGGCCGCAGGATCCTCCTCGCCGGCCACATGGACACCGTCTTCGAGAACGGGACCGCGGCCGCCCGCCCCTTCCGGATCGACGGCTCCACGGCGTACGGCCCCGGCGTCAGCGACGACAAGGGCGGCCTGCTCGCCGGACTCACGGCCCTGGAGATCCTCGGTGAACTCGGCATCGACGCGTACGACGAGCTGGTCCTGCTCGCCACCCCCGACGAGGAGATCGGCTCACCCGCCAGCCGGTCGCTGATCGAGGAAACGGCCGGCGGCCTGCACTTCGGACTCGGCCTCGAATGCGCCCGGGAGAACGGCGACCTCGTCATCGCCCGCAAGGGCGTCGCCGACTTCCGCCTCACCGTCACCGGCCGGGCCGCACACGCCGGCATCGAACCCGAGCGCGGTGCCAACGCCGCCCTCGCCGCCGCTCACCTCACCGTCGCCCTCCAGGCCCTCAACGGCCACTGGGACGACGTGACCGTCAACGTCGGCGTCGTCCGGGCCGGGACCCGCGCCAACATCGTCTGTCCCCAGGCGGATCTGCGCATCGAGGTGCGCGCCGCCACGAGGGCCGACATCCAGCGCGTCGACCGGGCCATCCGGGAAGCCGCCGACCAGCCCGGCGTCCCTGGCGTCACGGTCGAGGTGGAGCAGCTCGACCTGTGCCCGCCGATGGAGGACACCTCCGCCTCCCGGCGGATGTTCGACCACGCACGCAACGCCGCCCGAGCGACCGGCATCGAACTGGGCGCCGCCGCCACCGGAGGAGTGGGGGACGCCAACCTCATCGCCGGCACGGGAGTGCCCGTCCTCGACGGCCTTGGCCCCGTCGGAGGCGCCGACCACACGCCCCAGGAGTGGCTCGACGTCACCAGCGTCCCGCAGCGCATCGCCCTCCTCGCCGACCTGATCGCCTCCCTGGGCAAGGCCGGCACCACCTGAACGACGCCGACGCACAGCGGAGGGAAGCCCCGCTCTCCTCCGCTGTGGGCACGGTGTCGGCGCCCCAGGAGGCGTCCCCACGGCCCCGGCCCCACGCAATCCCGCCACCCACCCGCCCCTCAACGGAGGCACCATGCGCGCCCCTTCCGCACCCGCACGCCGCACCGTCCTCGCCTGCGCCCTCGCAGTTTCCCTCCTCTCGGTCTCGTCCTCCGCCCTCGCCGACGCACCGGAGGCCCGGACCCAGGCGGGGTCCCTCGTACTGATCGGCGGAGCCCTGAAGGAGAGCAACACCCAGGTCTACGGCGAGATCATCAAGCGGGCCGGCGGCCCCGACGCCCGTATCGGGATCATCACGGCCGCCTCCGTACCCGAAAGCCAGGACCCCCACGCCGGCGACCCCGAGCGGTGCAGCAACTCCGCCTGCAACGGCGCCTACTACGCCGAGGTCTTCAAGCGGCACGGCGCCGCGGACGCCCAGTGGATCCCCCTCGACGTCGACCACGTCGCCAACGCCGACTCGGACGCCGTCGTCGCCCAGGTCGACTCCATGACCGGCTTCTTCTTCGGCGGAGGCGACCAGTACCGCTACGTCACCACCCTTCTCCGCGGCGAACGGCACGAGGACTCCAAGGTCCTCGCCGCCATCCGCGCCAAGCTCTCCCGAGGCGCCGTCGTCGCCGGGTCCTCGGCGGGCGCCCAGATCGCCTCCGGCCCCGACATGGTCACCGGCGGAGAGTCCTACGAGGGGCTCAGGGACGGCAGCGCACCCGGCTACTACGACGATCCGACGCGCCTCGGCCACCTCCCCGAGGGCGGCTTCGGCTTCCTCCGGTCAGGCCTCGTCGACACCCACACCGGCGCCTACGGGCGCGAGGGCCGGGCGCTGCGCCTCGCCTCCGACACCGGCCACGACCGTGTCTACGCCCTGGAGGAGAACACCGCCCTCGTCGTCGACCGGCCGGGCAGCCGTCGCGAGCACCTCAGCGTCCTCGGGCCGAACGGCGTCGCCGTCCTGGACCTGCGGGACGCCCGCGCCTACGAGTCCGCGGACGGCTGGTCCCTCCGCCGGGCAAGGTACAGCTACCTCACGGACGGGGACCTGTACGACGCACGCACCTGGACGCCGCGCGTCCATCCGGCCAAGCAGCCCCTGATCCCCCTCGGCACGACGCCCGTGCCCGTCAACACCGACGTCTTCCACTCGGCGGCCAACCCCGACGGCACCCCGTACGCCTTCCGGACCACCGCGCGGGCGCTCGCCTCGACGCGCGCGCAGAACAGCGCGACCGCGACCACGTTCGAGAGCGGGCCGCGGTTCGCCGTGACGTTCACCAAGGGGCGGGGATTCGCCGCCTTCACCGGCGACGGCACGGACGCCCGCACGCTCCTCTCGCTGCGCATCGACATCGCGCCGCGCTGATCGACCGCATGGTACGGAGCCGGCCCCGGGACAGGGGCCGGCTCCTCGCAGGTCGTCCCCCGGACCGCGACGCACGATCCGCTCACAGCAGGCCGGTGCGCCGGGCGATCCTCTCCGCTTCCTTCATGCGCTCGTGGCCGCTGCCGCCGATCCGGTCGAGGACGGCGGCGACGAGCGCTTCGACGACCGCGAGGGCCGGTACGAGGCTGTCGTAGGGGGAGTCCGAGGAGACCTGGGTGATGAGGACGACGTCCGCGTGGGCGGCCGCGGGGGAGAGCCACGGGTCGGTGAACACGATGACCTTGCCGCCCCGCTCGCGGGCCAGTTCGGCGATCAGCGTCTTGTCGGCCTCGTAACGCCGGTAGTCGAACAGCACGGTGACGTCGCGTCGGGTCAGCTGCGTGAGGAAGGAGGTCCGTTCCACGTCCTTGTGGGGCAGGAAGCTCACCTGGTTGCGGAACTGCATCAGGTGCAGGCCCAGGTACTCGGCCATCAGATGCGTGAACCGTCCTCCTGCCACGTGCACGCGACGCCGGGGATCGGAGAGGAGGCCGACGGCGTCCTCGAACTCGTGCGCCGCCACCTCGTCGAACGTCTGGGCGACGGCCTGCCGCACGAGTGAGGAGCGCTCGCCGAGCTGCGTGGCGGCGGAGTCCTGCGGAGCCTCCGTCCGCTCGTGCTTCGACGACTCCGCGGTCGTGTAGAGGGTGATCGGCGAGGCGTTGCGGGCGTCGAGTTCGGAGCGGAGAGCAGCCTGGAGATCGGGGAAGCCCCGGTAGCCCAGCCGGGAGGCACACCTCAGCACCGTGGGTGCCGACACGCCCGCCCGCTCCGCGATCGTGGCGACCGTCTCGAAGACCGCGGCCGGATACCCCGCCAGCAGCACCCGCGCGACCTTGCGCTCCGCGGGACTCAGCTCTCCGAGCCGACTGCGGATCTCGTCGGCCAGCGTGGGGCTCATGGCTTTCCCTTCTGCGGGGTGGGATCACCGAGGCGGACAGCAGCCGTCGAGGCCGCGTTCTCCGGCTTGCCACGTTTCAGATCAGCGAGTTTCAGGGATCGAATGTACCGCCTATTACGGAATCTGCCCAGTCCAGGAGGGCGGCACGGCAGGGACCGCACGGTGACGTCCCGCGCGGTGCACACCGTGCGGGACGTCGACGGACGCAGGGCGCCTGGCGGACGGACGGGCGTCGGTCAGCAGCCGCCGCAGCTGTCCCAGTGGTTGCTTTCGCCGGCGTAGACGCCGCCGGCGGCGGGGCGCCCTTGCGGGGGGCGAGGACGCCGTCGCCCGAGGCTAAGAGGGCGCCGAGGGTAAGTGCCGGCGCGGTCAGGACGGACCGGATGCGCATGCTTCTGCACCTTCTCAGGAGGGACGGTGCGCTGCGGTCTCACCCGAGCGGGAGCCGCGCGGGGAGGACGGATCAGGGGTGCCGGGCGCGGAGGACGGAGCGGCTCAGCAGGTGCGGCCCGAGTCCGGGAGCGTCCACGCAGACGGCGGGACGAGAGCGTCGTACAGGGAGATCAGCGTCTGCTGCGGGCAGACGGAGTCACCCTGGCGGAAGATGCCGAAGTGCAGGCGCGGACCGTGGAGTTGCCGGTGGCGCCCGTGCGGGCGACCAGCCGGCCCGCCGCCACCCGGGCTCCGTCGCTCACGGCCGGGTGGGCGCTCGCGGCCGGGGGGCGCTCACGGCCGAGGGGCCGGGTGCCGGGAAGACCGCCGCGTCAGCCCGGCCGGTAGGTTCCCACGCTCCACTCGTGTCCCTCGGGGTCGAGGACCCGGGCGCGCCGCGTGCCCCACTCCGTCGCCTCCGGCTCGATCACCGGGACCCCGCCCGCGGACACCGCGTGGAAGTACCACTGGTCGACCGCCGAAGGCGAGGGGAGGCACAGGTACAGGCCGCTCCCCGTGCTGACCCCGTGCAGGGCGGGCCTGCTGTACGCGGCGTGGGCGCCGGACACCATCACGACGACGTTCCCGAAACGGAGCTCTGCGTGGACGAGGGAACCGTCCTCCTCGTCCTGACGCCGCACGACCTCGAAGCCGACGTCGGAGAGCCAGGCGAGGGCGGCTTCGGTGTCCTTGTAGCTGAGGTAGGCGTGGAGGTCCGCGGGCGCGGTGTCGTCCGAAAGGTACGCGCCCCCGGCGCCCCTGGTCGCCCGAGCTGTGTTCATGGTGACCTCCTCCTCCGCTGGTGACCATCCTTCTGGCCTGCCGACCTCCGCGGATGCGATGCCGGGCCCCGGGGCGCACGCATCGCCCGTCGGCGACGCAACGATGCGACTCGCCGCCGCGGTCTGCCGGAGGGAGGCCGACAAGGTGCCGAAGGATCCGCTCCCGCGTCTCCAGCGGAAGCGACCAGGTCCCTCACGGACGGGTTCCGCCCCGGCAGACGGCAGCGCCCCTCACGCGGCTTCTCCGTGCCTTCGCGCCGGAGCTTCTCATTGTCCTGCGGATGTCGGACCGAGCACCGCCCGACCGGGCCCTCGCCCTGCCTCGGCGACGGTCCGACGAAGGGGGACACCTCCTTGAACATCCACACCCTCGCCCTCGCAGAGCAGCAACTCGCCGCCGGAGTCTGGCAGTCCGGTCTCGCCCAAGTGCTCGGCGGCCTGATCGTCGTCGCCGTGCTGATCGGTGCCTTCCTCCTCGGCGTCCGGGTCACGAGGCGGGAACTCCCTCCTCCGGTCCCGGAGAGCTGACCGCACCGGCCGGAGACCAGCCGGCACCCCGGTGTGGTGTCCGAGTACCGCAAGCCCTCCGAGGTGCCGCACACCGACGGCGAACACCGCCTCATGCCCTACCACCTGAGGAACTGCGGTGAGGCCTCGGACGCCCCTCCCGGTGAGAAGCAGCGCAAGTGGGGCGGCATCTCCAGCGGCGGCTTCGGCAAGCGGCGGCACGGGGCACGGGGACTGAACGCCTAGTCGACCGCCCGTGGACGTCCCTCAGGTGTTGCGCCGGGCGACGGCGCCGTTGAGGGCCGTCGCGAAGGCGCACCACGTCGCGTAGGGCACCAGCGCGCGAGCCGCCGCGGGGTCGACGCGACTCGTACGACGCAGCAGCGCGACGTTGCTGACGTCCAGCAGGAGCGTGGCGGCGAGTCCGGCATGGGGGCTCCGGCAGCGGAAGAACAGCCAGGTCCAACCCGCGTTGAGAGCCAGGTTCACTCCGAACCGTGCGGCGAGGCGCCGCTGGTCGGCGCCTTTCGCGATGCCGAGGGCGTGTCCCGCCGCGAAGGCCAGGGACGCGTACAACGGCGTCCACACCACGCCGAACGACCATGGCGGCGGCTGCCACGCCGGCTTGCTCAGGCCGCGGTACCAGGAACTCTCCGGGTCGACGGGGATCGTGCCCACCGCGGCTGCTGCGGCGACCGCCGCACCGGCCGCCGCGTACGGCTTCCATCGCCCTCCCGCCCCGGGCGTTCGGGACGCGTCGCTCGTCAGTCTCATCGCTCCACCCTCGCCTGTCGTGACCTCTTGGCCGACGCGGCCGACGGCTCCGACCGGATGACGGGTGGGCGGCGGCGGAACCTCCGGCCGCGCCGTCGGCCGGCCCTGTGCCGTACGGGAGACGTGTGCCCCCGTCCGCCGGGGAAAACCGTCCTCGGCCGAAGGGAAGGCGAGCGTCAGGCGCGCGCGGGCCCGGGGAGGTCGAACTGGTGGCGGACGACGGCGTCGAAGACCCTGCTGCCGGCCAGCCGCCGCAGGTGCACCATCGCCTTCGCGGCCGGGGTGATGACGTACCGGTGCCGGGGGCGACGGGCTCGGGCCGCGTGCAGCACGGCCTCGGCGACCGGTTCGGGGGTGGACGACAGCAGGCGGTTACGGTATCCGGACGCCATGACCGCACCGGCGGTGCGGTTGAGCTCCGCGTACGCGCTCTCGTGCGCTGTACCGCTCCGCGAAGCGCTGCTGGAGGTGAGGGTCGTGGCGGCGGTGTCGGCGAAGGAGGTCTTGATCAGTCCCGGCTCGATGAGGCTGACCCGGATCCCGAACGGCGCGACTTCGACGCGCAGGGCATCGGTGAGGGCTTCGAGGGCGTACTTGGACGCGTGGTAGTAGCCGCCCGCGGGGAAGGTCAGCCGGCCTCCCATGGACCCGACGTTGACGATTCGGCCGCGGCGCGCGCCGCGCATGCCGGGCAGGACGAGCTGGATGAGGCGGGCCGCTCCGAAGACGTTGGTGTCGAACTGCCTCCGGACGCGCTCCAGGTCGGTCTCCTCGATGGTGCCGTACTCGCCGTACCCGGCGTTGTTCACCAGCACCTCCACGAAGCCGTGGTCCGCCTCGATCCGGCGGACGGCCTCCTCCATGGACGTCTCGTCCGTCACGTCCAGGGCGAGCACCCGGGCTCCGGCCTCGGCGAGATCGGCGAGCGTCTCGGGACGACGTGCCGTGGCGTACACGATCGCGCCGCGGCGCAGGAAGGCGCGGGCCACGGCCGCGCCGATGCCGGAGGAGCATCCCGTGATCAGCACGGGACCGTCGGTCTGGGGATTCATCGCGTTTCCTTGTCCTGGTGAACGGTCTCGGCGAGGGCGAGCATGGACCAGATGGCCCGGGACGCCTGCTGCCAGGCGGCCGGGGGGAGGCCGCTGCGGGCCCGGGCGGCCTTCGTCAGCCCGACGAACGCTCCGAAGATCATGGTGAGGAGCAGCTGCGGGTCCGCGGCGCGCAGGACGCCGAGCCGCTGCCCCGAGCGGATCAGCTCGACGGCCGGAGCCTCGGCTTCCTCGGCCATCGCCTTGCTGGTGGCGTCGAGGTAGGAGGCGTGTTGCTGGTGTTCCAGGAAAGCCAGGGCGTCGGGGTGGTCGTGGGCGAAGGCGACGAGGTTCGCCCACATGCTGCTGTACGCCTCGGCGACGTCCTCCGCCGTGGTCGGGGCCGGGACACCGCGCGTCAGGTAGGAGGTGAACGTCCCTTTGGCTTCCTGGTAGACCGCGTTGGCGAGGGCTTCCTTGCTCGGCCAGTACCGGTACAGGGTGCCTGCGGCGACGCCCGCCTCACGCGCGATCACCGGCACAGGCGTCGCCGCGACGGTGTGCTCGGCGAACACCACGAGAGCCGCCTGGAGGATCTGCGTCCGCTTGTCGCTCATGAATGAATGTTCATTCACGTCGCCGTCGAAGTCAACCCGGTGGCCTCGGGCCCTTACGGAGCTTCGCCCTCGGGCGGCGAAGCCTCGACCAGGAACAGTTCGTCCACGTAGCACCAGCCCCAGTCCTCGCCGGGGTCGAGGGAGAGCACCACCGGATGCCCCGTCGCCGCGTGGTGCGCATGACCGTGGCGCCCTCGGGAGCTGTCGCAGCACCCGACGTGCCCGCACGTGGTGCACCAGCGCAGCCTCGACCAGGACCAGCCCACGGCGAGGCACTCCGCGCAGCCCTCGCCGACGGGTCCGGCCGGTCGGGGCACGCCGGAGAGGTGCTCACAGTGACGGTCGTAAGGACGCCCGGGGTCGGGAGCCACCGTCCACGACGCCTCGCTGCCCGTGACGGTCTCCCTGCGGCCTCCGCCTGCCCGACCTGTCTCCATGTCCCTGCCACCTCGCCTCACGCACCGGCCCTGTGCCCTGTGCCCTGTGCCCTGTGCCCTGTGCCCTGTGTCTTCGGGCCGGGGAGCGCCGGTGGATGCGGGGCTCCGCCCCGCGCCGTACCGGGCTGATCGCCAGGTCCGGTGACGACCCGGAGCGCCAGGTGCGCTTGAGCTTCCTGGGCTGACGGGGCCGTCCGGAGGCCGGGCGCGTCCGTGGCTCCTCCGCCCGCCCGGATGTCGCCGGTGTCGGTGCATGGGCATCATGGGTCCGAGGAGGTGGCCGTTGTGGCGCACGAGCGGATAGGGCTGGCGGACATCTTCTCCGCCGCCGAGGACGCGGCACCGATGGCCTCGCTCGACGTCGTCTCACGGCATCTGCACGACCGGTTCGGCGCGCGGTACGTGTCCTTCCTGTTCGTCGACGTCCTCGGCCGCCGCGTCGTACGGGTCACCGAGCACACGACCACCGAGGAGAGACGCGGTGCCGAGCAGATTCCCCTGGCCGGCAGCGTGTACGACGAGGTGCTGCGCACCCAGAAGCCGGTGCGGGCGCCCCGCGAGCGGGGGAGCGGCCGGCGGGTCCTGGCGCCGGTCACCAACCGCGGGGACACCATCGGGATCCTGGAACTCTCCCTGCCCGAGGCCACGAAGGACGTGCTGGAGCAGGTGGAGGAGGCGGCGCACGCGCTGGCGTACATGATCGTCACCGATCGCCGCTTCACCGACCTCTACCACTTCGGCCAGCGCACCAGCCAGCTGAGTCTGGCCGCCGAGATCCAGCGCCAGCTCCTGCCCACCGCTCCCACCTGCGAGGCGGCCGAATTCATCCTCGCCTGCTCCCTCGTGCCCGCCGACTCCATCGCCGGCGACACCTACGACTACACCCTCGATCACGACACCCTGCACCTGTCCGTGACCGACGCCATGGGCCATGACGTCCAGGCCGCCCTCATGGCCACCCTGGCGGTCAACGCCTCCCGCCGCGCTCGCCGGAACGGAGCGGATCTGTCCCGGCAGGCCTACGAGACCAATGCCGCGCTCCACAAGCACGGCCGGAGCTTCGTCACCGGGCAGCTCTTCCGCGTGGGACTCGACGGAGGCGGCGCGCACTTCGTCAACGCGGGCCATCCGTGGCCGCTCCGGCTGCGCGACGGGACGGTGGAGGAGATCCGTCCGCAGGTGGATCTGCCGTTCGGCATCACCCCGCACAGGCACTACCGGGTCCAGGACCTGGACCTGCGCCCCCGCGACCGGCTCATCCTCTACACCGACGGCATGCAGGAACGCCGGGCCCAGGCCGTCGACCTGCCCGCCCTCCTCCTGCAGACCGCGGACGAGCATCCCCGTGAGGTGGTGCGCGCCATGACGGAGGCGGTCACCGAGTCCTGCGGCGGCCACCTCCAGGACGATGCCACCGTCCTCTGCCTCGACTGGCACGGCCCCCGCAACGGCGAGCGCGACGCGCACGCCGGCGCCGACACCTAGCCGGCGGGAGGAAGGCGGCCTCGGCTATGCCGGGAGGGCCTGCTCGGCCCAGATGACCTTGCCGTCACGGCCCTGCCGGGTGCCCCAGCGCTCGGCCAGCTGGGCGACGAGCAGCAGTCCGCGGCCGCCCTCGTCGGAGGTCCGGGCACGGCGCAGGTGCGGCGCGGTGTTGCTGCCGTCGAAGACCTCGCAGATGAGGGTGGACTGGAGGATCAGCCGCAGCCGGACGGGCGGCTTGCCGTACCGGATCGCGTTCGTCACCAGCTCGCTGACCGCGAGCTCCGTGGTGAAGGCCAGCTCCTCCAGACCCCAGTCGGCGAGCCGCTCGGCGGTGAAGGCGCGGGCCCCGGCCACGGCCGCCGGGTCGGAGGTGACGTCCAAGGTGGCGACGTGGCCGGGGTCGAGCGCGCGGGTCCGGGCCACGAGAAGGGCGACGTCGTCCGCGGGGCGTTGGGGCAGCAGCGCGGCGAGCAGCCGGTCGCAGACCTCCTCCGGGTCCTCCGGCGCTCCGGCGAGGGCGTCGCCCAGCGCGGCGCGGGCCGTGTCCACGTCGTACGTACGGCTCTGGATGAGGCCGTCGGTGTACAGCGCCAGCAGGCTGCCCTCCGGCAAGGTCAGCTGGACGGTCTCGAAGGGCAGTCCACCGATCCCCAGGGGTGGGCCGATGGGGAGGTCGGGGACCTCGGGGAGATCGGCGGGTCCGGCGCCGGGAGGGTGCGCCACGGCCGGGGGCACGTGTCCGGCGCTGGCCAGCGAGAAGACGCGGGAGACCGGGTCGTACACCGCGTACAGGCAGGTGGCGCTGAGTTCGCCGTCCTCGCGGCCCTCCTCGCGCTGCATCCGGATGACCACGTCGTCGAGGTGGGTGAGGAGTTCGTCGGGCATCAGGTCGATGTCGGCGAAGGCCCGGACCGCCATACGGAGGCGGCCCATGGTGGCGGCGGCGTGCAGGCCGCGGCCGACGACGTCGCCCACGACGAGCGCGACACGGGCACCCGACAGCGCGATCACGTCGTACCAGTCGCCGCCGACGCCCGCCCGCGCTCCGCTGGGCAGATAGCGCGAGGCCGCCCAGACGGCCGACTGCACGGCCGTGTGCCGGGGGAGCAGGCTGCGCTGGAGGGTGAGCGCGGTCAGATGTTCCTGCGTGTACTGGCGGGCGTTGTCGATCGACACCGCCGCGCGGGCGGCGATCTCCTGGGCGAGATGCAGGTCGTCCTCGTCGAACCGGGCCGCGTCGGGGCCGCGGAAGAACTGGACGAGGCCGAGGACGCTCCCGCGTGCCTGGAGCGGGAGCAGCAGGACCGAGGGGAAGGCGGCGTCGCCGCCCGCCGCCGGGGTCCACCACGCCGACGTGCCCTTCACCTCGCACAGGGCGGGCGTGCCCGTGGCCAGCGCGCGCGCCGGGGCGGAACCGGGCGGGAAGTGGTGCGTCCGTCCGAGGGCGACGGCGAACGACCCGTGCCGGGCGGGAAGTTGCGCCACGCGACGCAGGACCGGATCCTCCGCGGCCGGGTGGGGCGGGGTGTCCTCGCGCAAGGGTGCCGCCTCCAGGAGATCGACGACGACCAGGTCGGCGAAGTCCTCGGTGCCGACTTCCGCCAGTTCCTCCGCGGTACGGGACATGTCGAGCGTGCTGCCGATCCGCAGGCTCGCCTCCGCCGCCAGGGCGAGGCGCCGCCGCAGCCGCCGGTCGCGCTCCTCCTGGTACGCGGCGACCACCTGCTCGGAGCCCCTGTCGACGTACGCGAACGCCGTCCCGGTCATCCTGATCGTGGCGGCGTTGACCAGCTCCGCGTCCCTCGTCAGCCGGAGCGCCTCCGTCTGGAGCTGCTGGAGCACGCTCATGTGGCCGATCCGGTACGCGCGCAGCAGCGTGCTGAGCGAGAGTCCGCGCCGGGCGAAGGTCCGGGCGAGTTCGAGGCCCTCGGGTGGTGGCTCGGCCTCGGTGGCGTCCAGGCCGTTCTCGAGGGCGTCGAGGAAGGTCATGATGTGTCCGGCCGTCTCACTGAGCGCGATGGCGGCCAGATCCTCGTGCTCCCACAGCTCGGGAAGCTCTTCCTGGAGCCGTACCAGGATCACATCGACCGAGCGGTCCGCCCGTGGTCGGAACTCCCGGGCGAGTCGACGGAGGAACGCCTCGGCATCGGCCCTCATACGCAAAGTCTGCGGAAGGGCGGGGACGGATGCCACCGGGCGCCGCAGCCCCGGACCTGATGGAAGTTGAAGCCGAAACCGGTCCTGCCGGCGATCGCGACCGGTCCGGGGGCCCGCCGGATGTCAGCGGTGCGCTGTACGTTGCGGCCATGGGCATGTACCTGGTCAGTGTCGACGCGGAGGAGTGGTTCGGTGGGGACGAGGGCGGGTGGGGCGAAGTCGCCGCGGCGCTGAACGGAGAACTGCGGCAGAGAGGCCTGGCGCCCTATTTCTCCGTGCCCGAGGCTGTCGACTTCGTGCGCGGCTCGGGGCAGTCGTTCGAGGAGAAGCTGATCCCTCCCATGGACGGGTTCAGCGCCCTGTGCGAGGCGCACCTGACACGCGAGGAGACCGACACGGTCTGCGGCTGGTCGGTGCTGGTGCCGCTGTCGCTGGACGAGGAGATCCGGGTCCCCGTCGAGACCGGCTACACGGAGTCGACCGTGATCGCGGGCGCGCCTCAGGTGCTGGCCCTCGCGGAGAGACTGGCGGCGGCCATCGCCCTGCCGGCCGAGACCCCCTCGATGTGCGACAACCTCGACCTCACCATGTGGTTCATGGACGGAGCGGCGAAGGAACTGGCCACGGCCCGCCCGGGGCCGTGGAGCGGCGACCTGGACACGGCCTTCTACGTCGCGCTGTACCTGCGCGCCGCCCAGCACGCGATCCGCCGCGGCTGCCCGATCGTCTACTCCTGAGCCGTACATGCACGTCCGTCGCCGTCCACGAGCCGGGCCGGGCGCCGTGTCGTCAGCGGTCCCCGACGGGCCACGGTTTGACGGGGGTCTCCTCGCCTCCCTGGTCGAGCCGGAACGGCGGGTAGGCGTCCGTCATCAGGAAGGCGTAGGCCGCCACCCGCAGGACCCAGCGGTTCAGGCCGACCACCAGGACGAACAGATCCCGCGGGTACCGGCCGGTGAAGGCGAGGGCGACGGCCGCGAACAGGGCCAGCAGGGCGGTCAGGCCGCCGCTCCACCAGCCTGCCCGCACCCCGCCGGCGAAGAAGGCGATGACCAGGTACTGGGGGATGGCGAGCAGCCACCACTTGACGAGGACCAGCCCGCGCGAGAGGCGTTCCGGGTACGCGATGTCCAGCCGTGCCGGGTATCCGGGCTCCGGGCCCAGGCTGAAGGGCGGGTACCGGTCGGTGGCCAGGGCGCTGTACGAGTAGAAGGACACCCGCCAGGACCAGCGCAGCACCCCCAGATTGAAGTCGAACAGGGCCCGGGGATAGCGCTCGGTGAACAGGATCGCGAAGAACGCGATCACGGTCACGAGCAGGAAGGCGATCCAGAGGAAGATCAGGACGATCCAGTGGGGGATCACCAGGACCCACTTGACCAGCCACAACCAGCGCGACAGCGGGGTGTCCAGCCGGGCCGTCACCGTGACCGGAGGGTAGGAGGACCGGGAGCCGTCCATGATCGTCACTTCCTCGCGTCAGCGTCCCTCACCTCCATGATCGCGCCGTTCCGCCCTCCGGCCCACCGGGAGCCCCGCCCGTCTTGTACGGGTCAGGACTTGTCCGCCGCGGCCAGCAACGCGGCGACGTCGAGCTTCCCCATGCCCAGCATCGCCTTCATCGCCCGCTGGGCGCGGGCCTCGTCCGGGTCGGCGATGAGCTCCTCCAGGACGGACGGCACGACCTGCCAGCTCACGCCGAACCGGTCCTTCAGCCAGCCGCAGGGGCCCTCCTCGCCGCCCTCGGACAGCTTGGACCAGTAGTGGTCGACCTCGTCCTGGTCCGCACAGTCGATGAGCAGGGACAACGCTTCGTTGAAGGTGAAGTCGGGCCCGCCGTTGAGCGCGGTGAAGTCCTTCCCGTCCAGGACGAAGTCGACGGTCATCACGCTTCCGGCCTCGCGGGGTCCCGCCTCGCCGTAGTAGGAGATCCTCCTGATCTCCGAGTTGGGGAAGACCGAGCAGTAGAACTCCGCGGCCTCCTTGCCCTGCGTGTCGAACCAGAGGTTGGGGGTGATCCTGGGCATCGCGGACTCCTGGTCTCGTCGGGTGCGCTGCGGCTCTTACGGGTACGACCGTCGGGCGGCCCGGAAATCATCGCTCCGGTGCCGCCCGGATCCGCGCGACCACGTCCCGCGCCGCCCGGTCAGAGTCCCGTGACCTTGGCGCTCGCCGACAGTTCGTAGACCAGCGTGATCGTGCGGCGGCCCCCCGGCGGGAGCGCGACGTCCCAGCGGGCGATGCCCTCGGCGTCGACCGCGTCGGGCGGCGGGGAGCACGCGTCCTTGTGGAGACGTACCTCCACCGCCGAGACCTCGGAGACCGGAAGCCGTTCACGCAGGCCGACCACGTGCTCGCCCTGCTCTCCGGGGGCCGAGAAGCGGGACAGATGCAGGCGCACCGTGCGGGTGACCACGGTCCGCTGGGAGATACCGGTGGTCTCGCGGGACTCCTCGGACCGCCGGACCACCCGGTAGTCGTCACTGGAGCCGAACGTCAGCTCCACCGGGGCGCCGACCGGCGTGAAGTCCAGCGTTCCGCGCCCGCTGAACCCGCTGCCGCGGACCAGGTCCACGGGCCCGGCGAGCAGCACGTGGCCGGAGCGGTTGTCGCACCGCACCACCTGCGTGACCAGCGGGGACAGCTCGGGGGAGCAGGCGTACTCCTTGCGCGCGGCCGTCGTGAAGGCCGAGAGCGGCACCCGGTGGGCGCGGCCGTCGCCGGGCACCGACACCGGCGCGGGGGCGCGCAGGACCCGCGCCTCGCCGCCGTCGTCGACCCCCGGCAGACCGAGCACCGGGGTCGCCGGGCCGAGGTCGCCGATCTCCTCCTCGCGCAGCTCCACGTCGACCGTACGGCGCTCCGCCGCGGAGCGGTCCGTGAGCGTGAGCCGGTCCTCGCCGAGCCGCGGCGGCTCCGTGGCCAGTGCCGAACGCGCCGTCGACAGGGTCAGCCGTACGTCCGTCCAGTCCTCGCCGGTGCGCTGCCAGACCATCGCGTCGGTCTCCAGCGTCAGGGAGTCCCCGTCGAGCACGGCCCGGTACGCGGGCCGCCACAGCGCACACGGGGTGAGGTGGCTCAGCCGGAGCCCCACAGGCCCCGCGGCCGCGGCCTCCACGGTCAGCTCGACATGGCCGACCAGCTCGGCGGGCTCCTCCTCGGAGAGGTCCATGGCCCGCTGGGCCGCACCCAGTTCGGCGGCGAGGGCGGCCAGCCTGGCGTCGACCGCGCGGAGTTCCTCACCGTGCGCGTCGCGTTCGGCGTCCACCCGGTCCAGTTCGCGGGTCCAGCGGTCCCGTTCGGTCTCCCCGGAACCCGCGCCCTCACCGATGTCCCGCAGCAGATCGGTGGCGAGGCGGCCGAGCAGGCCGAGGCGGGCGTGCAGCCGCTCGCGACGCTGCCCGAGCGTGAGCCGCTCCTCTTCGAGGGCGTGGACACGGTGGCGCAGGGCGGAGTCGTCCTCGGCCGGGGGCAGCGGTCCGCGGGGCGTCCAGCTGCGGACGATCCGTACGTCGAGCACGCTCGCGGGATGGTCGGCGGTCAGCTCGGCGTGGAGGGTCCGGTCCACGGCGAGCGCGCTGACCGGCCCGAGACGCAGGCGCTGGACTCCGGCCTCCAGGTCGAGCACGGCGGTGCGCTCGACGTGGGCCCGGTCTTCGAGGCAGGTGACGGCGGTGACGGGGAGAGCGATCGGGGCGAGGGCGGTCGCGGGGACGGCGCTCGTGGGGACGGCATTCGCGGCGGGTGCGATCGGCTTCGGGGCCGTGGACATGATGCGTCAGCTCCTGCGGTTGCCGCCGGCCAGGGCCTTGCCGGCCGGGATGCGGATCTCGTAGCCGCCGTCGAGGGCTGCGGTGGCGCCCGCCGACAGGTCGACCCGCCAGACGCGGGTGCCCGGTGCGTGGCGGTCCGGCCCGGTGTCCTCCCCGGGCGCCGTCCAGTCGGCCCGTTCCTCGATCCGTACGTCGGTCTCCGAGGTGACCGGCACCCGCTCGCGGATCTCGACGGTGACGGGCCGCGCGAGCCGGTTGGCCAGCTCCACGTGGACCTGGTGGGCCAGCACCGTGGTGTTGTTGCGCAGGCCGGAGGTCGACTCCTGCAGGCTCGTACGGCGGGTGACCCGGATCCCCTCGGCAGGCCCGAGTCCCACCCGGCGGACACCCCCGGGGGCGAGCGTGGGCAGGGCGGCGGTCAGCAGGAACTCGTCGTCGACGGTCACCTCCACCGGCCCCGCCAGGAGGGCCTGGCCGGTGGCGTTGGAGAGCACCAGCGTCCCGTACACCGTCTGTTCGACGGACGGCACGCAGAGGTACTCGGTCCGCAGACCTACCGGGATCTCGCCGACGGTGACGGTGTGCCAGGTGCCGTCCGAGGGGATGTCGGCGCGGGCGGTGGCGTCGAAACGGTGGTCGAAGGAGCCCGCCGACTCGCGGGGGCGAACGGCGTGCCCCGGCAGCGGCAGCGCCGCCACCGCCTCGGCCCGGCGACGGTACTCGGCCGCCTTCGGGTCGAAGGAGGAGCCGGGGAACAGCCGGCCCCTGCGACTGCCCGGCTCGTCCGGGCCGCACAGGACGAGGGCGGCGTAGTCGAGCTCGGCGCCGCTCGGCTGCGGCGGACCTGCCACCGGCGCCGGAGGGGCGGGCCGCGGCGGCGGGGGCCCACCGGGCGCGGCGGGCGCCATGGGCGCTGCGGCTGCCATGGGGGGAGGCACCGGAGCGCCACCGAACCCGCCGCCCGAACGCGACCGGGCCGTCGGCGGCGGCCCTCCCGGCTGAGCGGGCGCGGGCATCCCGGCACCCAGGGTCTCGGGGGAGGAGCCGTACGCGCCGCCGGGCGCCGGGAGCGCTCCGGGCGGCTGCGCGCCGTAGCCCTGCGGGGCGGGCACCGGGGGAGGCGGGAGCGGAACGGAGACGGTCCCGGCCGCGCCCGCACCGCCGGCCCCGCCCGCGGCGGCAGCGAAGGCGCCGGGCGGCGCGGGGCGGGGGCCGGCCGACTGGTACCCCGCGAACAGGTCGGCGAGCCCCGCCGGGGGCTCACGCCAGCCGGAGGGCGCGGGGGCGGCCTGACGGCGTCCGATGCGGAGGGAGCGCAGCTTCGGCAGGTCGGTGCGGCGGCGCAGATCGGCCGTGGCGAGAGCGACGCGCACGCCGGTCCAGTCCTCGCCGGTCCGCTGCGCGACCGAGGCACGCAGCACCAGACGTCCGCCGCCGTCGCCCTGACGGTGCGTGAGCCGGTACGTCGGCACCCAGACGGCGCCCGGAACCCCGTACTCCAGCTCCACCTCCACGTCCGCCGAGGCGCCCGCCTCCGTGTCGTCGGAGCCGGCGGTGTCGAGGCTCAGGACCGCGGACACGGTCGTCTCCACGTACGCGGACGACGCGGCGGTGGAGGCGCGGGCGTGCCGGTCGTGCGCGACGTCGAGTTCGTGCTCGACGTCGCGCAGCGTCTCCTCCAGCTCGACGAGGCGGCTGTGCAGTCCCGTCAGCCGGTCGTCGACGAATTCGGCGAGCTCCAGCCACGCTTCGGCCGGAGTGCGGCGGTGCGGGTCGTCGCGCTTACGGGCGGGCGGGACCGGGTGGAGGGCCTTGATCTCCTCGATCAGGCTCAGTTGACGGTCGCGGCGGGCCCGGGCGGCCGCGTACGCGTCGCTCAGCCGCTCCACCTCGCGCCGCAGCTCGTCGGCCGTGCCGCCCGTGGCATCCGCGCCGAGCGGCTCGGCCTCGACCTCCACCCGGGCCTCCGTCACGCGCACCCCGGAGGTGCCGAGGACACGGGCCCGCAGCGAACCCGGGTCGAGCGAGCGGGGCAGTCCCGTCACTCGCACCCGGCCGTCGGCCGGCACTCCGCCCCTGGCCAGGCGGCGGCAGAGCGCGCCCTGGGCGTACACCACGACCGCATCGAGGGTCGATTCCCACCGCTGTACCGGCTCAGCCGTCATCTGCTCCCGCCCCCGTCGCGTTCCTGCCGGTCGCAGCCTACGCCCGGGCGGCCCCGCACGTCCGCCCCGGCCGGGAAGACGCCGTCCGGCGCCTCGCGCCCCGACGGCGGATGGGCCGCGTCCTCCTAAGCTGCCGTCCGGCACCGGCTCCCGCACCGGCATCGGTGCCGGCACCCGCCACGACCCAGGAGCGCGCATCATGTTCGACCCCGCCCGGAAGTATCCGTTCCCCGACGCCCTGCGACCGGAGGAGGCGCCCGCACCGCACCCGCAGCTCGCGCCGGTGACCGGGCTGCTCGGTACCTGGACCGGCGAGGGCCGGGGCGGGTATCCGACGCTCGACGAGAAGTTCACGTACGCGCAGGAGGTCACCTTCAGCCACGACGGGCGGCCCTTCCTCCACTACGAGGCACGTGCCTGGCTGCTCGACGCGGACGGCGCCCCGCTGCGGCCGTCGGCCCGGGAGAGCGGCTGGTGGCGGATCCAACCCGAGGGTCGCGTCGAGGCGTTGGTCACCCAGCCCACGGGCATCGCGGAGATCCTCGTCGGGCGGGCCGACGCCGGTGCGGTCGATCTCGCCACCCACGAGGTAGCGCTGACACCCACCGCCAAGGAGGTGAACGCGACGCGCCGCCGCTACACCCTGGCGGACGAGGACACGCTCGACTTCGTCCACGACCTGGCGGCGGTCGGACAGCCCCTGCAGCACCACCTGTCGGTGCGGCTGCGCCGCCGCTCCTGACCTCGCCTCAGGGACAGCACTCCTGACGCCACGTCAGGAGTGCTGGCCCCGCGGCTCGATGCGGAAGTCGAAGGCCAGCGTGCCCGGGTCGACGGCGGTCACGCCGCCGTCGACGGTGAGCACCGCGCCGTTCACGAAGGAGGAGGCGGGCGAGAGCAGCCAGGCGACGGCCTCGGCGACCTCGCGCGGCTCGCCCGGCCGCCCGGCGGGCAGGACGCGGGTGACCTCCTCGTACGCCGCGTCGACACCTCCGGTCCCGAGCCCCGCCTCGTCGGCGAACCGGCTCATCCGGCGGTCCGCCATGTCGGTGCGCACCCAGCTCGGGCACACGGTGTTGGCACGCAGCCCGGAGGCCCCGTAGTCGACCGCGAGCGACCGGCAGAGCTGGAGCAGGGCCGCCTTGGAGGTCGCGTACGCGGCGTTGCCCACGCCGTTGCGCAGGGCCGAGACGGAGGCGACCGCGACCACCGCGCCCCGGGCGTCGAGGAGATGAGGGAGTGCGGCGCGCAGCAGATGGAACGGGCCCGTGAGGTTGGTCCGCATCACCGCGTCCCAGTCCTCCAAGGTCACCTCGCCCACACCGCCGCCGCGTCCGATGCCGGCGTTGAGGACGAGCCCGTCGAGCCGGCCGTACTCCTCGACGGTCGCCGCGACGAGCGCGCGCACGGCCTCGGGGTCGCCGATGTCCGAGGGAAGGGCAAGCGCTCCGTACTCCTCGGCGACGAGCCGCAGCGGCTCGGGCCGGCGCCCGGAGACCGCCACGTGATGGCCGGCCTCCCGCAGGAGGCGGGCGGTCGCGGCGCCGATGCCCGTCCCGCCGCCGGTCACGAGGTACACGCGCTGATCAGCCATGGTCGTCGAAGCCTCCGTCGTCCGCCGTCGTCCGCCGCCGTCGTGACGATCGTTTCACGGCTTGCGGTCGCCCGGGCGGGCGGCGTGGTCCTCGACCAGGCCGGCGATGAGCGCGTGCAGGGCGTCGGCCCGGTGGCGGTCCTCGCTCTGCTCCCGCAGCGCGTGGTCGAGCGTCCGCAGTCCGGTCAGGGCGTCCGGGTCCCGGTCCTTCACCCGGTCGAGCAGTGGCGACGTGACCAGGTCCATGCACGCGGTGAACAGGAGCCGGGTCGCCGGCGTCGCGGGTGCCGGGTCGGGGGCGGCGAAGCCGGTGGTCAGATAGGTCGCGGGGTCGGTCAGGCTCCAGCCGACGACGGTCCCGTCCTGGACCAGCAGCGCCATGTCGCGGGCGATGCCGACGCGGGCCTCCAGCGGCCGGTCGAGGACGTCGAGGTCGCGCAGACAGGTCAGCACGGTGTCGCCGGGCGCGCGGCAGAGCTCCGTGGTCACCTCCAGACGGAAGTCCCGTGCCTCGTCCGCGAGCAGGCCACCCGGCCGGGCGGACGGCGTGCGAGGTATACGCGCGCAGTCCTCGGCGTCGGCGACCCAGGAGGGCAACCGGAACTCGGCGCCGACCAGTTCCCGGCTCCGCCCGTCGAACCGGAGTTCGTCGGGGGTGTCCCAGAGCAACGGGTCGCTGCCGAAGGTGTCGGTCAGGAACCGCTCGCGCTCCTCCACGTCCGCGTACGCCGCGACGCGGACCCGCTGGTCGGCGAAGTCGAAGCGCGGGGTGACGCGCAGCGGGTCGCCCGTCACCGTCGCGGTCCAGCCGTCGTCGAGGGTGAGTCTCATGGTGGAATCCTGCCCTTCACGACACCGGTGGGGGCGCTCGTCCCACCGGGGTCGGTGGGCACGCAGGCGAGCGCCTTCCCCCGGAGTCGCCCTTGATGCCCCTCGCGCGTCCGGGCCGGTCAAGCCCGGCCCGTGTGAACTATCTTGGGCAGCAGTGGGACGAGAAGGAGGCACCCCGTGCCATCTGGGCAGCAGGCGCGCGCACAGGCAGCCGCGATCACACCGGGCAGGCGCTCGTCGGACGCGGAGGTCGCCTCTCCCGCCGAGCGGGTGCGGGCACTGTTCGGCGGCCATCGGCTGTCCCCCGGGCAGCGGCGCATCGCCCAGTTCCTCATCGACCACCTCACCGAGGCCGCGTTCCTGTCGATCACCGAGCTGGCCGAGCGCGTCGGTGTCAGCCAGCCGTCCGTGACCCGGTTCGCCACGTCGCTCGGGTTCAGCGGATATCCCGCGCTCCGCGAGGCCCTGCAGCCGATCGCGCTCAGTGCGATCGCCGGCGCCCCCGAGGAGGCGGAGGAGCGGCTCGGCAACGAGCTCCAGTCCGCGGTCGACGCCGAGATCGAGAACCTGACCGCCCTGCGGCGGGTGCTCGCCGACCCCGACCAGATCCTGGAGATCGGCCGCGAGCTGGCCCGGTCCGTCCCCCTGACCGTCGTCGGCCTGCGCATCTCGGTCACGCTCGCCGAGTACTTCGCGTACGCCGCACGCCGCATCCACCCCGACGTGCGGGTGGTGACGCGGGGCGGCAGCGTCGCCTACGACGGGCTGCTCCAGGCGCGCGAGGCGGGCGGGACCTGGGTGCTGGCGTTCGCGATGCCCCGGCACGCGAAAGAGACCCTCGCCGTGGTCCGGGCGGCCCGCCGCACCGGGCTGCGCGTCGTGCTGATCACGGACCTGGCGCTCGGCCCCTTCGTCGACGAGGCCGACGTGGTGTTCACCGCCGGTACGGGGTCACGGCTGGTCTTCGACTCGTACGCGGCGCCGGGGGTGCTCTCCGCGGCCCTGCTCCAGGCCATGGCGGACGCGGATCCGGAGCGGACGCAGCTCCGGCTGGAGAAGTACGAGCAGGCGGCGGAACAGCACGATTTCTTCCTGGACGACTGACCGGCGGCTGATTTTCATGCCCTGACGGTGCATGTAATTTTTCATGCACCTTGCTTACTCGACGGTATATATATTTACTGTGGGAGCCCCCACGGGCCCGAACAGAACATGCGGGTCGCCCCCTCCTCCTCAGACCCCCTGTTTTTGAACGGCACGGCGGCTCCGGTCAACCCCTGGGCCGGAGCCGCCGCACACTCGTCATGTCAGAGGAACGAAGCGAGACCGTCGAGCAGACGGTCCACGTCCTCGACCGTGTTGTACGGCGCCAGACCCGCCCGCAGCGCGGGACCCTCCAGCTTCAGCGCGGTGAACGGCTCGTACGCGTAGAACTGGCCGGCGGTGGCCAGGACGTCGCGGGCCGCCAGATGGATCTGTGCCTCGCGCTCGTTCCGTCCTTCGAGCGTCATCAGCAGCGTCGGCGTCCGGTCCTGCGCCCTCGAACGCAGGGTGACGGCGTCACCAAACGTCCGGAGCCCCTCTTCGAGCCTCGTACGGAGCGCCAGTTCGTGCGCGTGCAGGGAGCTCCAGGAGTGCGTGAGCCGCTCCCTTCGGGTGCCCCCCTCGCCCGGGTCCACCTCGGCGAGGAAGTCCACAGCCGCGCGGGCGCCCGCCAGGATCTCGTACGGGAGCGTCCCGAACTCGAAGCGCTCCGGCACGTCGTCGGAGGAGGGCAGCAGCTTGTCGGGGCGGAGGGTGTCGAGGAGCTCCGGCGCTGCGGCGAGCACCGAGCAGTGCGGCCCGAGGAACTTGTACGACGAGCAGACGAACAGGTCCGCGCCCAGCGCGGGTACGTCCACGAGGTGGTGCGCCGCGTAGTGCACCCCGTCCACGTACAGCAGGGCGCCGGCCGCGTGGGCCAGGTCGGCCATCCGGCGGATGGGCGGCTTGGTGCCGAGGACGTTCGAGGCCGCCGTCACCGCGACCAGGCGTGTCCTGGGGGAGAGGGCGCGCTCGTACGACTCCAGGTCGATCTCCGCCGTCTCCGGGTCGATCTCGATCCACCGGAGCGTCACGCCGGCGTGCGCGGCGGCCTGGACCCAGGGGCGGACGTTGGTGTCGTGGTCCAGACGGCTGACGATGATCTCGTCCCCCGCCTTCCACCCCTTGGCCAGGGTGCGGGAGAAGTCGTAGGTGAGCTGGGTGGCGCTGCGCCCGTGGACGATGCCGTTCGCGGGCATGTTGAGGAAGTCGGCGTAGGCGGCCCGGAAGTCCGTCACGGACTGCTCGGCGTTGAGCTCCGAAGGGCTGACCGTCCCCCGGTTGGAGAGGGGCCCGACGAGCGTCGCCGCGACGGCTTCGCCGACGGGGCGGGGGGTCTGCGTACCGCCCGGCCCGTCGAAGAAGGCGAGGCCGTGGTCGAGGGAGGGGAAGTGGGCGCGGAGGGCGGTGACGTCGAAGGCCATGGCGTCTGCTTTCTGTCCGGCGACGGGTGGGGCGACGAGGTGGGGCGGCTGTGCTGTGGGCTGTGCCTGGGAGCGGGGTGCCCGGTGGGGCACGGCTCCTGGTGCGTGGCGCCTCGGGGTGGGGCGCCGCCCGGTGCCGGGTCCGTCGATCGGGACGCCGGCACCGGGGGCCTGGAGTCTGCGCCGTTCTACTCCGTCACACCGAAGGCGCCGGAACCGCGCGGTCCGGAGCCGCCGGCGGTGACGCCGTGGTCCGGGCCGTGGCCCGTCTCCGCGGCCGTCCGCGCGCCGGCGGGCTGCTGCTGCTTCAGCGCGCTGATGTCGTGCGCGTACGTGCCCACCGCGTTGGCGATGACGTCGATGTTGCGGTCGAAGACCGCCATGCCGACGTTCCGGAGGGTGTCGCCGGCCGCGTGGTAGTTCGGGTCGAACGCGACCCCCGCGGTACCGCCGAACTTCTCGGCCTCGGCCTGCGTCTTGAGCGCCTCGGCTCCGGAGAACGTGCCGCCCGAGGGGATGCCGGCGTCGAGGAACGGACCGTAGTCGAAGCGGAAGACGAACGGCGTCCCGGCGTGCGGCTGGCCCTGCTTGCCGAGGAACGCGGTGATGTCCTGCTCGAGCCGGGCGGAGCCCGCCGGGGCGGCCTGCGTGTTGGCGCCGTCCGAGTTGTCGCCGTCGTAGACGAACATGCCCCCGTTGGTGGAGGAGATGAGCTCGAAGTTCAGGTAGAGCTTGATCTCCCGCTTGTCGAGCGGCGTCAGGTTCGCGATGTAGTGGTGGGAGCCGACCAGGCCGCTCTCGGCGGCCGACCACCAGGCGAAGCGGACCTTGTTGCGCGGGCTCTTCTCCTTCGCGGCGAACTTCAGCGCGACGTCGAGGAGTCCGGCGGAGCCGGAGCCGTTGTCGTTGATGCCGGGGCCCGTGACCACCGAGTCCAGGGAGGCGCCGAGCATCACCGTGTCGGCCGCGTTGCCGCCCTTGGTCTCGGCGATGACGTTATTGGTGGAACGATTCTCCTGGAGCTGGCGGATCTCGAGGGAGAGCTTCACCGGTCCGCCTGCCAGGTCCGCGGTGAGCTTCTCGCCGTCGGCCTTGCTGAGACCGCCGGTGGGTATCTTCGCGGCGGAGGGGTCGCCGAGCGTCCCCGAGAGCGGGCCGTAGCCGGCGTCGATGTTGTTGTAGATGAGGGCGCCGATCGCGCCCGCGGCAGCGGCCTGCTCCTGCTTGACGGCGAAGGCGCAGCCCCCGCGCTTGATCAGCGCGATCTTGCCGGTGAAGGTGCCCGGGGCGTAGTCGCCGGGCTCGCAGCCCGTGGTGCCGTCCGCGTCGACCGGCACGGCCGCCAGCTCGGCCTCGACCCCGCCGACGGGTGTCGACCTGGTGTACGTGAGGGCCTTGATCTCGATGTCGCGCGGGGAGGGCGTGACGGTGGAGAGCTTTTCGGCCAGCGTCTGCGTGTAGATGAAGGAGAACTTCTGGTACGAGACGTTGTACCCGGCCTTCTTTAACTGCTGGTAGACGTAGGCCGCCGAGGCGTCGTGCCCGAGCGAGCCGGCGACGCGGTGGCCGCCGGCCGAGTCGGCTATCGCCTGGAACTTCTGCAGGTGCTTGTAGGCGTCCTTGGCGGATGCCTCGCGGACGAGCGCCTTCGAGAGCGCGGCGGCGTCCTTGGCCGGCCTGTCCTGTGGGGAGGAGGCGGGTGAGGCGGAGCCCAGCAGGAGCGGGGTCGCGAGAGCAGCTGCGGCCAGGGTGGCCGCGGCTCTGCGAGGTGATGCGTTCACAGAGGTCCTTCCCGGTGCGAACGATGTTGAGGGGAAGCTAGCGATCTCTGGGGCGTTCTGTGAACACATGTGCCAGAACTCACTTTATTTCATGCACAGTTGTGGCGATGTCGTGGAGGAGAGGTGGGTGGACGTCCGGCGTCGCGCCGACCGGAGGGGAGTCCGCCCGGCTGCCGGGGACGGCCTCGCGGGCGGAGGAGTGTTCCGTTCCGGTCCCCGTCGACGCCAGGAAATGCTCGTGGGCGAGCCGGCGCAAGGCGGACACGGCGATGTCGCCGAGTGCGGTCACCGCCACCAGACTTGTCGCGGCGCTTTCCGGGTGGCCCTGTTCGCCGAGAATTTGCACCTCGAGCCGTGCGATCCGCTCCAGGTGTTCGGCATAGGCGTGGAACAACCGTGGAATTTCATGGTGACCGAGCGATGTGCAGGCTACGGTCACCTGGCAGAGCGTCTGCCAGGCGGGGTTGTCCGGGCTCACCTGCCAGCCCCAGCCCCGGACCAGGTCGGACACCCTGGCCTGAGCCCGTTCCCACTCCTCGTCGTGCGAGGCGGAGCCGGGGCTGGGTAAGGCGTACTGCGTGATGCGGAGCAATTCGCTCGCCGGTGGGCGTTCGTCCTCGACGTGCCTGACGAGTCGGCGTACCTCGGCGTGCGGAAGCCCGCCGATGTTCAGCAGCGCCTTTACCAGTGCAACCCTGCGTACATGTGATTCATCGTATTCGGGAAGTGTGGGAAGGAGATCGAGGTCCTGATAGGAACGGAGTGTGCGAACCGGGACGTTGGTCCTGCGGCTCAGCGCGGAGAGCGGTGACATATTCCACCGGGATTCGGTCGGATACTGGGGACGATGTGCTTCACGGCCGGACTGGGAATTCCCGGTCGCGGTGACCTTATGCGGCACGAATGCAGGGGCACAAGCATGGTGATGGTCGCGGCCGGGGAATTGGCTCAAAGGGGAGTTTCGCTGTCCCGTGAGAGATGCGTGTCGTCGCGGAGCCTTCCGGGCGGGTACGGGCCGGGACGGCCGGCCTCTTCGCCCGCGCGGACGCGGTTCGGCCTGAAAAGACTGTTGACGCGCCTGGCGGGGAGGGTGTGGGGCGGGAGGATTCTCCGTCGGCGCCGCAGCGCGCGCCGGTGTGTTCGGCGCGCGTTCGTCCGCCACTCGGTTCATGTTCGGCGCCCGCTGGTACTCCTGGGAAGTGGATATGCCGGGCGTTCGTCGCCGTCCGAGTTCATTCGTCGGATTTGCGTGGCGGAGCAAAGCCGTGGAGAAAGCTGGATTCCGCGGGCGCGGCACTTGACGTCCTTTTGCCGGTACGGCATGATCATGGCGATCTCCGGCCTTTCTCTCCGTTTTGCACCGACTGCGCGACGAGGGGCCGGAGGAGGGGGAAGGTATGGGGGAGGGGGAGACGTGTCCGACGCGTCGGCGCAGGGAAAGCCACGCCAAGGTCCTTGTGACGAAGACGGGGGACTGGTCGCGGAATTAGTCGCCCGCGAGCCCGAGTTGCTCGAAGCCTATCGGAGCAGGCTCGTCGAGCAGCGGAATCCGATCGGTACGAATGTGGAAGTCTGGGATTCCGTATGTGCGCGGGTTCATGGAATCCTCTCAGAATGCGCCGCCGTCCTCGGGAGCGGCGCCACGGCGTCCCGCGACGGCGGACCCGAGCCGCGTCCGACGCCACGCCGCCCGGGGGGAGCGTGGAGCGAGCGGGGGACGGTGCCGGTCCACGCCCTGCGCGCGGGGTCCGTACTCGTCCAGGTCGTCGCCGAGTTCCTGGAGCGGTCGCTCACGCGCCGGCCTGCCGGCGACCTGAACGCCACGAGGGTCCTGGCGACGCTCCAGGCGGCGGTCACCCGATCCCTCGAGAGTGATGCGGACGGTCCCGACCTCCATCTCCTCGACCTCGTACGGGAGTCCGCCCGGCAGAGCCGCGACGCGATGGCGAGGGAGATCCACGACCGCATCGGCAGCGCGGCCAGCCTGGCCCTGCGTCAGCTGGAACTCTACGAACTCACCCAGAACGTCTCCTCGGCGACCGACCCTCGCCTCGACAGCCTGAAGCAGGCCATTCTGGAGACGATGCACAGCACGCGGGACGTGGTGACCGAGCTGCGGACCGGCGCACACTCCGCCGGCTCCCTCCAAGGGGCCCTGGCCGCCTTCGTCACCGCCATGGCCGTCGAGCGGCCCGTCGTGGAGATCCGGATCGACGACTTCGACGATCCGCTGCCCGGCACCCTCGGCGAGGAGCTCTTCCTCGTCCTGCGCGAGTGCCTGCGCAACGCCCTGGCGCACGCCCGCGCCTCCCGTGTGACCGTCGACGTGCGGTGGGACGTCCGGGGGCTGGCCGCCCGGGTGAGCGACGACGGAGTCGGTCTTCCCCGGGAGTGGGCGTTCGGCAACGGCCTCGCCTCCGTGGCCGAACGGATCCGGCTGCTGGGCGGCCGGATGGAGATCGACAGCGCTCCCGGCGCGGGCACGACCCTCGCCTTCACGGTGCCGGCGGGCGAGGAGTGGCATGCGGACGCCAGATGAGACCAGGCCGCCGTGGCCGGGGGAGCCGATCCGCATCATCGCGGTCGACGACCACTCCCTCCTCCGCGACGCCCTCTGCCAGCTCCTCGACGCGGAGCACGACCTGTGCGTCGTCGCCGAGGCGGACACGTCCGTGGGCCTCGGTGACCTGGTGGCCAGCACCGGAGCACACGTGGTGCTGCTCGACGTGGAGATGCCCCACCATCACGCCCCCAGTGTGGTCAGCGAGTTGACCGTGCGCTTCCCGCGCCTGCGGGTGCTGATGCTGTCCATGCACGACCACGGCCCGCTCGTGCACGAGCTGCTCGCCCGCGGGGCCCACGGCTATCTGCACAAGAGCTCGCCGCGCGACTCGCTGCTCTGCGCCATCCGCGGGGCCATGGCGCGTGACCCGCAGGTCATGATCGCCCTGCCCGGCAGGGCCACTCCGGAGACCGCCATACGCGGCGTCGGGAACTCCCTCTCGCCCCGCGAACGGGAGGTGCTCACCCAGGTCGCCGGCGCGCTGAGCAACCGGCAGATCGCGACCAGGCTGGGCATCACCGAGGCCACCGTGAAGCGGCACCTGCGGAACATCTTCGAGAAGCTGGGCGTGGCCTCACGCATCGGTGCCGTGAACAAGGCGGTGGAGGCGCGCCTCATCGACCCCGCCGGGAAGGGCGCACGGTCCCTGTCGGTCCCGGAGCTGGTGTGCCGCCGGGTCATGTGACCGTGAGGACCGGCCCGTACAAGGGTGATCGGCCTACTCCTTTCGGAGCATGCCCGATGCTCCCTGAAGGCCTGGTGTCGCACCGGTGTCCGGTTTAGATTCGGCCCATGCCTCGAGTGACGCCTCGCGAGACTCACCTGCCGGCACGCGGCGCGGATGCGGAGTCCGGCGCGTGTCATGGCCACAGCAAGGGCCTCTGCGGCCCGCGCTCGTGGCCGCCGCGCGCGTCCTGAGCGACCGGGCAGGTCACCTGCCCGCGCCGGCCGCCTCCCGCGGAGACACCGGCTCTTCATGAACAACGCGATAAGCGGCGCAACTCGCCGCCTTCGCGCAGCCCCGGGGCCCGAACGGCCACCACCGGGAACCGACATGAACAGCACGCGACCCTGAGGGGTGAACGGGACATGACCTGCACGGGGGCACCTCTTCGCATACAGCTCTTAGGGCCGATCCGTGCCTGGCGGCACGGGGAGGAAGTGGCGCTGGGCTCGCCCAAACAGCGCGCGGTCCTGAGCCTGCTGGCCAGCCGGGCGGGCGAGGTGGTGAGCGGGGACACCATCACCAGCGCCCTCTGGGGCAGCGACACCCCGCAGACCGCGGCCAACGGCGTCCACACCTATGTCGCCCGGCTGCGCCGGGCGCTGGAGCCGGGACGCGGCAACAGAGCGGCCAGCACGGTGCTCTCCTCGGAACCCGGAGGGTACTGCCTCCGGCTCGAGCCCACGGACGTCGACGCCACGCTCTTCGTCGAACGCCACGGCCACGCCCGCAGATCACGCGAGGGCGGCAGTGCCGAGACGACGTTACGGCTGTACGAGGACGCCCTGGCCCTCTGGCGGGGCGAGGCGTACTCCGGCGTGCCCGGTCCCTTCGCCGCGATGGAGGGCGTCCGTCTGCGGGACCTGCGCCTCACCGCCGTCGAGGAGTGGGCGGCGGTCATGGTCGAGGCGGGCGAGCACGCCGAGGTGGTCGACGCCCTCTCCCGCGCCGCGGCGGAGGAGCCGCTGCGCGAGAAGCTCCGCTGGCTGCTGATGCTGGCGCTCTACCACGCGGGCCGCCAGGCGCACGCCCTCGCGGTGTACGCGGAGACCCGGCAGCTGCTGCGCACGGAGCTGGGCATCGAGCCGGGGACCGAACTGCAGGACCTCCACCGGCGGATCCTCGCGGGGCAGCGGGAGTTACGGCTCCCCGGCGGCGGCCTCGCCCCCCGGCCCCGGGACGGGCTCGGCGCCGGATACCCCTTACCCGCGCAGCTCCCGCCGGTGGCCCGCGGATTCACCGGACGCGACACCGAGCTGAAGCAGCTGGAAGGTCTCCTCGACGACGAGCCCACGAGCCGCGGGACCCTGCCGAGCACTCCGGTGATCGTCGTCGACGGCCCCGCCGGTGTCGGGAAGTCCGCCCTCGTCCTGGAACTGGCCCACCGGCTCACGGACCGCTTCCCCGACGGCCAGCTCTACGTCGACCTCTGCGGCAACGGTCTGCGCGGCAGGCCGCTCACCGCCTCGGACGCGCTGCTCCAGCTGCTCACCAGCCTCGGCGCCGACAGCACCCGCATCCCGCGCGACCTCGCCAGCCGGGCCACGCTCTACCGCAGCCTGCTGTACGGCAGACGGATGCTGATCGTCCTCGACGACGCGCTGAGCGTGGACCAGCTCCGCCCGCTCATCCCGCGCGGCGCGTCCTGCGTCGTCGCCACCAGCCGCCAGCGGTTCGGCGGACTCGCCGCCCGCGACGGGGCACGCACGCACACCGTCCGCCCGCTCGCCGTCGACGAGGCGGCGCAGCTGCTCACCGCCCTGTCCGGAGGCCGGCTCTCCGGCGAGCCCCGGACCGCACGCCGACTGGCGGCGCTCTGCGGCGGACTGCCGCTCGCCCTGCGCATCACCGCCGAGGGGATCGCGACCAACCCCGACGTCCCGCTGGCGACGCTGGTGGAGCAGTACACCGTGGAGAGCGGCCGGCTCGACCGCTTCACGGTGGCGGACGACGCCCTGGCCAGCGTCCGCGACGCGTTCGAGACCTCGTACCAGGCACTGCCCGCCGAGGCGGCGCGGATGTTCCGCTTCCTGGGCCTGGCCAAGGACGGCCCGATCACCGGCACGGTCGCGGCGGCCCTCGCCGACACGGACCGTGACACCGCCCGGACGCTGCTCGACACGCTCGTCGCCCACCATCTCCTGGAGGACCACGGCCACCGCTACCGCCTCCACGACCTCCTGGGGATCTACGCGGCGGAGTGCGCGCAGAGCGAGCCGATGCTGAACCGACGGGCCGCCCTCGCGCGCCTGGCGCAGGCGCGGCCGGTCGTCCTGGACGACCGGCCGGCGGAGAAGGAACGGGGAGAGAGCTACGCCGTGGTGCTGCGCCGCGCCGCGGTGCTCCGCAGGGCCGCGTTCCGCCGGTGCGACGACGTCACGCGGCCGACGGACCTCACCGCGAGGTGAGGGCGGCGTCCTCGGGCCCGGTCGGCATGGTGCGCAGCCTGCCGACCGGGGAGAGGAAGATCGGGATCAGCATCGCGGCGGAGAGCAGGCCGCCGATCCACAGGGCACCGTGCAGCCCCGCCATCGCCGCGAGCAGACCGCCGACGGGGCCGCCCAGCGCACCGCCGCCGTACAGCAGCATGCGCATCGCGGCCGTCATCCGTCCCATCAGGTGCTGCGGCGTGATGGTCTGACGCAGACTCACGATGAGGACGTTCGAGACGCTCGCGCCGAAGTACTCCAGGAAGAAGGAGGCCACGAACAGGCCCACGAGGAGCCAGCGCGGACCGCCCGCCGCCGGGACGAGCAGCGGACCGAGGAAGATGATCGACACCGACACCCGGTAGGCGGTGCCCACCGACAGCCGGCGCACCACCATGCCCGACACCAGCGCGCCCAGGAGTCCGCCCACGGCCGCCGCGCCCATGACGAAACCGACCGCGGCCGCGGACAGCTCCTTGTCGCGCACCGCGTACAGCAGGAACAGCGTCTGCACCATGGTGAGCAGGAAGTTGCAGGAGCAGCCGACCAGACCCATCGCCCGCAGCCACCGGTTGCCGAACACCCACCGCAGGCCCTCGGCGAGTTCGGCGCGCAGCCGGCGCTTCTCCGCAGGCGGCTCGGGCGCCGGCTCGGGCTTCCTGATGAGGATCAGCGACAGCACCGACAGGGCGTACGAGAAGGCGTTGGCGGTCATGGCGAAGGGCGCCGAGAACGCGCTCACCAGCGTGCCGGCGAGTCCCGGGCCGGCGATGTCCGCCGACGAAAGGGTGGCGTTCAGCTTGGTGTTGGCCTCCAGCAGGCTGCGCCGGTCCTTCACCAGGACGGGGACGTACGACATCCAGCTGACGTCGAAGAGCACCGTCGCGACCCCGATGCCGAGCGCCAGGGCGTACAGCGCCGGCAGCGTCAGCAGGTCGAACTCGTACAGGACCGGCACCAGGCCGATCAGCACCATCCTGACCACGTTGGCGCCCAGCATGACCGGGCGCTTGCGTATCCGGTCCACCCAGACGCCGAAGAGCAGCGCGAGGCCGAGGAAGGGAACGAGCTGGGCGAACCGCAGCATGCCCAGCTCCCCGGCACCCACCCCGAAGACCAGGACCGCGGTCAGCGGAAGTGCGAGCTGGGTGATCTGGGTCCCGTAGAGGGAGAGCGCCTCGCCCGTCCAGAACACCATGAAGTCCCTGTCGCGCCAGAGCGACCGAGGGGGGCCCTCCGCCTCGGCCGCGGGGGCCGGGGCGGTGGGTGTGCCGTGCTCCGTCATGCCGGATTCGCCTCCCCGAGAGCCTGGTCGACGATCGCGCTGATGGCCGTGAGCCCCGGGCCCTGCCACACCGAGTGGTGGTCGCCCGGTGCCGTGCGCACGGTGAGCCGGCTCACGTACGGACTCCAGTCGAGCAGCCGCTCCACCGAGTCCTCGGCCTTGATCAGGATCGCCGGACCGTCGTGGACCGCGTCGAGACGGTGCTCGCGCATGGCCACGACATGCGTACGGAACAGGGCGTACCGCTCCATCAGGAACTCCGCGTCGAACTCCTCCGGTACGGCCCCGTGGAGCTCGGCCGCCTCGAAGACCTCGGCCGGCTCCGCCCCCGGACGCACACCGGCCAGCGCCTTGTCGACGCCCGGGGCCCGGTCACGGGTCACGCCGAGGAAGTCGTACAGGAAGTAGCGGGCCAGCTCGTCGTCGGGCGGCACCGACTGCGTCCCGGGAAGCGCCGCGTCGACGATGACGAGCAGCGGCACCTCCTCCCCCTCGGCGGCGAGCATCCGCGCCATCTCGTAGGCGACGACGCCGCCCAGCGACCAGCCCAGCAGCTGGTACGGACCGTGCGGGCGGGCCGCGCGGAGTGAGGCCGTGTGCAGCTCGGCCAGGGCCCGGATGGAGGTGAGGGGTTCGGAGGCACCGTCGAACCCCGGCGCCTCGAAGCCGAACACCGGCTGTCCGTCCCGGAGCCGGTGCGCCATCGCCGAGTAGCAGAAGGGAGAACCGGAGACCGGATGGACACAGTGGAGCGGGAGCCGGTCGCCCTCCGCCCGGAGGGCGACGAGACTGCCGACGGACGGTTCGATCACGGTGCGGACGCTCCGTTCGGGGTCGGTGCGGGCTGCGCGAGCCGCTCGTCGATGACGAGCGCGATGCTCCGGACGGTGCTCCCGCCGTACAGCAGACGGACGTTCACCCTGATCCCGAAGTGCTTGTTGAGCCGGGTGACCGCGCGCATGGCCTGGAGGGAGTTGCCGCCGACCGCGAAGAAGCCGCTGTCCGCCCCGAGCCGTGCGACGCCGAGCACGGCCGCGAAGATCTCGGCCACCGTCCTCTCGGTCTCCGTGGCCGGAGGCGCGTAGCTCTCCTCGGGCTCGCCCGGGTCGTCGGGCGGCGCCGGAAGGGCCTTGCGGTCGACCTTCCCGTTGGGCGTCAGGGGCAGCTCGTCCAGGACCAGCACGGTGCTCGGCACCATGAAGCGGGGCAGCGAGAGGGCGGCGTGCTCGGCGACCGCCTGCGCCTCCACGGTCCGGCCCGACTCGGCGACGACGTACGCGACCAGCCGCCGGTCGCCCGACCCGTCGGGGTGCGCGGTGACGACCGCCTCCCGCACGGTGTCGTGGGCGCGCAGCACGGACTCGATCTCGCCGAGTTCGATCCGCAGACCGCGCAGCTTGACCTGGAAGTCCGCCCTGCCGAGCAGTTCGATCAGGCCGTCGGGCCCGTGCCGGGCGATGTCGCCCGTCCGGTAGAGCCGCTCGCCCGACACCGGGCCGCAGGACCAGTCGAAGAACCGCTCCGCGGTCTGCTCCGGCCGGCCGAGATAGTCCCGGGCCAGTCCGATCCCCGCCAGATGGAGTTCACCCGGGACACCGGGGGGCACGGGCCTGCGGCTCTCGTCGAGGATGTACGTGCGCTGGTTGGCCATGGGACGGCCGTACGGGATGCTCGTCCAGCGCGGGTCGGTCTTCACCACCTCGTAGATCGTCGAGTGGATGGACGACTCGGTGGCCCCGCCGAGGGCGACGAAGCGCAGGGCGGGGGCCTTCGCGCGGGCCCGGTCGGGCAGCGACACGGGGATCCAGTCGCCGCCGAGCAGGGCGAGCCGCAGATCGTCCAGCGGCCGGGCGCCGGTGCTCTCGAGATGGTCGACGACCATGTCGAGGAGGGCCGGGGCGGAGTTCCACACGGTGACCCGGTGCTCGGCCAGCAGGTCGGCCCAGTGCTCCGGGTCCTTCGCGCGCTCCGGCTCCGGAAGGATCACCGTGCCGCCCGCGGCCGTCAGCCCCAGGAACTCGTACACCGACATGTCGAAGCTGGGCGACGACAGGGCGAGGACCCGGTCACCGGGACCCACGCCGAAGCGGGTGTTGAGGTCCGCGATGTTGTTCATCACCCCGCGATGGCGCAGGGCGATCGGCTTGGGAGCGCCGGTGGAGCCCGAGGTGTGGATGATGTACGCGAGATCCTCGGGCGTCGCCCCGCCCTCGGGGTCGTGCGCGGGGAGCGCGGCGAGGACCGCCTCGTCCCGGTCCAGGAGCACCACGGGAGTGGCCGGGTCGATGTCCGGCAGCGGCAGGCTCTCGGCCGGCCCGGTCCTGCTGACCACGACCGCGCAGGACGTCCCCGCGACCATGGTCGCGAGGCGCTCGCGCGGGTAGTCGGGGTCGAGCGGCACATAGGCGCCGCCCGCCTTGAGCACGCCGAGCACGGCGACCAGAAGCTCGGCGCTCCGGTCCAGGCAGATGCCGACGCGCCGGTCCGGGCCGACACCCAGCGTCCTCAGGTGGTGGGCGAGCCGGTTCGCCGCCTCGTTGACCTCGCGGTACGTCCGGGTCCCGCCGCTGCCCAGCAGAGCGGGGGCGTCGGGGGCCTCGGCGGCGCGGGCCTCGAAGGCGGAGTGCAGGCACACGCCGTGCGGAAGGTCGGCCGCGGTGTCGTTCCACTCGACGAGCATGCGGCGGAGTTCGTCCTCCGGGAGCAGCCGCAGCTCCGCCACCGGACGCTCCGGGTCGGTCAGCCCGTCCTCCAGGAGCGTGCGGTAGGAGACGAGGAACCGGCGGACGGTGTCCCGGTCGAAGAGTTCGGGGGCGTACCGCAGCTCCGCGCCCGGCAGCCCGTCGTCCTCCTCGCCCGGCGCGTGCAGCACCAGCTCGAACTCGTCCTGCGGGCCTGACCCCTCGACGGACTCCCGCCCGGCCTCGGTGCCGAGGGCCAGCCCGGTGAGGGCCGCCGCCCCGGGGACGGTCCGGCCGAGCCGGACCGTCCCCGAAGCGGGGGTCGTGACGAGGAAGCCGAACGCGGCCTGACCGGTCCAGCGGTGGAGCAGCGCGGTGAAGCCGGCCAGCAGCATCTCCTCCGGGGCGGTCCGTGCCGACGGGCCCAGCGCCAGCCGGACGGAGTCGCTGCGGTCCGGAGCGGCTCCGGGCAGTCGCGGGCGGTCCGCCGGCAGCAGCGCGGGCGGCGCCGTTACGGGTGCCGGAGCGGGCTGCGGGGCGGGTCCCTGTGAGGCCGTCGCCTGCGCGGGAGGCGACGCGGGAGTGGTGTTCCGGCTCAAGACCTCTCTCCTGCCTCGCGGTCGGAGCCCTCGGCGGGGCCGAGGCCGGCGCCGAAGGGCAGGGGGTGGGCGCGGCACAGGGTGGCCACCTCGGCCACCACACGGTCGCGGACCCCGGGGTCGGTACGGAACTCGGTGTCGCCGAGCACCGTGGTGGCCATGAGCACCTCGTGCAGCAGAGCCGCGCAGACCCGCATCTCGGCGGGGCCCATGCCGCGTTGCGCCAGCACGTTCGTGCCCAGACGCAGGCCGCTGGCGACGAGCGGGGCCTTGGTGTCCTTGGGGATGCGGTTGCGGTTGGTGAGGATTCCGCACGCCTCCAGGGCGCGTTCGGCGACGACACCGGTGATGCCGCGGTCGAACATGTCCAGGAGCACCATGTGGTTCTCGGTGCCGCCGGTCAGGACCCGGTAGCCGTACTCGGCCAGGGCGTCGGAGAGCGCCGCGGCGTCGTCGCGTACCAGCCGCATGGTCGCCCGGAACTCCGGCTCGGCCACCAGCTTGAGCGCGTGTGCCTTGGCGGCGACCGACGCAGGGCTCGGCGTCCCCTGGGACTGCGGGAAGACCGCGCGCTGCATCAGCCGGTCGAGCGGGGTCCGGCGGGAGTCGGGGCCGGGCGCCCGGTGCTCCTCGCCCATGAGGATCAGCCCTCCGCGCGGCCCGCCCAGCTGCTTGTACGTGCTGGTGGTGGTGACGTGCGCCAGGTCGATGGGGCTGGGGTGCTCCCCGGCGGCCACCAGGCCGGCGATGTGCGAGATGTCGGCCACCAGGTAGGCCCCCACCGAGTCGGCGATGGCGCGGAACCGGGCGAAGTCCAGCGTCCGCGGATAGGCGCTGGCTCCCGCGATGAGCACCTTGGGGCGGTGGGCCAGGGCCAGTTCGGCCACCTGGTCGTAGTCGATGAGCCCCTGGTCGTCGAGTCCGTAGTGGACGGCCCGGTAGTGGTGCCCGGTGACCGAGGCGGCCGACCCGTGGGTCAGGTGGCCGCCGGAGTCCAGGTCGAGGGCGAGCAGGACCCCGCCCGGGGGCAGCAGCGCCGCCAGCACGGCCTGGTTGGCCGAGGAGCAGGAGTGCGGCTGCACATTGGCGTACCGCGCGCCGAAGGCGTGCTTGGCGCGCTCGACGGCCAGACGCTCGGCGGCGTCGAACCGCCCGGCGCCGGGGTGGTAGCGGGCCCCCGGATAGCCCTCGGCCGTCACGTTCGACAGGGCGGCCCCGCCCGTGGCCAGGACGGCCGGGTTCGCGACGCTGGCGGACGCCACCATGGCGAGGGTCATGGCCTGCTCCTCCACCTCGCGGTCGAGGAGCAGGGCCAGTTCGGGGTCGGTCCGGTTCAGCAGCGCCACACCCTGGCGCAGCAGCAGGGCCTGCGCGGAGTCATGGGCGGAGCCGGAGCCGTTCTGGGAGGCGTACGCCTGCGCGGACGGGATGGCCACCCGTGGGACCTCAAGCACGCGCGCCCGCCTTGGACTCCACCAGCGTGTCGATGGCGGTGGCGACGGAGGCGACGGTGGCCCCGCCGTACAGGGAGCGGACGTTGACCTTGACGCCGAAGTGCTTGTTGAGCCGGCTCACCACCCGCATCGCCTGCAGCGAATTGCCCCCCAGCTCGAAGAAGTTGCCGTCCGCGCTGACCTGTGTCATGGACAGTACAGCACCGAAGACCTCGGCCACCTTCTCCTCGGTCGCCGTCACCGGGGCGACGAAACTGGCCGTCCCGTCACCCGAACCCGACGCCGGGGCGGGGAGCTTGGCCCGGTCGATCTTGCGGGCCGGGGTCAGCGGGAACTCCGTCAGCTCCACCCAGCCCGTCGGCACCATGTACTCCGGCATCGTGCTGCCCAGGTGCTCGCGGAGCTCCGCCACCGTCGGCGGGGTGTCGCCGAGGACCGTGTAGTACGCGACGAGCTGCTTCTCCCCGAAGTCCTCACGCAGCAGTACCAGGGCCATCCGCACCTTCGGGTGGGTCAGCAGACCGGACTCGATCTCGCCGAGCTCGATCCGCAGACCACGCAACTTGACCTGGTTGTCGAGCCGCCCGATGAAGTCGATCTGCAGATCGCGCGTCCAGCGCACCAGGTCGCCCGTGCGGTAGACCCGGCCCTCGCCCAGGAACGGATCCGGGACGAACTTCTCCTGCGTCATCTCCGGCAGGTTGAGGTACCCGCGGGCCAGACCCTCGTCGCCGCCGATCAGCAGCTCACCGGGGACACCGACCGGCACCAGGTTGAACTCCTTGTCCACCACGTAGTGCAGCCTGCCGAACTCGGGCCGGCCGATGGGCGGCGAGGACAGCCACTCCTTGTGCTCGCAGAGGTACTCGGTGGTCGCCACCGACGCCTCGGTGGGGCCGTAGAGGTTCACGAACTTGCGCCCCGGCAGGTTCCACTTGTTGACCAGTTCGGCCGGCAGCGCCTCCGCACCGCCCATGATGTACTTCAGGTCCGGGTACGGCCCCGCGTCCACCACCGACAGGATCGCGGGCGACAGACCGGCGTACGTCACCCGCTGGTCCCGGATGAGAGAGCCGAGGGACTCCGGGGACGAGGCGTCCTCCGGCGCCACGAGCACCAGGGCCGAACCGCTGATCAGACCGGCGAAGATCTCGCCCTGGGACATGTCGAAGGTCAGCGCGGGCAGCTGCAGCAGCCGGTCCTCGGTGGTCCACTCGCCGAAGCTGCGCCGGTACGCCTCGATGAACATGCGCAGGCCACGCTGCTCGATCATCACGCCCTTCGGGCGCCCGGTGGACCCCGAGGTGTAGAGGACGTAGATCAGGGAGTCCGGCTGGGCCCACTCCTCCAGCGGCTCGTCGTCCGGCTGCGCCTCGATGGCGTCCCAGTCGGTGTCGATGTTGACGCTCGCCCAGCCGCACGACTCCGGCAGGTCGCCCACCGAACCGGCCCGCGTGATGACCAGCGGGCTCTTGGTGTCCCGCAGCATGTGGTCCAGGCGGGCGTTGGGGTGCGAGGGGTCGATGATCGTGTACGCGGCGCCGGACACCATGACACCGAGGATCGCCACCAGCGCGTCCAGGTCACGGTCCATCGCGATGGCGACGACCTCCTCCTGGCGCACGCCCCGGGCGCGGATGTACCGGGCGAGCTTGCCGGCCCTGCGCATCAGCTCGCCGTACGTCATCTCCTTGCCGCGGCAGACCGCCGCGACCAGCTCGGGGTTCTCCCTCGCGATCCGGGCGATCGTCGCGTGCACCGGCTCGGTCGGGTAGTCGAAGTCGGCGCCGCGGCCCACCTCCAGGAGCTCGGCGCGCTCCGACTCGGCAAGCAGCGGCAGCGCCGCGACCGGGGTCTCCGGGGCGTCCGAGGCCGCGTCGAGCACGTTCCGGAAGTGCCCGATCATGGCCTCGACGCGCCAGCGGTCGTACAGGTCGGTCGCGAACTCGACGATCAGGCGCAGCCGTTCGGCGCCCTCCACGAAGCTGAAGGAGAGGTCGAACCGCGAGCGGGAGGTGGCGAGCGTGATCGACTCGGAGGTCAGCCCGGCCAGCTCCAGGGAGTCGCCCGTCGCCGCCTCGCCGAGCAGCTGGCAGGCGATCTGGAACAGCGGGTTGCGCCCCGCGTCGCGCGTCGTCTGCACACGGTCCACGACGTGGTCGAACGGCACGTCCTGGTTGTCGTACATGTCGAGGTTCGCGTCGGCGATGCGCTCCAGGAGCTCGGCGAAGGTGACATCGCCCGACAGGTCGCAGCGCAGCACCGTCATGTTGATGAACAGACCGACGACGTCTTCGAGTTCGGGGTCGGTACGGCCCAGCATCGGCACGCCGAGGGCGATGTCGTCCTGCCCGCTGTAGCGGCTCAGTACGACGTTCAGCGCCGCGGCGACCACCATGTAGAGGGAGGCGCCCTGCTCGTGCGCGAGGGCCCGGGCCTTCGTCAGCAGTTCGGCCGGGAAGTCGACCACGAAGGTCTCGCCGTTCTGCGTGGGCTCGGCCGGCCGCAGCCGGTCGGCCGGCAGTTCGAGCGCCTCCAGACCGGCCAGCCGCTCCTCCCAGAACTTCAGCTCCTCCTCCCACACCCCGTCGGCGCGCTGCTTGCGCTGGCGCTGGATGTGGTCGGCGTAGCCGATGGACAGCTCCGGCAGCGCGGGCGTCCGGCCCGCGGCGAGCTCTCCGTACGCCTGGGAGATCTCACGGCTGACGACACCGCCGGACCAGCCGTCGGTGACGATGTGGTGGAAGCTCAGGCTTAGCACGTGGTGGTCGTCGGCCAGCCGGAAGAGCTGGAACCGGGAGATCGGGCCGGCGGCCAGGTCGAACGGCGTGTCCGCCTCGGTCTGCAGCGCCTCGCGCAGCTCGTTCTCGGCCTCGTCGGGCGCGAGCCCGGACAGGTCCCGGAGCGGCAGCGGCCGGTCCTCGGCAGGCGAGACGACCTGGTAGGGGACGCCGTCGGCCGCGTGGAAGGTCACCCGCAACTGCTCGTGGCGCTTCACCAGCACGTTGAGCGCGCCCTCCAGGGCGGCCGTGTCGAGCGCACCGCGCAGCCGGTAGGCGAGGGGGACGTTGTAGGTGGTCTCACCGGGGCTCATCTGGTCGAGGAACCACAACTGCTCCTGTCCGAAGGACAGTTGGATGCGCGACTCGGCGGTGTGCATGCTCATCGTCACAGAACTCCGTTCGGCTGTTCACGGTGGTCGCCCAGCGGGCGCGGGGAAGCGACCCGGACCCTCGCGCCCCGGTGCGGCAGGAAGCGGGCAGGGCAGGTCGGGGCATGACGGGGTAGGGCGGTGGCGGTACGGGAGAGGGAGCGGGGCCGGAACCTGGTGGGCCGGGTGCGGCGGCCGTAGGCAGGCGGCCCGCATCGGGGCGGCCCTCGGCGGGGTCGGCCGGGAGGGCGCCCCGGCGGTTCAGCGGTGGGGCGGTTCGGTGGTTCAGCGGTGGGGCGGTTCGGTGGTTCGGTCGTTCAGAGGGGGCGGTTCGGGTTCAGCGGGTGGTGCGGCGGCCTTCGCAGGAGCGGGGCGGACGAGCCGGTCAGGCGGCCGGAGCCGGCGCCTGACCCGGGACGGGCGACGCGGGTCTCAGGACCCGCTCCACGCGGCCCAGCCCCTCGGCCACGTCCTCCGCGGAGCGCGCGAAGCAGATCCGGAAGCCGTCGCTGGCCCCCAGCGTCTCGCCGGGCATGAGCAGCACGCCCAGGTCCAGGGCTCTGCGGCACATCGCCAGCGGTTCCTCGCCGGTGGTGAGCCAGAGCCAGGCGAACGGGGTGTCCTCGGGTTCCACGAGGGTCACCGCGTCCGCGTTGCGCCGGGCGAAGTCCCGTACGAGTCCGAGACCCGTGCGGGTGATCTCGCGGTAGGCGCGCAGATGGTCCTCGCGGTGGGCCAGGACGTCGACGGCCAGCGTCTCGCACAGCACCGAGTTGGAGATCGTGGACAGGAACTTGCGCCGGGCACAGAGCTCCACGACGTCCGCAGGCCCGTAGAGCCAGCCGACCCGGAGCCCCGGGAAGCCGTACACCTTGGACAGGCTCGACACCGAGATCACCCGGTCGGCGCCGACCGCCGCGGAGCGCGACAGGTCGAGCGCGTACTCCTCGTCGAGCAGCAGATGCGCCCCCGTGCGGGACGCCAGTGCGAGCAGACCGCGCAGGTCCTCGTCCGCGATGCGCCGACCGGTGGGGTTGCAGGGGCTGTTGGCGACGATCAGCTTCACGTCCGGCCCGGCCGCCGCCTCGGCGGCCTCGATGTCGAAGCTGAGATCCGGCCGGAACCCGACGAGTTCCACCGTGCAGCCGAACTCGGGCGGCACGTCCCAGGACTGCTGCCAGCCCGGCCGGAAGGCGATCACCCGGGACCCGGGCGTCAGCAGCGCGGCGTACACGAGGTAGAGCGCCTGCTGCGCGCCCACGGTGACGAGGACCGACCCGGCAGAGCCGCCGTAGAGGCCGGCGACCGCGGTGCGCAGGGAGTCGAGGCCCCGGTCGTGCCCGTAGTCCAGTTCGAGCCCGGGCGGCACGTTGAGCGCGTCGAGGCGTCCGGGGACCATGTTGCTGTCCCCGAGGTCGATGTCGAAGCGGCCGGCGGCGTCCTCGAAGACCCACTTCTGGATCGGATAGTCGCGCGACTCGCGCGCGTACGAGGGGAGAGTCACCGTACGGTCCCCAAGGTCGCTTCCGCCGGAACGGTCCGGTCGAGCCGGGCGCGGAGGGCCGGAGCGAAGGAGCCGGCGGCGACCTGCTCGGCGTCGCCGGTCATCGTGACCGCGCCGTCCTCGGCGACGGTGATCTCCACGCTGCCGCCGGGCATCCGGACCTCCACCCGGCTGTCGCAGAGCCCCAGTTCGCGGGCGGCCGACACCGCGGCGCAGGCACTGCTGCCGGACGCCGTCACGTAGCCGGCGCCACGCTCGAAGACCTCCAGCTCCATCACGGACCGGTCCGCCATCCGTGCGAACTGCACGTTGGTGGCGTTCGGGAACCGCGGGTGCCGGGCGATCCTCGGGCCGAGTCGCCGGGCGAGGTCCGCGGACGGGGCGTCCACCAGGACCACGGTGTGCGGATTGCCGTTGTACACCGAGGTGACGGTCAGCTCCTCGCCGTCCACGGCCAGCGGTACGCGCACCGCCCGGCCGCCGTGCGGGGCGCCGTCCTCCCGGAGCAGGGGCAGATCGGCGGCGTCGAAGCTGGGGCGGCCCATGCCGACCTCCACCCGGCCTTCGGCGGCGTCGACGACCCGCACCGGGCAGTCGCCGGCGGCCGTACGGAGGGTGAACTCGCGCCCGTCGGCCCAGGCGCCGGCCTCCTGCGCGGCGAGGTGGAGCGCGAACATCCGCAGGCCGTTGCCGCTTCGGCCGCAGTCGGACCCGTCGGAGTTGTACAGGTCGAGCCGGACCGGGACACCCGGGCGGGGCGTCTCCAGCGGCCCGTACAGGACTCCGTCCGCCCCGATTCCCCGGTGCCGGTCGCAGACCAGCCGGATCGCCTCCCGGGTCAGGGGGAAGTCCGTGCTGCGGGGGTCGATCACCAAGTAGTCGTTGCCTGCTGCCTGGTATTTGTAGAAGTCGATCACGGGATGATCTCCCTTGGCTGCTGGGCGCGGTGCCGCCCCGAGGCGTGGTGCCTCACCTCGGGGCGGCACCCGGGATCACTGCTCGGAGAGCGCGGCGGCGTCGTGCTCCTCGCCGTACCACTTCTCCGCCCACCGGGAGAAGGCGATGATCACGATGTCGCGGTGGCCGGGGCCACCGTCGGCGGAGAGGACGTCGGTGACGTCGTGGGCCAGCGCCCGGTCGTCCAGGAGGACGGCCTGACCCGGCTCCAGCGTGCCGCTCCAGAAGGGCTCGTCGGCGCCGGGGTTCCACAGCCGGGTGGTGCCGCCGGCCACGTTGACCTTGTTGAGGACCGCGATCATCACGAACTCGTGGCCGTCGTGGTGCACGCCCTCGGGGGTGAGGGGGCCGGGCTTGCCGCCGTCGGCGCGGGTCCGGTTCTGGTGGACGTTGATCTGCCAGTCCTCGGACCGGTCCAGACCGAGCTCACGGACGCCGTGCTCGATGAGCGGGGTGAAGTCCACCTTGATCGGCTCGTACACGCGGCGGATGCCGCCGCCGACCGAGTTGAACTTCTTGTACGTCGTGTAGTCGCGGTGCGCGAGGCGCTCGAACGACCATGCCTCGTCGCCCTGCGGCTTGAGGCGGTACTGCGAGAACCGCTTGAAGCGGGTGCCGTTCCCCATGTACTCGTCGACCGGGCAGTCGTCGTAGCTCGGCAGGATGTCGGCCGAGACCTCCGGCAGGTCGATGATGACGTAGCGTTCGCTGCCAAGGGCCATGATCTCTCCTCCAGAAAAGGGTGGTGTCGTCGGAGTCGGACGTCGGGCGTCCGACGTCAGGCGGCGACGGAAGGCATGCGCTCGTCCAGGTAGGCGGCAGAGGAGTTGAGCCGCCACAGGATGCCGCGCGCGATGGCACGCCGCATGTCCGCGGACTCGGCGGCGGGCAGCACCACGTTGTGGAACCAGCCCTGCGCGTGCTGGGAGTCGATCGTGATGTGCAGCTTGTGGTAGGTGATCCCCACCTCGGGCAGGCCCAGGCGCTCCCAGGCGTGCACGACCTGGACGAAGCGGTCCGGAGCCATCCACTCGGTCATGCCGAGGAAGCCCACGGCCTCGGGGTAGAGCGTGCGGTGCCGGCAGAGCATGACCGCGAGGTTGCCGTTGAGCAGCGAGGTGGCGGTGAGCGAGCGGGCGAGCTCCTCCTCGGAGATCTCGAAGACCTCGTAGATCTTGTTGAAGAGGTGGGTGTGGACCTCCTCGGGCTTGCCGTTGCCCATCTCGTCCCAGAAGTTGGCCGCGATCTCCATCTTGGCCGGGCCGGCGGTGCCCACCTGCATCATGGCGAGCAGGTCGTCGAAGCGACCGTCGACGACCGACTCCTGCATCACGTAGTTCCGCAGGTCGTCGTGCGTGGCCGTGTTGCGGATGAACTCGTGGTAGTAGGGGTGCTTGTACACCCGGTGGCCGCGAGCGGTGTTCTTGAGCCAGGTCAGGTACTCCCGCGGCTCCGTGGGGGCGTCCTCGAGGAGGCCCGGCTCGATCAGCCGGTCCTGGGCGGCCGCCGTGGCGGTCTCCAGGAGGCGGGCTATCTCGTACACGACGACGGAGCCCTCGGCGCTCTGCTGCTGCGGGATCTTCGTGTACAGCTGGTAGATCCGGTCGAGCAGGTACTGCTGCGCGTACAGGGCGCCCATGTCACCCCCGGCAGCGGCGGTGTTGATGTCGGCCACCTCGCCCAGGACGCGGCTGCGCTCGCTGCCCGACAGGGCGTCGACCTTCTCAGGAGCGGAACCGAGCCATGCGCACACCCTGTCCACGGTGGACAGGAACGGGTCACCGGATACGGTCGGACCCTTGGAGCCGCCGACTTCAGGCATGTGTTTCCCCTTGGATTCACTGGACGAATCAGATTTCCGACGAAGGCCTGCCGTACCAGACTTGCGGCGATACGTTCTTGCTGGGCCGCGTGGGCGGCGGGCGTTGCCATTCTGCAAGGGGCCCGCTGGACGGAATATGTACGCGCTCTGTACGACCGGACGGGGCATCGGAACCGGCCGGTGGGCGGCTCGGTTACGCTCGGCGCCCGAACGCCCACCGGATCCTCCGTCGGGAGACGCCACCGCAATGAACACGCCATCATCACGAGCCGGAGCGGGGCGGACCGGCGGACCGTCCGTCCGGATCGGCGCTCTCGTACCGCTCTCCCGGCCCGGCTGGGTCGAGGCGGGCCGGCACCTGCTCGCCGGACTCGAACTGGCCGTCCAGGACGTCGATGCCGCCGGCGGCATCGACGGGCGCCCGATCGAGCTGGTGGTCCGGGACACCGCGGCCGATCCGCGGAGGGCCGAGGCGGCCGTGGACGAACTGGCCCGTCTGGGCGTGGCCGCCGTGGCGGGGGAGTACCACAGCGTCGTCGCGCGCGCCGCCGCCGCGCGGGCGGACGCCCTCGGCGTTCCGTTCCTCTGCTCGTCGGCGGTGCTGGACGCGCTCACCGAGCAGCCGACGGAACGGGTCGCGCGCCTGGCACCGCCGCAGTCCCACGGCTGGCGGATGTACGCGGAGTTCCTGCTCGGCGCGGGCCACAGCCGCATCGCCGTGGCGGCCGAGCCGAGCGTCTACTGGGCATCCGGAGCGCACGTCCTGCGGGACCACCTCGCTCCGCGCGGCGGCACCGTAGTCGAACTCGACGCGCGCGCACTCGCGCCCGCGGCGGTCTGCGACCGGCTCGTCGAGCACCGCGCGACGGCCCTCCTCCTGCTGGTCGGCATCCCGGAGCCGGCCGTGCCGATCGTGAGGGCCGTCCGTCGCGACGCTCGTCTCGCCGACCTCCTGATCGGCGCCCCGGCCGGGCAGCCGGAGTTCGCCGGCTGGACGGGGCTGCTCGGCCGGGACGGCGCCGCGATCCCGTTCCTGCGCTACCTGCCCGAGCGTCTTGGCCCCCTCGGCGCCCGTGTCGGGGCGGCCCTCCGTGAACGACTGGGCGAAGCGCCCTCCTTCGTCGCCTTCGAGGGCTACGACACGATCACCGTCCTCGCCGGGATGCTCCGCGCGCACGCCGTCGAGAACGGCACGCAAGGAGGCGACGCCGACCGGGCGCGCCTGATCGAGACCTGGCCGCGCGTCGCGGTGGAGGGCACCCGCGGGACGATCCGCTTCTCCCGCACACCGGGCATCGGGGTGTGGCAGTGGGACCGGGCGCCGATCCAGGTCGTCGACCGGGACCCGGAGGATCCCGGTCGCTTCCGGATCCTCCACACCGCCCGCAGCCAGGCGGCCGTGACGGACGGCGACGGAGAGTAGCGCGTGAACGGGACGAGCGGGGCCGTCCACCGCGCGGTGGCCGCGGACCGCGTCGGCCGAGCGTCCGCGCCCGGGGTGCCGGGGCGGCGCGCGTGGGTGATCCTTGGGGTATGGGTGCCCAACGTCGCGGGCTCCTGAGCAAGGGCCCGCCGAAGGGCCGGGGCGTGCACCGGGCTCTGGCCGTCGCCGCCGTGGGCGTGGTCGCCGCGATCGTCGCGGCCGTCGCCGCGCTCGTGGGCGGCGCGGGCGGGACGTCCGCCGACGTCCGCAGCGCCCCGGGCACCTCAGTCGACGCCCGCGCTCCGGCCGTCCCCGCCGTCCCCCCGGCCCCCGAGGCCGCGCCACCGCCGCCGTCGGAGCCGTCGCCCCGGCCTCCCGTCGCCGCCGAGCTTTCCATACCGGCCATCGGCGTCGAGGACCTGGACGTGCTGCCGTACGAAGGGACGACCGACGACGCCGCCGGCACCCGGATCCAGGACCGCGGGGTCGCCGCCAGCCCGTACGGCGATCGGGGCGGTGTCGGACCGGGGGACGTCGGCAACTACCTGGTGACCGCCCACCGGCTCTCGGCCGGCGGTCCCCTGCGGGCGCTGCCCTCGGTCGACGTCGGCGACAAGGTGTACGTCACCGCCCGGGGCACCGTGTACACGTACGAGATCGTCGAGACGCGGTCCACGTCCTTCCGCTCGCCCGGCTCGCTCGCCGAGCAGCGGGCCGCCGTACCGGGCGATCCGGGGGAGAAGCCCACCCGCGCCATGATCACCCTCTCCACCTGCGCGACGCCGGAGGACGACGCCGCGGGCAACTTCTGGCGTGACGCCCAGGGCAACCCCGAGCACCGCATCGACAAGATAGGCGTGCTGACCTCGGAGCGGCCCGCCTAGGACGTCGCGCCCGCCGCAGGTGCCACGGACGTCGCAGGCGCCGCGGGCGTCGCGGGGCGGGACAGGGCGCGGGAGGCGTGGGCGCGGACGTCGGCGTCGGGATCGGTGACGGCCGTGGCGAGAGCTGCCCGGGCCTCCGGGGCGGCGTGATGGGGGTGCAGCGAGAGGACCGCGGCCTTGCGGACGTCCGCGTTCGGGTCGGCCACGGCCTTCGCGAGCGCGGGGACCGCCTGCCCGGCGGCCGCGGCCCGGAGCGCGGTCGCGGCTCCGGCCCGTACCTGCCAGGCGGTGGCGGCGAGCGCGGTGGCGGCCGACTCCGCGTACGAGGGCGGGCAGCCGGTGACGGCGAGCGCCGCGAAGGCGGCGCCCCTGACCAGTGGGTCCGGGTCGTCCAGCAGCGGGAGCAGCGGCTCGGGGGCGGGGGTACGGACGGCCGCCAGGCCGCGGGCCACGGCGACCCGGACCTCGCGGGCGGCGTCGGCGGCGGCGACCGCCAGCTCCGGGACGGCGTCCACCGAGACCAGACCGCGGACGGCGTGGATCCGTACGTCGATGTCGGTGTCGGTGAGCGCTCCGGCGTACACGGCGGCGTCGCCGAGGCGCTGCGCGCGCAGGACCTCCAGCGCGGCCGAGCGGACGACCGGGTCGGCCTCGCCGAGCGCCTCCCGCAGCGCCGCGCCCAACTCGGCTTCCGCGGGCAGCACTTCGACCAGCTCGCGCAGGGCGGCCGCGGCGGCGTGCCGGACCTGGGGCGCGGCGTCGCGGAGCCGTGCCGCGAGCGCGGGCCCCGCCCCGGCCGGCACGGTCTCCCCGAGGGCGGCGACGGCCGCCGACCGGACCGCCGGATCGGCGTCGGTGAGATACGGGCCGAGCGCGGCCAGATCGGGCGACTCCTCGGCGAGGGTGAGCAGGCGCAGCAGGGCCGGACTCGGCCCGCCCGCGGCACTGCCCGCCGCCGGAGCCGTTTCCGCCGCCACCGACCGGGCCGTCCTCCCGGCCGCCGCCGGAGCGGCGTCCCGCCTGCCCGCCGTGGCCGTCGGCACCAGCGTCACCTCGCCGAGCCATCGCTCGGGCCCGGCCTCCGGCGCGAACTCCGGAACGGGAACCACGTACGGCTCGATGGGCCGGGCCGTGAACTCCATCGCCCCGGAGGGAGACTTGCGCAGGTCGACGTGGTGCAGCCAGCCCGAGTCGTCACGCTCCGGGTGGTCGAGCCGCTCGTGGTACAGCCCCCAGCGGGACTCGGTCCTGGCCAGCGACGCCCGCGCCGCCATCTCCGCGCAGTCACGGATGAACGACACCTCGGCGCACCGCATCAACTCGTGTGCCGTACGGGCGCCCAGGCCCTCGATCTCCGCCGACATCCGGTCGAAGGCCTCCACCGCGAGGGACAGCTTCGCGCCGGTCTTCGGCGGCGCCACGTAGTCGTTCACGAACCGCCGCAGCTTGTACTCCACCTGCGGCTGCGGCGGTCCGTCGGGGTGGCGCAGGGGGCGGTAGACGAGTTCGTGGGCGGCGGTGAGCTGGTCCTGCGGCAGCTCGCCCTCGTACGACCGGTACTGGGCCGCGTCCTCACCGGCCAGGTCCCCGAAGACGAAGGCCCCGATCATGTAGTTGTGCGGTACGCAGGCGAGGTCGCCTGCCGCGTACAGCCGGGGCACGGTCGTGCGGGCCTGCGCGTCCACCCGTACGCCCGAGGCGGAGTGCCCGCCGCAGAGCCCGATCTCCGAGATGTGCATCTCGATGTCGTGCGTGCGGTAGTCGTGCCCGCGCCCCTCGTGGAACGTGCCGCGGGTGGGGCGCTCGGTCGTGTGCAGGATCGATTCGACGGCGCTGATGGTCTCCTCGGGCAGATGACTGAGTTTCAGGTACACCGGGGCCCGGTCCGAGGCGAGTTCGGCCGCGAACTCGGCCATCATCTGCCCCGACCAGTAGTCCGACTCGACGAACCGCTCGCCGTGCCGGTTCACCTGGTACCCGCCGAACGGATTCGCCACGTACGCGCACGCGGGCCCGTTGTAGTCCTTGATCAGCGGGTTGACCTGGAAGCACTCGATGCCGGTCAGGGCCGCCCCCGCGTGGTACGCCATGGCGTAGCCGTCGCCGGCGTTGGTGGGGTTCTCGTACGTCCCGTACAGATAGCCGGAGGCGGGCAGTCCGAGCCGCCCGCAGGCACCCGTGGCCAGGATCACGGCCCCGGCCCGTACGGTGACGAACTCGCCGGTGCGGGTGTTGAACCCGGCCGCGCCGATGGCCCGCCCGTCCTCCGGGTGCGTGAGCACCCGCACCGGCATCACCCGGTTCTCGATCCGGATCCGCTCCCGCATCTCGCGCCGCCGCAACTGCCGGTAGAGGACCTTCTTGACGTCCTTGCCCTCCGGCATCGGCAGCACGTACGAGCCGGAGCGGTGCACCTGCCTGACCGCGTACTCACCGTGCTCGTCCTTCTCGAACTTCACCCCGTACGACTCCAGGCGCTGGACCATCGCGAAGCCGCGGGTCGCGGTCTGCCGGACGGTGGACTGGTCGACGATGCCGTCGTTGGCACGGGTGATCTCGGCGACGTAGTCGTCGGGCTCGGCCCGGCCGGGGACGACGGCGTTGTTGACCCCGTCCATGCCCATGGCGAGCGCGCCGGAGTGCCGGACGTGAGCCTTCTCCAGGAGCAGCACGTTCGCGCCGCGCCCGGCGGCCGTCAGCGCGGCCATGGTGCCGGCGGTTCCGCCGCCGATGACGAGGACGTCGCAGGACAGCTCGGTCGCGTCGGCGAGGTCGGGGATGGCCAGAGGGGTGTCCACGGGAAGCCTTTCGGGAGCCTTCGGGCGGGGTCGGGGGTGCCGGGGTCCGGGGAGGCCCGGGGAGGCCGGACCGGATGGATTCCGGGCCGGAGGGGGTTCCGGGCCGGAGGGGGTCCGGGCCGGATGGGTTCCGGGCCGGAGGGGGTTCCGGGCCGGAGGTGGTTCCGGGCCGGAGGGATTCTGGGCCGGGGAGGCTCCGGGGTCAGAGGGAGGCGAGGACGCGGCGCCGCAGCTCGGCCGTGGCGGGCGACTGCCGCGCGTCCCGCCGGCGCGGTTCCGGCACGTCGAGCACCTCGCCGGAGGGCAGGAGGGCGACCCGGTCCCCCAGGTGGAGGGCCTCGTCGACGTCGTGCGTGACGAAGACGACCGTCGCGCCCGTGCCCCGCAGGATCTCCACGAGGAGGTCCTGCATCCCCGCCCGGGTGTGGGCGTCGAGCGCGCCGAAGGGCTCGTCCATCAGGACCGCGCGGGGCCTGCCGACCAGTGCGCGGGCCAGCTGCACCCGCTGCCGCTGGCCCCCGGACAGCTGATGCGGCAGCTTGCCGGCGTGGTCGGCGAGGCCGACCCGTTCCAGCCAGTCGGCGGCGGACCGCCGCCGCTCGTCACGCGGCACGCGGCGGATCGCCAGGGGCAGCTCCACGTTGGCGCGGACGGTACGCCAGGGCAGCAGCGCGTCGTCCTGGAAGACCAGCGCGCGATCGGCCGCCGGTCCCTCGACCGGCTCGCCGTCATGGGTCACCCGTCCCGCCAGCGGGGCGAGCAGACCCGCGAGGGTGCGCAGCAGGGTCGACTTGCCGCAGCCGGACGGTCCGACCACGGCCAGCAGTTCGCCTGGCGCGACGCGCAGTTCGGCGGCTGCGAAGACCGTCGTACCGTCGGCATGACCGAGCCGTACGTCGTGCAGGGCGAGCTCCGCACCGGCTTGCGCGGGCGCGACGCCCGGGGGCGCGCTGCTCATGAGACCGACTCCTTCTCGACGACGGCCGCGGGTGCGGAATCCGATGCGGATGCGGACGCGGGTACGGGCGCGGAGGCGACGGCCGTTCGGGAGGCGGGACGGCGGCGGGGCGCCGTGCGTGCCGCACCGGACGCCGGGCGCGCGGCCGGCCGTGGCAGCCAGGAGGTGACGCGGCGGCCGAGCAGCTCCACGGCCGTGGAGGTGAGCCAGCCCAGGGCGCCGATGGTGGCCATGCCGACGAAGACACCCGGATAGTCCACGACCGTGTAGTCCTGCCAGGTGCGGTAACCGACCCCGTACTCGCCGGAGATCATCTCTGCGGAGATCACGCAGATCCACGCGACGCCGATGCCCACCGACAGGCCGCCGAAGATCCCGGGCAGCGCCCCGGGCAGCACCACCGAGAACAGCACGCGCGCCCGGCCGCCGCCCATGGTGAGCACGGCCTCCTCCCACACCGGGGTGAGGGCGCGCACCGCGTGCCTGGTCGAGACGAGGACCGGGAAGAAGCCCGCGGTGAAGGTGATGAACACGATGCCCTGCTCGTTGCTGGGCAGCAGCAGGATCGCGACCGGCACCAGGGCGATGGCCGGCACCGGCCGCGCCACCTCCAGGGCCGGGCCCAACAGGTCGGCGGCCCACCGGGACCGGGCGACGAACGTGCCGACCGCCACGCCCGCCACCGAGGCCAGCAGGAACCCCGCCGTGATCCGGCGCAGGCTGTGCCCGAGGTCCTGCCAGTACACGTCCGTGCCGACCCGGTCGGCCGCGGCGGAGGCCACCTCGCCGACCGTGGGGAACTGCTCGAACCGCAGCCACAGGTTGACGTCCAGGGAGGTCAGCAACTGCCACAGCCCGAGTGCCGCAGCGAGCGAGACCGCCCGCAGCAGCCACCGTCCCGCGCTCATGACGCCAGACCGACGGCGGTCGCGTGATCGACGACCCGCGATCCCGGGTGCGCGTCGACGTACGCCTGCGCAACGGACGGGGTGACGAAGGCCCGCAGGTCGGCTCCGTCGGCGACCCACACCGCCTTGTCGGCGAACCACAGGGTGCCGGTCACCGCGTCAGGGACGTACGCGGCCCGCACGTCCGCCGCCTTCGCCGCCCCGACCGCCTTCAGCAGGGCCTTCGGGCTGTCGAACGTACGGGTGGTGTTCTGCCCCTTCAGCCACAGCTCGGCCTTCGCGCCGGCCGCCTTCGGGTACGAAGGAGCCTGCGCGGCCCGCTCCAGCGGGGCCCGGTCGACAAAGGCGTCGACGTCGACGTCGCCCACCAGCTTGGCGGCCTTCAGCACCGGCACGTCCTTCTTCAGGGCGTCGATCAGCTCCGGGCGGAGCTCCGGGTCGAAGGTGGCGATGCCGTTCGCGCCGTTGTAGAGGTAGACGACCTCGGCGGGCAGTCCGGTCTCGGCGGCGACCGACTCGGCGGCGGCGACCGGCTGTTCCCGCAGATGGTCGGTGGCCCGCCGCTGCGCCTTCAGGAAGTCGTCGAGGATTCCGGGCCGTTCGCCGGCGAACTTCTCCCGGACGGTGACTCCGTGGAAGGTCGGCAGGTTGAGCTCTGCGCCGTCGTACACCGCCTTGGCACGGCCCTGGTACGCCAGCAGCCCGGGCCAGGCCACGAACTGCGACAGGGCGTCGGCGCTTCCGGCGGCCAGCGCGGACGCGCCGACGCTGGGCTGCTGATTCAGCTTCCGTATGTCCTTGTCGGGGTCGAGGCCCGCACGCTGCAGGGCCCGTACGAGCGTCCCGTCGGCGGCCGAGCCGACGCTCGTCGACACCTTCTTGCCCCGCAGGTCGGCGAGCGACCGCAGAGACGAACCGGGCGCTGCGACCACGGTGTTGAGGCCGCCCCGGAGGTTGTAACCGGTGACCGCGACCAGCCGGGTGGGCTGCCGCAGCTGCTTGCCCCGGGCCGCGTTGATGAGCAGCGGGAAGTCGCCCATCGAACCGATGTCGATCTTCCCCGCGGTCATCTGCGCGGTGATCGGGGCGCCGGTCGCGTAGTCCTGCCACGCGACCTTGTAGGTGACGCCGTCCTTCTTCCCGCGCGCCGCGAGCTCCTCCTCGAAGTAGCCGAGCGAGCGCAGCAGGGTGCCTGCGGTGACGGTGTTGATGGTCTTCGACTGGTAGCCGACGGTCACCGTGACGGTGCGCGCGCCGGCCGTGTCGTCGGCGCCCGCCGCGCCGCCACAGGCGGAGACGAGGAGCAGTGCGAGGGAGAGGGGGACGAGCCGGACGGGTGACCGGGTCGGGGAAGCTGTGGTGCCGGGCATGGGAGTCGGGCCTTTCACCGGAGCAGATAGGGCATGTTGACGGTGACCGCGCCGGTGGGACACCGGGCCGCGCAGGGGCCGCAGTACCAGCACTCGTCCACGTGCATGTACGCCTTGCCGTTGTCCTCGCGGATCGCGAGCGAGTCGAGCGGACACATGTCGACGCAGAGGGTGCAGCCGTCGATGCACTTGGACTCGTCGATGGTCACGGGCACGTCGGCGCGTTGCGGCACCAGAGGCATGGCTGTCTCCCGGGAAGGTGGTGAAAGAGCGTCGGCGGTGAGGGTGTTCAGACGGAGCGGTGCAGGAGGCCGCTCATGGTGATGCGGTCGCCGCGGAACCGGATGAACTCCAGGTCCACGGGGCGCCCGTCGGGCAGACACGTCAGCCGCTCCAGCATCAGGACGGCGGCCCCGCGGGGAGCCTGGAGCACGGCGGCGGAGTGGGCGTCGGCGTTGACGGCCTCGAGGGTGATCTCGGCATGGCCCAGCGGACCGCCGGTCAGCGATTCGAGCAGCCGGAACACGTCGGTGTTCTCCAGGTCGCAGCCGAGGAGTTCACCGCCGATGTCCATCGGCAGATACGACAGGTCGAGCGAGAGCGGCAGCCCGTTCAGCCGCCGCAGCCGCTCGATGCAGAGGACGTCCGTGTGCTCGGGCAGGCCCAGCCGGTGCGCCACCGGGCCGGAGGCGGCGACCGGTCCGACGGTGCGTACCTCGTTGGTGACCCGGCCGTGCTCGTGCAGGGTCTCCGCCAGGCCCTGGAGCCGGTCCAGGCCGTGCGGGTACTTCTCGCACACCACGACCGTGCCGACCCCCGGCTGCCGTTCGACGAGTTGCTCGCCGCGCAGCAGGTCCAGGGCCTGGCGGACGGTGTTGCGGCTGGCCCGGTAGTCGGCGGCGATGGTGTCCTCCAGGGGGAGGACACCGCCTGGGAAGCCGCCCGCCAGGATCTGGTGGCGCAGCAGGTCGGCGAGTTCCCGGGCCCGGTCCGCGCGGAGTCGCCGACGGCGCGCGGCGGCGACCGGGAGGGATGCGGGGGCGGGTTCGGCTGGCATGTCCGGGAACGTACCGGGGGAGTCGCGCGGATGGTGTTGCGGCCACATTGCGCCACCTGACGCTCCGAATGCACCGCTGTGACCTGCGGCTTCCTCGGCGAGGTGAGCAGATCCGCCACCGGGCGGCCCACCAGGTGGACACCATGTGCCCAGCATGCGGGCGGCTCACCCTCGTTGTGCGGCTCGTGGCCGGGGCCGCTCGGGGAGCTCGCCGGTCACGATGACGCGGCCACACGCGGGAACAGCGCCTGACCAGGGTTTTCCCGAGCCGAATGCCGGGAACCTGCCCTTTTGCCCATCGTCCCGCCCGCGCGGCGGCCGGGGCGTACCCGAGGTTCTGTCTGGAGGTCGCGATGCTGCTCAGCCACCACATCGACGCAGGAACGCTGTACGTCACGCTGCATGAGGACCTCGACGTCACGAACCGGGCGGCGGCGGCCCTGCTGCTCCAGGCCCTCGTCGACTCCCACCGTCCGGCGGGGGTCGTCCTGGAACTGCCCGCCGGCCCCCCGACCGCCGCGACACTGAGCGCGGTCGCGCGCGCGAAGCGGATGTGCGACAGCCTCTCCGTCCCGCTGACGCTGGTCGACGGCACGGCGGCCCGAGAGCGGCCCGAGCGCACGACGGGCCCGCGTGAACCCCTCGCGTACGGCGCGGTGGCCGAGGGCTGACCGGGCCCCCGCCCTACGGAGCGTGCCCGGAGGCGGTCAGGCAGGGGTGTCGTCGACGAGGACCACGTCCAGTCGTCTCGGGCCGTGGACCCCCTCGACGCGGTCGAGTTCGATGTCGCTCGTCGCCGACGGGCCCGAGATCCAGGTCAGGGGACGTGCGGGGTCGAGGCGTCCGAGTGCCTGCGGTACGGAGGCGACGACCTGTCCGGGGACACGCACGAGACAGATGTGGTGGTCGGGCACGAGGGTGATGCGGCGGCCGCCCTGGTCGGGTCCGGCGTCGAGGACGACGGTGCCGGTCTCCGCGACGGCGACGGCGCAGCCCGTCACGACACTGTCGACCCCGTCGAGGTCGTACGGGGTGAGTTCGGGCCGGTCGTCCACGACCGCCGCGTCCGTACGGCTCAGGAGCGCGCGGGGCAGCCCCACGGGCGCCAGCACCCGGCGCGCGTCCCGCTCGGCCAGCAGGCGTCCGATCAGCTCCGGGAGCGCCTCGGGGTGGCAGCGGTGGACGACGGCCCGGTAGTCCGCCAGGTTCTCGGCCAGCAGGGCGACGGTCGCCTCCGTGTCCCGATCCCCGTGCTCACGCGCGTAGTTCCGCTCGACGGCCCGGTCGTAGGGCGCGTCCGCCGCGGGTACGTCGGTCAGTGCCTCGCGGATCCGGCGCAGGACCAGTTCCCTGCCGCTCACTCGGAGCCCTCCTTGCGCTCGTGCTCACGCTTCCACCAGCCGCGGAAGCCGTCCGCCGGGACCTCGGGCAGGTCACGGCTGTCCGTCCACGCCCGACCGGGACCGGGCAGGCGCGAGGGATGGAGCCTCCGGGTGAGGGAGGCGAGGCGCTGACCGGCCGCGTAGACGCCGGGCCGGCCGAATGCCCATGCGGCCGCTCCCATGGCGGCCTTCTCCAGACGGTGGCCCCCGCCCTCGGCGACCTTCTCACGGAGGTGGACGAGGACTTCGGGGATGTCGATCGCGACCGGGCATACGTCGTAACAGGCGCCGCAGAGGGTGGAGGCGTACGGCAGCGAGGCGTCGATCTCGCTCGCGGTGCCCCGCAGCTGAGGGCTCAGGATGGCCCCGATCGGCCCCGGGTAGACGGAGCCGTAGGCATGGCCGCCGGCCCTCTCGTAGACAGGGCAGACGTTCAGACAGGCCGAGCAGCGGATACAGCGCAGTGCCTGGCGGCCGACCTCGTCCGCGAGGGTGTCGGTGCGGCCGTTGTCGAGCAGGACGAGGTGGAAGGTCCGCGGCCCGTCCCCCTCCGTCGTGCCGGTCCACATGGAGGTGTACGGATTCATGCGCTCGGCGGTCGAGGAGCGCGGGAGGGTCTGCAGGAAGACCTCCAGGTCCCGCCAGGTGGGCACGACCTTCTCGATGCCGACGACGGAGATCAGGGTCTCGGGGAGGGTGAGGCACATCCTGCCGTTGCCCTCGGACTCGACGACGACCAGTGTGCCGGTCTCGGCGACCATGAAGTTCGCGCCCGAGATCCCGACCTTGGCGCGCAGGAACTTCTCGCGGAGGTGGAGCCGGGCGGCCTCGGCCAGCTCGGCGGGGCGGTCGGTCAGGTTCTCCGGCGCCGGACGGCCCCAACGGCCCATCTCGGACCTGAAGATGTCACGGATCTCGCCCCGGTTGCGGTGGATGGCGGGTACGAGGATGTGCGAGGGCCGGTCGTGGCCGAGCTGCACGATCAGTTCGGCGAGGTCGGTCTCGTACGCGGCGATGCCCTCGGCCTCCAGCGCCTCGTTGAGCCCGATCTCCTGCGTGGCCATCGACTTGACCTTGACGACCTCGCTCTCGCCCGTGGCCCGCACCAGACCGGTCACGATCCGGTTCGCCTCGGCCGCGTCCGCCGCCCAGTGGACGGTGCCGCCGGCCCGGACCACCGACTCCTCCAACTGGAGCAGGTAGCGGTCGAGATGGCGGAGCGTGTGGTCCTTGATCCGCTTGCCTGCCTCGCGCAGCTCGGCCCAGTCGTCCAGCTCGGCGACGGCCCTGGCCCGCTTGTCACGGATCGTGTGGGTGGCGTGCCGCAGGTTCGCCCGCAGGGTGGTGTTCCGCACCGCCTCGCGCGCGGCCTCCGGGAAGGCCGGCATGCCCAGGAACGTACCGCTCACGCCGTCGGCTCCTCTTCCGTGCTCGCCAGGATCTCGGCGATGTGGACGGGCCTGACGCCGACCCGGAGCCGGCTCATCGTGCCGCCGAGGTGCATCAGACACGAGTTGTCCGCCGCGCACAGGACGTCGGCCCCGGTCGAGACGGCGTTGCGGACCTTGTCGGCGCCCATCGCCGCCGAGACGTCCGGGTTCTTCACTGCGAAGGTGCCGCCGAAACCGCAGCACTCCTCCTCGCCCGGCAGCTCCACCAGCTCGAGGCCCTTGACCGCCGAGAGCAGACGGTGCGGCCGGTCGGCCAGGCCGAGGCCGCGCAGACCGTGACAGGTGGGGTGGTAGGTGACCTTGTGGGGGTAGGAGGCGCCGACGTCCGTCACGCCGAGGACGTCGACCAGGAACTCGGTCAGCTCGTACGTCTTCGGCACGACCGGCGCCACGGCGAGGGCGAGCCCGTCGCCCCGGCCCTCCGCACGGGCCCGCTCGCCCATGCGCGGATAGAGCTCGCGGACCATGGCGCCGCACGACCCGGAGGGGGTGACGATCGCGTCGTACCCGCCGAAGACCTCGGCGAAGCGACGGGCGAGCGGTTCGGCCTGCCGCCGGTAGCCGGTGTTGTACTGCGGCTGCCCGCAACAGGTCTGACCCGTCGGGAAGTCGACGTCGACGCCCAGCCGGGTCAGCAGCCGCACGACGGCGCGGCCCGTGTCCGGATAGAGCGTGTCGTTGACACAGGTCAGGAAGAGAGCGACACGCATCGCGGCTCCTTGGACTATCGGAGGTGGCGTGGGGAACGAGAGGTCGGGGATCGGTTCGTTCTCCGAACGTAGCCTTCGCCCGGGCCTGCACGCGACCCGCCGCCGAAGCGCAACCGCGTCGACCACAGCCCTCGATCCCCCGAGCAGCGTCGCCGCTCTGACGAGCAGTCAGCTGTGGAGCACAGCGGAGACGAGCGCTGGTCCGAGGAAGTGACCGCGGCGCAAGTCCGACGAGGACGCACTCCCCGCGGCTGCCGGGGGCGTTGCCGCCAGGGCCCGCCCGGCGGGTTCACGCCCTGATGGCACGGATCGCCGGGCTCGACTCGAATGTCGCGTCGCGGACTCGGACGGACACCGTTCCTCCAGAGCCCGGCGAAGTGGATCTCCGTCCGGCGCAAGCCGAGCTGAGGCCGACCGGTGGGCTGTCGATCGCCGTGCCAGTTGCTCGATCAACTGTTTGCCGCGGCCCGCGAGGTCCTATGGACACCACGTTCGACGAACACCGCATAGAAGTCCGACTGTTGGGACCAGATCGTCTGCAGCTGAATGGGCACAGGTGCCGGCGTCCGATCGCGATCGTCTGTTCCGGCGCTTTGGGCCTCCCGGACGACACCAGTGCGGATGCTTCTCCGCGTTGCTTGGCCTCTGGCCTCCGTGTGGGTGCCTTCGTCCCGGTTTGCGCCTTTCCGCCTGGCGCACGAGAGTTGAAGGAGGAGCGCATCGCGCCCACTTCACATCGATCCTCATCCACGTGCAAGGACCTCATCCGACGCGGCCCGATCACGCTTGACCGGGCCCGGGCAGACGGGAACCGCTATGGCCATCAACGAATCAGTGACGGGCAACGACAGCGTGGCAATTACAGGGACTGCCACCCCGGGCGAGCGAACCGTCGGAGTCGGAGGGCGGGGAGACTCCGTAGGCGTCCAGGGCAGGGGCGAACGTTGGCACGGTGTCGAGGGCCTGAGTACCAGCACCATCGGAGGCGCCGGGGTCTACGGCGCCAATTCCGCCGGCGGCGCCGGTGTGGTCGGCGAGACCTCGGGCCGCTTCAACCCTGCCGTGTACGGCAAGCACAGCGGCACGGAAGGCCAAGGAGTACTCGGCGAGGCTGAGAACGGTGCCGGCGCGGCAGGCAAGTCCAAGAACTGGGTGGGGGTTTACGGGGAGTCGACGAGCACCACCGGCGGTAGTGGCGTCTGGGGAGAGCACAAGGGTGCCGGTACCGGCACTATCGGCTTCAGCGCGGAAGGCGTCGGTGTGCACGCCCGGGGAGGCCGCCTCGCCGGCTTCTTCGAGGGAGATCTTGAAGTCACAGGTGATCTCGTGCTCACAGGCGGGGATGTGGCCGAACAATTCGACGTCGCAGACAGAGACGGCGCTGGTGAGATGGTCCCGGGCGCAGTCGTCGTCCTCGACGACGAGGGTGCGCTGGCACCCTGCACACAGGTCTACGACTCGTGTGTGGCGGGTGTGGTGTCAGGTGCGGGAGACCGCGTTCCGGCTCTCGTCCTGGACCGACGGGCGCCCGCGTCGGGCAGCGAGAGCGCCTGCCGTCGAGCCATCGCCGTCGTCGGAAAGGTCTGGTGCCGCGCGGACGCCTCATCGCGCTCCATTCGCGTCGGCGACCTGCTGACGACCTCCTCAACTCCCGGGCACACCATGGCTGCTACCGACAGGGAAGCTGCGTTCGGCGCGGTCCTGGGCAAGGCCCTCACTCCTCTGGCGTCGGGTACCGGCATGGTCCTGGTCCTCGTCGGCCTGGGCTGAGAACGTCCGAACGAGGTCTCGAGCGCCGCCGCTCCAGCGGGCGACGCTCGGAGCCCATCACCGTTGTGTTCTAGATCCGTGTCGAGTGACGGGACAGCCGAAATGCCAAAACTGCGAACGGCAATTCACAGCGCCCGAGACAGAGGAGTGCTACCTCAGTACAGGCCGGATGGAAACGTGCGTCAACTTGTGCGCCGGCTCGATATGCTGGCACCCATCTCCACGCGCCACCTCGTCATGTTCCTGGACAGCCTCCACGTCGTGGGAGAGCCTGAGAATCGTCCCGATGGAGTACGTCCGGAGCCCCCGGCGATCAGGGTGGAGACCGAAGGGTCCGGCGATTCCGCTGTTTTCCTCATCGACGGCACTCGGTTCGCCGCCAATGCCACCGTGACGGTGCGAGTGGTCGACGACAATCTGGCGCAGCGAAACTTCCAGCAAACGGCCGACTCCGCAGGGGAGATGCATATGCGCCAGAGCATTCCGTGCCTATCCGGTCTCCCGTTGCACATCTCGGCGACGGACAGTCGACCGGACCGAAACGATCTCACGGGTGTTCTGTGGAGCAATACCGTCACGCTCCCCTGTCCATAGGCCCCTTCCCCACTTGGGGGGTCCCGGGCCCGCCTTTGTCGGGCCGGCCCGACAAATCGAGGCACGCCATGACATCACTGACTCAGAGTCTCCGCAGGTTCAACCTCTACGCGGCCCCGCGGGTCATCAGCCTCCGCGAAGTCGCCGACAGCCTCGGGGTCGAACAGCCCGTCGCTGTACGCGACGTGCTGCGCCGCCTCGACGAGGTGCCGGTCGAACTGCGCATGGCCGAACCCGTCACTACCGAAACGGCGCTGGGCGGGCGCGTTGAAATGGTCCTGCGCAGCGACGGCACATACAGCTCGATCGGACACATGCGCGCCACCGGATTCCCGTCGTTTTCCTTCCTCGTCTACCCCACCGTGGAGGGTGGCGAAGGTCGATTCCGTGCCCTGGCGGTGCACCAGGGGCGTGTCTTCGGCACAGACACCCCTGGCGACCGTCAGAAGAACTGGGCAGAGGACGGGCGTAATGAGGCCATCCGGCAGAACTGGCTCACCTTCGCCCGCGATGCCCGGCTCACGGTCCGCAAGGAATGGGAAGTGGACGGGGTCCTCGGAACGCTGGGAGACATCGCCACGGCGGTCGCCCAGGTGGTCGGCGTCGCTGCCGTCACGGGCGCCGGAGGCATGGCCGCGGCGCTGGTCATCGGTTCCCAGCTCGGCGAGGCGGCGGGAGAGCCCTGGCCGTTCCCGGCCCTGCCCGTCGGAGTGACGATCGCCTCCGGCGTGCTGCTGGTCTTCGGCCCGGCGGCGATCGTCCCGGCCCTGGCAGCGGGGGCTGCTGCCGAGGGTCTTGTCGATCACCGGCCGCTGTTCGAGGAGGAGGCGGCGTTCGCCGCGAAGGTCTTCGGGCCCACGCTTCCCGATCGGGAGCAGATCATCCTGACCAACCTCAGTGGGCTGGACGATCGAGCCTTCGTCGTCCCAGGTGCCGGCGGCTCGTATTTGGTCAATCTGGGCGACGACTTCGACGACCCGATGGCAGCCAAGGGCGGGAAATACACCGAGCGCGGGCAGATGCTGATCCACGAACTGACGCACGTATGGCAGGCCAGCCGATGGCCTGCCACGACGTACTTCTGCCAGGGCATTTTCGAGAGCACCTACGAACCCGGCGGCGACCCGGGCACGCCGTGGTCGGCGTACGGAATCGAACAACAGGCGACCATCGTCGACCGTTGGTACGCGGCCGACCCGGAGTTCCTCGGGGGCGAGTTCCAGAACCCGCACCCCGACCTGTCCCGCAAGAAGGCCCATCCCTTCGACCACTACATCCACGCCCACATCCGCGCCGGCATCACCTGATACCGCGGCCTCGACGGGGGCTGAACCTCGGCAATGCCCCTAGGAGTCGGGCGTGTCGTGAGGCAGCGGCCCTCCTGACCCAGGGTTCCAGCCGCGACGGGGGACCGAGTCGCGCAGCAGGCGGGTGTAGGGGTCGGCGGGTGCGTCCAGGAGGGCCGACGTGGTGCCCCTCTCCACCACGCGGCCCTGCCTGAGGACCATCACCTCGTCCGTGACGTGCCGGACCACGGCCAGGTCGTGCGTCACGAAGAGGAAGCCGATTCCCGTCTCGCGCCGGATCCGGCCGAGTAGTTCGAGCACCTGCGCCTGGATCGACACGTCCAGCGCCGCCACCGCCTCGTCGAGGACGAGGAACCTCGGCTCGGCCGCCAGCGCGCGGGCGATCGCCACACGCTGGCGCTGACCGCCCGAGAGCCTGCCGGGCAGCGCCGCCGCCTCCCGCTCGCCGAGGCCCACCTGGTCGAGGAGTTCGGCGACGCGGACCCGCCGTGCCGCCGCGTCCGAGGGGACGTGGAGGCGCAGCACCTCCTCCACACACCGTGCCACCGGTACGCGCGGGTCGAGGGAGAGGTACGGGTCCTGGAAGACCATCTGGATCTCGCGGGCCCGCGCCAGGCGCTCGGCCCGGCCGCGGGCCCGCGCCGAGCGGTCCCGGCCCCCGACCTGGACCGTGCCGCCGTCGGGCCGCTCCAGGCCGACGAGCATCCGCACGGTCGTCGTCTTGCCGCTGCCCGACTCGCCGACGATGCCGAGCGAGGCGCCCGGCGCGAGGGTGAACGACACGTCGTGCACGGCCATGTGGTCCCCGTACCGCTTGCGCAGCCCCTCCACCACCAGCTCTTCCGGGCCGTTCGTGGTTCCGCTCACCGTGTGATCCCTTCGTCGGCGCGGTGGCAGGCGGCCAGACCGTCGCCGTGGCGTGCCAGTACGGGTGTCTCCTCCGTGCACCGCGCCTGCGCGTGGGCGCAGCGCGCCGCGAAGGCGCACCCGGGCGGGGCCTCGGCGAGCGAGACGGGCCGGCCGGGGATGGGGCGCGGAGCGGGGGCGCCGGCCTCGATCCGGGGCGTGCAGGCCAGCAGCCCCGCCGTGTACGGGTGGAGCGGCCGGTCGAACAGGGCGTCGGTGTCCGCCGTCTCGACGATCCGGCCCGCGTACATCACGTACACGCGGTCGCAGATCGCCGACGCCAGTTCCAGGTCGTGGGTGACGAAGAGCAGACCCGTGCCGCGTTCGGCCTGGAGCCGGGTGAGGATCGCGATGATCTCGGCCTGCGTGGTGACGTCGAGCGCCGTGGTCGGCTCGTCGGCCACGAGCAGCTCCGGCTCGCCCGCCAGGGCCGCCGCGATCACCACCCGTTGGAGCATCCCGCCGGAGAACTGGTGCGGGTGGCGGCGCAGCGCGCCTCGCGGATCGCGGATGCCGACGGCGTCGAGGAGCTCCTCCGCCCGCGCGAGCGCTGTCGAGGCGGGGGTACCGGCGGCACGCAGGCCCTCGGTGAGGAAGTCGCCGATCCGGCGCAGCGGGTTCACGGAGGCGCGGGGGTCCTGATAGATCATGGCGACCCGCCGGGCGCGCAGCCTGGCCAGCTCAGCGCGGTCCATCGTCAGGACGTCACCGCCTCCCACCCGTACGGCGCCGGCCGTCCGCGCCCTGGCCGGCAGCAGTCCGAGCACGCTGCGGCACGCGACCGACTTGCCCGAGCCGGACTCGCCGACCAGACCGACGGTCTCGCCCGCGGCGACCCGGAGCGTGACGCCGTCGAGGAGCGGCCGGGCCGCCTGCCCGTCCGGCAGCCGGACTCCCAGGCCGTCGATCTCCAGCACGGGTGACCGCCGCGTCTTCGTGAGTCCGACAGGATCCACGTGGCCCACGTTGTCCCTGGGGTTCGTAGGGTTCCTGGGACCCATGGGCCCCATAGGACCTGTGTGGTTCGAGGTGTTCATGGGGTTCACCGCTCCCGCTTCGCGATCCGGTCGGCGAGGCCCTCGCCGACGATGCCGAACGCCACCACGGCCAGGACCACGCAGAACGACGGCGCGAGCGCGGGCAGCATCGCCCCCTGCTGGAGTGCCGCCTGGCCTTCGTTGATCATGGCGCCCCAGTCCGCCGTGGGCGGCTGTACGCCGAAGCCGAGGAACGACAGCGCGGCGAGGTCCATCAGGGCGTACCCGAAGTTCATCGCGGACTGCGCGAACACCGTCGGGGCGATGTTGGGCAGCAGGTGCCGAAGGCAGATCGTCCAGCCCGACCAGCCCTGCACGCGGTACGACTCGATGTACGGCCGGGCCTTCTCCTGGCGGGCTATGCCCCGCACGAGCCGTCCCACGTACGGCGTGTACGCCACCGCCATGGCGATCACCGGCGCGGTCATGCCCGAACCGAGCACGGCCACGAGGAGGATCGCGAACAGCAGCCCGGGAATCGCGAAGGCCAGGTCCATCGACCGGGACAGCAGCACGTCCGCCCAGCCGCCGCGCCATGCGGCGACCAGGCCGAGCAGGGTGCCCAGGAGCGTCGAGACGCCGACCACGAGCAGCGGTCCGAGCAGTCCCGTCCGCGCACCGTGCAGCAGTCGCGACAGGATGTCCCGGCCCGACTGGTCGGTGCCGAGGAGGTGGTCGCCGCCGGTGCCCACCAGGCTCGCCGACAGGTCGAGCGCCTCGGGGTCGTACGGCGCGAGTACGGTCGCGAGCACGGCGACCAGGACGAGCCCGGCCAGCACGACGACGGCGGCCGTGAAGAGCGGCCCCTGGCCGAGGACGCGCAGGGCGCGCAGACCCGGGCGGCGGCGCAGCGCGCCCGGCGCGGGGGAGACAGTGGTGGTCATCGGGATGCCTCCCCGTGGACGGACAGCCGGGGGTCGATCAGCGGTACGAGCAGGTCGACGACGAGATTGACGACGACGAACGCCGTCACGCTCAGCAGGGTGATCGCCTGGACGACGGCGAAGTCCTTGGCCGTCACCGACTGCACGAGCAGCGAACCGATGCCGGACACGTTGAAGGCGGTCTCCACGATCGACGTGCTGATCAGCAGTCCGGCGAGCATCGTGCCGCCGACGGTCACGATCGGCCCCAGGGCGTTGCGGAGCACATGCCGGCGGACCACGGAGGCGCCCGCGACCCCGCGCGCCCGCGCCACCTCGACGTGCTCGCGCCCCATCTCGTCGAGCATGGCCGACCGGGTGACCCGGGCGAGCATCCCGGCGAAGGTGATCGCCAGGGCGAACGCCGGCAGCGTGAGGTGGTACACCCGGTCGGTGAAGCCCTCCGGAGTGCCACCGGGGCCGGGGAACCAGCCCAGTTGGACGGAGAAGAGCGAGACGAGCGCGATGGTGCTCACGAACGAGGGGGTCGCCGTCGCCACACCGGTGCCGAGCAGCACGGTCCGGTCCACGGCCCCGGGCCGCAGCGCCGCCAGGACGCCCGCGGACACCCCGAGGACGGCGACGAGCAGCGCCGCGTACCCCACGAGCACGGCCGTGCCCGGCAGGCGCGAGCCGATGAGCGGGCCGACCTCCTGGTGGAACTGCGCGGAGCGGCCGAAGTCGCCGTGCAGGACACCTCCCAGCCATTTCGCGTACTGGAGCGGAAGCGGGTCGTCCAGGTGGTACTGGCTGCGCAGTGCCGCCACCGCCTCCGGTGTCGCGGGACGGCCGTGCAGCAGGAAGGACACCGGGTCGCCGGGGGCGAGGTGCACGGCGGCGAAGACCAGGACCGACGTGACGAGCAGGACCGTCACCAGGCCGAGGAGCCGGCCCGCGAGATAGCGCGTCATGACCGTGCGGCCCCGATCGTCGCGGCCCAGGGGTAGTACAGCTGCGCGATCCCGGTGGGCGCGCCGGTGACCCCGCTGCCCAGGAAGACCGAGTAGGGGGCTTCGTACAGCGGGATGACGGGGAGCTCGCGTACGGCGATCCTCTGCAGCTCGGCCGTCAGGTCCGCCCGGCGGGCCGGGTCGGGCTCGGCGTTCGCCCGGTCGAAGGCCGCGTCGTACTCGGCGTTCGACCAGTTGCCGTAGTTCCCGACATGGCCGGTGCTCAGGTACTGGTAGAACTCCAGCGGATCGGGCGTGTTGTCGTACCCGTTGGTGATGACCAGGTCCAGGCCCTTGCGCGCCTCGGGGTCGACGAAGATGCTGCTGTACGCCTCCGGGGCGACGGACCTCAGCCGGACGTCGAGCCCGATCTGCCGCCCCGCCGCCTGGACGGCGTTGGCGACGACACTGATCTCCGGCGCGAGCGAACTGGTGACGAGCGTGATCCTCCGCCCGGTGGCACCGGCCTCCTCGACCAGCTTCTTCGCGGCGGCCACGTCGTACACCGGCTCGGGCAGGGCGTCGAAGTAGGCGTCGGTCTTCTCCGGCACGAGCGCCCACGCGCCGCGTGCGGTGGGCGCCTTCGCCGGGACACCGACGCCGCCGGCCGCCGCCTTGACGATGTTCTTCCGGTCGAGGGCCATGGAGAGCGCCCGCCGGACCTTCAGGTCGCCGAGCGGGCCCTTGAAGTCGAGGACGGAGAGGTCGGCGGCAGCCGTGTTGGGGCCGAAGTACACCTTCCCCTTCGTGGTGGACCGCAGCTGGGTCAGCGAGGTGGCGGGCACCATGTAGCCGCCGTCGGCCGTGCCCGACAGGAAGGCGTTGGTGCGCGCGGCCGGGTCCTCGACGAACGTGAAGGTCACCGTGTCGTTCTTCGGGGCCAGGGTGGTGTCCCAGTACCCCGGGTACTTCTTGAGCGTGACGCTCTCGCCCTGGGCCCAGCCGTCCAGGGCGTACGGGCCGGTGCAGTTGACCTTCCCCTTGGGGCCGCCGTAGTCCTTGCCGGCCTTCGTCAGGAAGGCCGCGCTCTCGACGGTGCCGGGGGAGGCCGCCATCAGCTCGTTGAGGAGGACGTCGGGCCGGGAGAGCCGGATGGTCACCTCCAGCGGACCGCTGCTGGTGATGGAGGCGACGTTCCGGAACGCCGACCCCCAGGGCGAGCCGGTCGCCGGGTCCATGTGGCGCTTGAGGGAGGCGACCACGTCGTCGGCGGTCATGCTCGTGCCGTCGTGGAACGTCACGCCCGGACGCAGGGTGTACACCCAGGTCTTCGGATCGGGGTTGTCGTACTTCACGGCGAGCCCGGGCTCGATCTTCAGGTCGGGGGTGACCCGAAGGAGCTGCTCGCACACGTTGGCGAGCACGGTGTTGGGCGGGTAGTCGTACGCGAGGGCGTAGTCGAGGGTGTACGGCTCGGCGTACAGCGACCAGGTGAGCGCGCCGATCGCGCCCTTCGCGGCGGGGGAGGTGGGGGTGACGGTGTAGGCGGCGCCGCCGCCGGATCCGGATCCGGTCGCGCCGGAACAGCCGGCGGTGACGGCCGCGACGGCGGCGGTGCAGACGAGCAGTGCGGTGGCTCTGGAGATGCGCAAGGAGACCCACCCCTTACGGGTGTAGTGACGGGCGCTGGGGGATGGAGCGTGGTGCGGAGCACGGTGTGGTGCGGGGCTGCGGTGGAGCGGCGTGGGGGTGGTGGAGCGGCGTGGGGCTGGTGGAGCTCGGTGAGGCTGTGCGGGGCGCCGGGCCGACGGGCCGGATGGCGAAGGGCCGACGGACCGTGACGGGAGGGCGTGAGGGCGGCGGGCCGCCGGGTGCCGTCAGGCCGTGTGGACCGGCGTGCCGCCGACGTACGTGCTCAGGACCCGCGCCTCGGCGATCTCCTCCGGCGGCGCGGTGAAGATGTCGCGGTCGAGGACGACCAGGTCGGCGAGCATGCCCGGGAGCAGCGCGCCGGTCTCGTCGAGCCGGTTCACGTGCGCGGAACCGGCTGTGTAGGCGGCGACGGCGGAGGCCAGGTCGAGGCGCTGCTCCGGCAGGAAGACCCGCTCGTCGGTCGTGCCGGGCTCCTTCCGGTTCACCGCGACATGGATGCCCGCGATCGGGTCGGGGCTGGAGACGGGCCAGTCGCTGCCGGCCGCCAGGGTGGCCCCGGCGCGCAGCAGGGAGCCGAACGGGTACTGCCAGGAGGTCCGTTCGGGCCCGAGGAACGGGATCGTCAACTCGTCCATCTGCGGCTCGTGCGCGGCCCACAGGGGCTGGATGTTGGCGATGGCCCCCAGGTGGGCGAACCGGTCCAGGTCGTCGGGGTGGACCACCTGCAGATGGGCGAGGTGGTGCCGGTTGCCGCGCCGGCCGTTCGCCTCCACCGCGGCCTCGACGGCGTCGAGGGCCTCCCGTACCGCGCGGTCGCCGAGCGCGTGGAAGTGCACCTGGAAGTCGAGGGCGTCCAGACGGGTCACGTACGAGCGCAGCGCGACCGGGTCGACGAAGCTGAGCCCCGAGTTGGCCGTGGCGCAGCCGCATCCGTCGAGGTACGGAGTCGTCATCGCGGCCGTGAAGTTCTCGGCGACGCCGTCCTGCATGATCTTGACGGAGCCGGCCCGGAACCGCCCGTGGGTCAGCTCCTTGCGGCGGGTGACGAGGTCGTCGATCTGCTCGTCCCCCCGTTCGCGGTCCCACCACAGCGCCCCGGCGACGCGGGCGGTGAGCGTCCCGGCGCGGGCTGCCGCGAGATAGGCGTCGGAGGGGTCGGGGTGGCCGCCGTACATCCCGAGCATGGCGTCCTGCCAGCCGGTGATGCCGAGCGAGTGGAGCAGCCTCTGCGCGCGCAGCAGCCCGGCGAGCCGGTCGGCGGCGGAGCTCGGCGGGACGAGCCGGGAGACCAGCCCGGTGGCGCCCTCCTGCAGTGTGCCGCTCGGGGTGCCGTCGGGCTCGCGCTCGATCCGCCCGTCGGCGGGGTCGGGGGTCTCCCGGGTGAGCCCGGCGAGTTCGAGGGCGCGGGTGTTCGCCCACGCGCCGTGGTGGTCGCGGTTGACGAGGTAGACCGGCCGGTCGGGGACGACCGAGTCGAGCAGCTGCCGGGTGGGCAGGCCCCCTTCGAAGCTCTCCATCGACCAGCCGCCGCCGGTGATCCACGGCCGGTCCGGGTGGGTCTCGGCGAACTCCCGGATCCGGGTCAGGTAGTCCTCGACGCCGACCGTGCCGGTCAGATCGCACTCGGCCAGCTCCGTCCCGGCGAACACGGCGTGGACGTGCGCGTCCTGGAAGCCGGGAAGGAGCAGCTTCCCCCGCAGGTCGACGACTTCGGTGCCCGGCCCGATGAGTTCGCGCACCTCGTCATGTCCGACGGCGGTGATGCGCTCGCCGGTGACGGCGAGACTGCTCGCCCGGGTGCGGGCGGGATCGCCGGTGTGGACGGGTCCCTGGGTGAAGACCAGATCGGCCTTGGTCATGGGGATGCTCCAGAACGGGAGAAGGAGGGGTGCCTGGTGAACGCACATGGAACTGGGCGAGCCGTTTACACGTCAATGGTGTTGTCATAAGGTGGCCGCATGGTCGAGCGAGTGGTCCCGGAAGGGCAGCGGCGGCGCCGCAGGCCCACCAGACAAGGCGCCGTCCTCTCGGAACGGCTGATCATCGAGACCGCGCTGCGGCTCGTCGGTGAGCACGGCGCGGACGCCCTGTCCGTACGGCGGCTCGGCGCCGCCCTCGGGGCCGACCCCAGCTCCCTCTACCGCTACTTCCGCAACACCGACGACCTGCTGCTCGCCCTGGCCGACGAGTTCGTCGGACGGGCGCAGGAGGGCTGGCGGGCGACCGGCGACTGGCGGGCGGACCTCCGCGACATGGGGCTGCGGATCCACGCCGTCTACCTCGCCAACCCGCAGGCGGCGCTGCTCGCCGCACACCGGACGACGGGCCGCGCCCACGAGACGGCGGCGGTGGAGACGATCCTCGGCATCCTGCGCGGGGCCGGCTTCCCCGACGCGACGGCCGTGCCGCTCTACCACGCCTTCGTCGACCAGGCCCTGGCCTTCGCGGCGCTGGACGCCGCCGCGCTCGCCCTGCCGGACCCCGCGCGCGTGGCCGACGAGGAGGTGTGGCGCGCCTCGTACGGGAGGCTGCCGCCGGAGACCCACCCGCACATCGCGGCGACCTTTCCGCTGCTCGCCGCCGACATGCGCGGCAGCGGCTACCCCTTCGCCCTGGACCTGATGCTGGACGCGGCGGCGGCCCGGCTTCCGTAGCCGTGGTCGCCCGGGGAACTCCCCCTCCGCTGGGCTACGTTGGCCTCCGAGGACGAGAACTCCGACGGGGGAGCGGCGACCAGCGATGAACGTCGAAGCGACGGCTCAGCGGATGATGGACCGGGTCTTACGGGTCGACCACGACCCCGGCGCGTTGCGCTGGTTCCTGACCGACGAGGCCGCCGCGACGGCCGACGACATACGCCGCGCCGGGACGCTGCCGGACGGGAACGTCCCGCTCGTGGCCGTCAACGCGATCGGATACTACGAATGGTGCCGCCACCTCGCCGGCGAGGGCGCGGACATGGCGGCCCTCGGCTCCGCCGTCCTCTGCTTCCTCGACGTCCACCGCGCCTCGCCCACCCACGTACCGCCCGTCCTCGGCCCGGTCCTCGCGCTGCTCGCGGGCGAGCCCGGCGGAGCGGAGGCGGACCCCGGCGACGCGTACCAGGCGGGCGCCGGAATCCTCGCCCTCTACACCCGCCACCGCCACCCCGGGCCGCTGCCCGCCGCGGCCGCGCTGCTGCGCCACGCCGTCGCCGGATTCCCCGACGGCAGCGCGGAACAGGGCACCTGCCTCTCCGACCTCGGTCTGACGATGCTGTACGGATTCCGGGACGGCGGCGGTCCCGAGATCCTCGCCGAGGCCGTCCGGCACAGCCGCGCCGCCGTGTCCGCAGCGCCCGGTGAGCGGGTCGAACAGGCCCGCAGGGCAGGCAACCTGGGGCTCGTCCTGAACCACGCGGCGGAGGCCACGGGGGACTCCGCCGTCGCGCGGGAGAGCGTCGACGTGCTGCGCCGGACCGTGCAAGGGAGCCGACCGGGCGATCCGCACCACGCCCTGCACCTCGCCCTGCTGGGCACCGCACTGCTGAACGCCGCCGCACAGCTCCGCGACCCCGCTCTCCTCCCCGAGGCGGTGGACGCCCTGCGCCGCTCCACCGCCGCTGCCCCGGACCAGCCGCCGCCGGCCGCCCACCTGAACGATCTCGGGATGGCGCTCGTCACCCTCTCGATGGCGCCCGGGGACGCTCTCGGCGGGCAGGACCGCACCGCGCTCCACGAGGAGGGCATCGCCACCTGCCGACGCGCGGCCGCGGTGGCGGACAACCCCGTCGAGGGCTCCCTCTACCTCGCCAACCTGGCCCACGCCCTCAACGGCAGCACCGTCAGCGCCCGGAACCTCTCTGCCCTCGACGACGCGCACAGCGCCGCGCGTGACGCCCTGGCCGCGGCCCCGCCCGGTCACCCGGCCCACACCCACGCCCAGTTCGTCCTGGCCGAGGTCCTGCGCTCCCGGTACGCCGAGACCGGGGTCCTCGCCGAGCTGGAGGCCGCGATCGGGTTCGCACGCGGTGCGCTGGACGCCACCGGGAGCGACGACCGGCACCACACGGGCCGCGCCCTGGAGCTCGCCGCCCTGCTGCGCCTGCGCGCCGACGCGCTCGGCGGCCCGTGGGGCGATCTCGGCGAACCGTCCGGTGCGCTCGGCGGCCTGTCCGGCGCGCTCGCCGAACCGCTCGCTCTGCTGCGCGGGCTCGCCGCGGACACCCCGCCGCGGTCGGCCGAACGGGCCCGGGTCCTGCTCGAACTGGCCAGGACCCTGGACGCGTCTGCGGACGGGACGGGGGAGACCGCCGAAGCCGCCGCGGCGGAGGCGGAACGGACCTTCCGGGAGGCCCTCGCCCTCACGGAGGCGGCCGAAGGGGACACGACGGGCGTGACCTACGCCCTCGGGCACGCCCTCGCCTGGCGCTTCACCGACCGCGCCCGGGCGGACGGCGCCCCCGACCCGGGCGCCGAGGAGAAGCGGAGCGAGGGCATCGCCCTGATCCGGCGGGCCCTCGACCTGCTGGGCGACGACGACCCGCGACGCGCCGAGTACCTGTCCGCCCTCGGCGGCATCCACCTGCAGCGCGCCACCACGACGCGGGACCCGGACGGGCACGCGGAGGCCGTGCGCGTCCTGCGCCTGGCCGTGGCGGCCGCGGCGCACCCCGGTGGCCACGACAGGGTGGTGGCCAGCTCCAACCTCGGCGTCGCCCTGGTGAGCCTCGGCGCCCTCACCACCGACGAGGCGCTGCTGGCCGAGGGGGTGCGGGCGCACCGGGACGCCCTCACCGCGACCGCACCCGACGACCACTACCGCGCACACCGCCTCGGGAACCTGGGCGACGCCCTGGAGGACCTCGGCCAGATCCGCTCGGACTCCGGCCTCGTCACGGAGGCCGTCGACGTGCTGCGCGAGGCGGTACGGATCTCGGGGCCCACCACACCCGGCAGGGGCGAGAACTTCTCCCGCCTGGGCGCCGCCCTGCGCTCCCTCTCCCGCTTCACCGGCGACGGCGCCCCGCTCGAAGAGGCCGTCCACTGGCACCGCCAGGCGGTCGCCGTCGCCGAGGAGACCGGCCCCCACCGGACCGACACGTACGGAACGGGCACACGCCACACCTCCGAGGCGCGCGCCCGCTCCGGCCTCGCCAACGCACTCGCCGAACTGCACCTGCGCACCTACGACGAGGACCTGCGCGACGAGGCCCTGGCCCAGTACCGCGCCGCGCTCGCGAGCCCCCACGATCCCGGCGAGCGCCACGCCCTTCTCACCAGCTACGGCACCGCGCTGTGCGGCCGGGCCGCCGACACCGCCGACGACACGCTCATGGGCACCGCGATCGGCATCCTGCGGGAAGCCGCCGCCGTCGTCCCGGCCGACCACAAGGGGCGGGCGGGCGTCCTCACCAACCTGGGCTTCGCCCTCACCCGTCGCTCCCGGCTCACCGGCGACCGCCGATGGCTCGACGAGGGCGTGGACGTCCTGCGCCACGCCGTCCGGCAGAGCCCGCCGACCTCCTTCGAGCGCGCCGCCCACCTCTCCAACCTCGCCGAGGCGCTACGGATCCGGTACGAGGCCACGCACGACCGGACCGCCGCCGACGAGGCGGCGGGGCTGCTGCGCGAGGCGGTCTCCCTCGCGGACGGCGAGCGGCACGGCAGGGACATCGCACGCGTGAACCTCGGTGTCCTGCTGCACCGCACCGCACTCGGCGGCCCGAGCGACGCCACGGACCCGGGGCTGCTCGCCGAGGCGAGGCGCGTCCTGGAGGAGGCCGTCGCCGGGCTCGACGACCGCCACCCCCGGCGGACCGTGGCCCTGATCAACCTGGCCGCCACGAGCATGATCACCGCGGAGGTGGCCGAGGACCCGGCCGATCCGGCGCTCGCGCCCGTACTCGCCCGCGGGGCGGAGGCGGCCCGGGAGGCACTCGACCGGCTTCCCGAGGACCACCCCCACCAGGCCCACGTCCAATGGGTCCTGGCCCGTACCCAGTTGGCGCGGAGCCGCCTCGCCGACGCGAGCGTCGGCCCGCAGGAGCTCGCCGAGGCCGTCCGCCTCGCCCGGCAGGCCGCCCGGAACCCGGTCGCCTCCGTGGCCAAGCGTCTGCTCGCCGCCCGCACCTGGGGCGAGGCGGCCGTCGCGGCCGGCCAGGACGCCGAGGCGCTCGGCGGCTACACGTACGCCGTCGGTCTCCTGCCCCGCCTCGCGCCGCGCGGTCTCGAACGCGCCGACCAGGAGGACCGGCTGGTCGCCGGCACGGGACTCGCCTCCGACGCGGCCGCGCTCGCGCTGCGGCAGGACGACCCGGAGGCGGCGCTCACGCTCCTCGAACAGGGGCGTGGCGTGCTGCTCGCCCAGAACCTGGAGGCGCGAGGCGACCTCTCCCGGCTGCGAACGGCCGACCCCGCCCTGGCCGCCGAGTTCGAACGTGTCCGGGACTCCCTGAGCGCCGGACCGCCCCGCCCCGCGTCGTCCACCGGTCTCGGACCCGCCGAACCCACGTACACCGGGCACGAGGCCGGGCTGCTCGCCGAGTCACGGCACTCCCTCGCCCGGACCTGGGACGAGCTCCTCGACCGGATCCGCCGGCTGCCCGGCCTCGGAGACTTCCTGGCCGCGCCGCGCGTGACGGAGCTGATCCGCGCGGCCTCCGGGGGCCCGGTCGTGGTGGTCAACGTCAGCCGGTACCGCTCCGACGCACTCGTGGTCACCGCCGACCGGGGCATCGAGGTCGTCCCGCTGCCCGCCCTCACCCCGGCCGACGTCCTCGACCGGGCCACGGCGTTCCTCACGGCCGTCGACGACGCCTACGGCGACCAGGGGAACCGCCAGGCCTTCTCCGCGATGGGGTCGCTGTCGGAGACCCTGGAGTGGCTGTGGACCGCCGTCGCGAAGCCGGTCCTCCACCGTCTCGGCCTGCACGCCGCGCCGCCCGACGACGCGTCGTGGAGCCGGCTGTGGTGGTGCCCCACCGGATGGCTGGCGCTGCTGCCCCTCCACGCGGCGGGCCGCTCCGACGCCGGAACCCGGTCGGGACCGGGCGCCGGCGAGAGCGTCATGGACCGGGTCGTCTCCTCGTACACCCCGACGCTGCGCGCGCTGGACCGCGCCCGGCAGGCGCCCTCGGGCACCGCCCCGGCAACGCCTGTTCCGCTGATCGTCACCCTCGCGGACACCCCCGGAGCCCCGTCCCTGCCCGGTGCCTCCCAGGAGGCGAAGCTGCTGCGGAAGCTGTTTCCGGCGCACCTCGAACTCGCCGGTCCCGCCGCCACGGTCGACGCGGTGCGGCAGGCGCTGCCCGCCCACCCGTGGGTCCACTTCAGCTGCCACGGGGTCAGCGAGCCGGACAGGCCGTCCGAGAGCGGCCTGATCCTCCACGACGGGCGGCTCACCGTCCGCGACGCCGCCGAGCAGCGCCCGCGCGAGGCCGTCCTCGCCGTCCTGTCGGCCTGCTCCACCTCCCAGGGCGGACTCACGCTGCCCGACGAGTCGGTGCAGCTGGCCTCCTCGTTCCAACTGGCCGGGTACCCGCATGTGATCGGCACGCTGTGGCCCGTCGCGGACAAGGTGGCGACCCGGCTGACGGAGGAGCTGTACACGGCCCTTGCCGACGACCTCACGCGCGGCCGCCCGATCGACCCCGCGACGGCGCTGCACCGCCCGGTGCGCGAGCTGCGCCGGCGCCTCGCCCGCGCCCCGCACCTGTGGGCCGCGCACATCCACACCGGGCCGTGACGGAGGTGCGGCGACGCGGCTCAGTCCTGCGCCGTCGCCCCGTCGCCCACCGCCGTGCCCGACGGCGCCTGCGGCACGTCGTCGGGCTCCGGCGCCTCGTCGGACGGCCGGTACGTCCGACGCCCGGAGAACTCGGCGATCACGTCCTCCCAGTCCTGCTCATCCGACGGTCGGTGAGGCTGCGTCATCTTCCGTTCCTTCCCTCTGCTCCCGTGTCCGCTGCTCCGGCGCGACCGGCGGTGTCGACCGTGCCGAGGGCGGCAGCAGCACTTCCAGTACGTCGATGTCGGCGGCCCGCAGATAGACCCCGCCGGTGTCGGGGACCTTCCCGAGGAACGTGCCGTCGGGCGCCATCCGGTACTGCGACTGGAGATAGACGTCGCCCGGCTGCGGGTACGCGGAGACCGCCGATCCGGATCCCAGCCAACCACCGACCCACAGACCGTTCTTGAGGCGGGCCCGGACGAAGCATGAGCCCCGGTCGCGGAAGAGCGCGTCCCAGGCCGTCGGCGTCGGCTCGTACCGCGCCCGCCGCCGTCGCCGGTCCCGTACCGCCTCCGCCCAGGCGATCCCCGACGGCACCACGACCACGAGAAGCAACGCGGCCACACCGGCCTCCCGGGGGCGTTCGAGCATCCCGGCGACCGGGCCCCGGCCGTCCCCCGTGAGCAGCCGCACCAGCCACGGGCCCGCGGCCACCGCGTAGACGGCGTCGAGGAGCGCCCCGGCCGCGATGGCCCGCACGATCCGGTTCTGCGGCTCCTGCTCCGCCGCGACCGCCCCGCGCAGATGCTCCCGTACGGCCTGGTAGAAGACCCCGGGCAGCACCAGGACCAGCAGGATCGTCAGCTGCTGCACCGTCCCCGGAACCATCGCTCCCTCCTCCCGTCCGCCGCTCCACGAACTCCCCGGCTCACACCGTACGTCGGTGATCCATCGCGCGACACGTCGATCCGGCCACGGTCCGCCCCGCCGTGTCGAAGTGGTCGTGAGGCGTGGGTATTCCGGGAGACCCGGGTCGGTCAAGATCGCTAGGATGACGGGGGTTCGCTGCGCCCGGGGGAGACCACCGTCGTGAAGATCGTCCTGCTCGGTCCCGTCGAGGCCCTGACCGATTACGCGTCGTCGGTCGACATCGGAGGACTCCGGCTGCGGATGCTGCTGGCCCGGCTCGCCCTGGAGGGCGGCCGGCCCGTGCTGGCGGACACGCTCGTCGACGGCCTGTGGGGGGCCGACTCCCCGGCCGAGGTGGGCAACGCCCTCCAGGCGCTGGTGTCCCGGCTGCGCAAGGCCCTGCGGGGCGTCGCCACGCTGGAGTCCGTCGCGGGCGGCTACCGCCTGTCGTACGCGACGAGGACGTGGACGCCCACCGCTTCGAGGAGCTGGCCGCACGCGGCAGGCGCGCACTGGCGGCCGGGCGTGCCGACGAGGCCGCCGCACGGCTCGGTGAGGCCCTCGCTCTGTGGCGGGGTCCGGCGCTCGCCGACGTCCTGGACGCCCCCTTCGCCCGTACCGTCGCCGTCCGTCTCGACGACGTGCGGGCCGCTGCGGCCGAGGACCGCTTCGAGGCCGAACTGCGTCTCGGACGGTACGCCGAGGTCCTCAGCGACCTCGAATCAGCCGGTGCCGAGCGCCCGTTGAGCGAGCGCATCGCCGGTCTGCGGATGAAGGCGCTGTCGGCCGCAGGCCGTCAGTCCGACGCGCTCGCCGTGTACGAGGAGATCCGCGGCCGGCTCGGCGAGGAGCTCGGCGTCGATCCGTCCGCCGAACTCCAGGACGTCCATATGGCGCTCCTGCGAGGCGAGTTGACCTGCCCCGCCGGCCGTTCCGAGAGCGCGGCGCCGAGCCGCCTTCCGGCCCGGCTGACGAGCTTCGTCGGCCGCGACCGCGAACTGGACCGCGTCGCCGCCCTGTTGTCCTCCTCCCGGCTCGTCACCGTCGTCGGCTTCGGCGGCGCCGGCAAGACCCGGCTCTCCCTGGAGGCCGCGGCCCGCCACCGCGCCCACGAGCGCGGCCGGGTCTGGTTCGCGCCGCTCGCCCGTGTGAGCCCGGGGGGCCGGCTGGCCGACGCGGTGCTCGGCACCCTCGGCTCCAAGGACGGCCGCGTCTACGGCGGAGTGCGCGGCGGGGGCGCGACGCCCGTCGACCGGCTCGCCGAGCTCTTCGAAGGCGGCGAGGCCCTCCTCGTCCTCGACAACTGCGAGCACGTCGTCGAGGCGGCTGCCGGACTCGCCGGGGAACTCCTCGAACGGCTGCCGCTGCTGAGGATCCTCGCCACCAGCCGCGAGGCCCTCGCCATCACCGGCGAGGCCCTCTGCCCGCTCGGCCGCTGGACCTTCCGGACCCCTCCCAGGAGACGGCCGAGGCCCGCGACGCGGCCGCGGTGCGGCTCTTCGTCGACCGGGCCGTCGGAGTCCGACCCGACTTCACGCTCGACGACGCCACGGCGGACGCCGCCGTCGAGATCTGCCGCCGCCTCGACGGCATGCCCCTCGCTCTCGAACTGGCCGCGGCCAAGCTGCGCTCGATGAGCGTGGACCAGATCGCGCGCCGCCTCGACGACCGCTTCCGGCTCCTCACCTCGGGAAGCCGCACCGCCCTGCCCCGGCAGCGCACCCTCCTCGCCCTCGTCGAATGGAGCTGGGACCTCCTCGACGAGCCCGAACGGCTTCTGGCCCGCAGGCTGTCGTTCTTCCCCGGCGGAGCCACCGTCGCCGCCCTCGAGGGAGTCTGCGCCGACGACGCCCTCCCGGCCGAGGACGTGGTGTACGTACTCGGCGCCCTCGTCGAGAAGTCGCTCGTGATCCCTCACCGAGCAGGGAGACCTGGAGAGCGGAGCCGCGGCACGCGCCGCGGCCCTGCGCGGCTTCGAGGAGGTCGGGGACCGCTGGGGGCTGCTGATGAGCCTGCTCCCGCTCGGCCGCGACCATTCGCTGCGTGCCGAGTACGGGCCCGCCCTCGCGGTGTTCGAACGGGCCGTGGCGATCAGTTCGGAGCTGGGCACGGAGGAACACCTCACCTGGACCAAGTTCCGTCTCTCGCAGGAGCGGTCGCGCTCAGGTGACCACGAGGGCGCCGTGCGCGACGTCCACGCCGCCCAGCGCCTGGCCAGGGATCGCGGGCTTCGCCGCATGGAGGTCGGCCTCCTGCCCCAACTCGCCTACGCTCACCGCGTCGCCGGCGAGTTGGACCTGGCCGATGAGGCCCTGGACCGGATGGAGGCCGTCGTGCACCGGCTCCCGTATCCGGAGCAGACGAGCCGGGACATCGTCACCGCCGGCAGGATGGCGAACCTGATCACCGCCGGAGCGCCCGAGCGGGCCAGGGCCATGCTGCCCAGGGCGGTGCGCGGTTACGTCGCGCGAGGCGACACCGACGGGATCACATGGGTCGCGGAGCAACGCGCGCTGCTGATCGCCCTGGAGGGCGATCCGGTCGGCGCGGCCACGGCCCTGGGGATGACGAGGGCGATCCGAGGCGCGTTCGACTTCGGTGATCCGGAGTTGCGCGCCCTGGCCACCCAACTGACGCAGACGCTGGGCGAGGCCGCGTACACCGAGGCCTACGGCCGTGGCGCGGCCCTCCCGAGGCCGCAGGCGCTGGCGCTCGTGACCGAGGAGGGCGCGGACGGCGCGTGACGGAAGGGGGCCGAGGACATCACGGGAAGGCATGCTCGCGGCCCCCTGCCGTCCGGCCGGAACGGCGGCCCGCTCCGTACACTGACGGGCATGGCATGCCGCATCACTGAGCTCGTCATCGACTGCGCGGATCCGGAGCGGCTCGCCGCGTTCTGGAGCGAGGTCCTCGGCTACGTCGAACGCGCCCGCGAGGACGACGGGAGCATCGAGATCGGGCCTCCCGACCCGGACGGGGCGGGGCCCACCCTCGTCCTCAGCCCGAGCTCCGACCCGCGGACCGGGAAGCTCCCCCTGCACTTCGACGTCAACGCCACCGACCGCGACCAGGAGGCCGAGCTGGAGCGGCTGCTCGCCCTCGGCGCCCGCCCCGCCGACGTCGGTCAGAGCGGCGCCGAGAGCTGGCACGTCCTGGCCGACCCCGAGGGCAACGCGTTCTGCCTCCTGCGCTCCCGGGTCCGGCCCGCCCTCTGACCCACGGCGGTCCGCCTTCCCCCTCCCCCCGACGGGGCGGGCCGTCACTCCGCCCGGTCTGCGGTGGGCCGGTGCGCGAGTGCGACGAGGGCGATCCGGACGTCCAGGTCCAGACCGTCCACGGCGGCCGTGGTCCCGTACCTCTTGACCAGGCCTTCGGCCCGGATGGCGTAGGTCATCGTCTCTCCTCGTGCTCGACCGGCACGTCACACGGTGTGCGGCGGCGCTGACAGCACGCTGATCGTCGGGTGACAGCGGGAGCGCACGGCTGGATCACGACATCTGCCGAGCCGGGCCTTCCGGTTCTTTCGGCCCCGTGAGCCGGCCAACACCGATGCGCCGTCCGGTCGTTGGCGTGGCCAGTCGCCGGAGCGCGGTCACCGGTGATCACCGCCCGGGGGATCCCGGGGCCGTTCGCGTCTGTGCCCCCGGCCTCCCGAAGGGCATACTGGCGGGACGATGACGAACCGATCCGCGCCCCGGCGCCACCTGTCCACCAGCCCCTTCGCGGCTCCCGTCGATCCCGTGATCAAGGAGTTCGCCGTCGGTGACCGCGTCTCCCACGATCGTCACGGCCTCGGGAAGATCATCGGCCAGGAGCCGACGGGTGCGCTGCTCGTCGACTTCGGGGCCTCCCAGGTCCGAGTCCTCAGCCCCTACAAGGGCATGCACAAGCTCTGACAGAGCTCCGAACAGCTTTCACGGACCCGCCCCGGCGCCGCCTGTCGCGCCGGGGCGGTCTCCGTTCCACGCCGGGGCGGCTTCCGTGCCCGTGGCCGTGCCTACGATGGCCCCATGGCTGAACGCGAGGGATCCTCACCTGCGAGCGTCGTGCATCAGCGCACGCCCGGCGCCCCTGAGCTCGCCGCCGCGGCCGGGGTGTTCGCGCTCCTGGCGGACCCCACCCGGCTGCATCTGGTGTGGCTGCTGTCGCGCGCCGAGTCGGACGTCACCGCCCTCGCGGAGGCGTGTGGTGCTGCCCGGCCGGCGGTGAGCCAGCACTTGGCGAAGCTGCGGCTCGGCGGGCTCGTCCAGCACCGCAAGGACGGCCGCCGGGTCGTGTACACGCTCCCGGACGGTCATCTGCGGCGCCTCGTGGTCGAGGCGATCAACCACGCGGACCACCAGGTGACCGGCGAACCCTGGCACGACTGAACGGATCCCTCCGCATATGACATGTGCGCAACTATGCACATGTCCGCTACCGTGGTCACGACCCCCGGAGCCGAACGAGGGCGGGCCTCATGCTGTCCGTGTTGCGTCACCGCACCTACCGCCGCCTCTTCACCGCCCAGCTCGTCGCCCTCGCCGGTACGGGCCTCGCGACCGTCGCCCTGAGTCTCCTCGCGTACGACCTCGCGGGCGCCGACGCCTCCGCCGTCCTCGGGACGGCACTCGCGATCAAGATGGTCGCCTATGTCGGAATCGCCCCCCTGATCAGCGCGTTCGCGGACCGGATACCCCGCCGCGCGCTGCTCGTCGCCATGGACCTCACCCGCGCCGCGGCCGCCCTCGCCCTGCCCTTCGTCACCGAGGTCTGGCAGGTGTACGTCCTGATCCTGCTGCTCCAGGCCGCCTCCGCCGCCTTCACCCCGACCTTCCAGGCGACGATCCCCGACATCCTGCCCGACGAGGACGCCTACACCCGTGCCCTCTCGCTCTCCCGTCTCGCCTACGACCTGGAGAACCTGTTCAGCCCGGCGCTCGCCGCAGCCCTGCTCGTCCTCGTCCCGTCCGGCCTGCTCTTCACGGGTACTGCGGTGGGCTTCCTCGCCTCCGCCGCCCTGGTCGCGTCCGTCCTCCTGCCCACCCCCGCACCATCCGAGCGGACCGGCGGCGCGTACGCCCGGGCCGCCTTCGGCATCCGGCTCGTCCTGGCGACCCCGCGGCTGCGCGCCCTACTCGCGCTCGATCTCGTCGTCGCCGCCGGCGGCGCGATGGTCCTCGTCAACACCGTCGTCCTGGTCCGCGAGGTCCTCGGACGCCCCGTCGGCGAGGTGACGCTCGCCCTCGCCGTGTACGGAGCGGGCTCGATGGCCGCGGCGCTGGTGCTGCCCCGCGTCCTGGACCGGACCGGCGACCGGGCCCTGATGCTCCCCGCGGCCTTCGTGACGGCCGGGGTCCTGGTCCTCCTCCCGGCCCTGCTGGCGGCGGGTCCCGGTCCCTGGGCCTGGCCCGCCCTGCTCGCCGCCTGGCTCGTCCTCGGCGCCGCCACCTCCGCCGTCCTGACCCCCGGCGGGCGGCTGCTACGGCGCTCGGCGGGCAGCGCGGACCTGCCCGCCGTCTTCGCAGCCCGGTTCTCCCTCGCCCACGGCTGCTGGCTGCTCGCCTACCCGCTGGCCGGTTGGACGGCCGCGCGCGCCGGCCTCACGGCCGCCGCCGGCGCGCTGGGCCTCCTCGCCCTCCTCGCGGCCGTCGCCGCCCTACGGCTCTGGCCCCGCACGGACCCGGCCGAGCTGGAGCACCGCCACCCCGAACTGGCCACCGACCATCCGCACCTGGCGGGCGCCGGCCGGTGCCACGTCCACGACTTCCGGATAGACGCCCTTCACCCGCGCTGGCCGGCCCCCGTGAAGCGCAGCGTGACCAGCTCGAACGGGCGCAGGGCCAGCGCCACGGCGCCGTCCTCCGCACGCGCCGTGCCGGGCGGTACGTCGGCGAGCGGCCGCTCCAGCAGGTCGCACACCGTCACCCCGTCCCAGGCGAAGTCGGTGGTCAGGCGCGCCCGCGCCCGGCCGCCCCGGGACTCGTAGACCCGGACCACCACGTCACCGCCCCGGTCGTCGGCCAGCTTCACGGCGCTCACCACGACCGCCTCGTCGTCCACGACGACCAGCGGGGCGACCTCCGCACCCCCGGGGACCCGGCGCTCCGGCAGGTTGATCAGGTATCCCTCACGGACCGCGTCCCCGACCGAGGCGCCCGGCACCAGCGCGTGGCGGAAGCGGTGGACCCCCTGGTCCGTGTGCGGATCGGGGAAGCGCGGAGCGCGCAGCAGGGACATCCGTACGGTCGTCGTCGTACCGCCGTCCTCGGGCCGTACGGTACGGGTCACGTCGTGCCCGTACGTCGACGCCGTCACCACGGCGACGCCCCAGCCGGGCTCCTCGAAGTGGACGAAGCGGTGGTTGCACGCCTCGAACTTGGCCGCCTCCCAACTGGTGTTGGTGTGCGTGGGCCGGTACAGATGGCCGAACTGGGTCTCCGCCGCGTACCGATCCGTGTGGAGGTCGAGCGGGAAGGCCACCTTGAGGAACTTCTCCGTCTCGTGCCAGTCGACCTCGGTGTCCAGGTCGAGCCGCCCCGCTCCCGCGGCGAGCGTCAGCGTCTGCACGGCGCGCGAGGCCCCGAACGACCGCGTCACCCGTACGGACACGGAACGCGGGTCCGCGTCGGCGAGCGTCACCTCGTCCACGCCGGTCAGGTCCGTCACCGTGTTCCGGTAGAACTGGTCGACGTCCCAGGCGTCCCACATGTTCGGGAAGTCGGGATGGATCTGGAGCAGGTTGCCCGCGGCCCCCGGCGCGAGCGTCTCCCGCCCGGCCACCAGGTCGAGCACCGACACCACCAGGCCGCGCCCGTCCACCGTCACCCGCAGCAGCCCGTTGTCCAGGACGAACCCGCCGCCGGGCCGCTCTTCCGCGGTGCAGCCGGACGTGGCACCCGCGGCCACCCTCGCCCCGCCCGCCGGCACCCCCGCGCGCGCGTGCGGGGCCGCGTTGAAGACCGTCTCGCCGCCCTCCGCCGGGTCACCGGCGAGCACCCGCTGCGCCCGGCCGATGATGCCGTTCAGCTCCTCGGCGACCCCCGCGTACGTCCGCTCCGCCTCGCGGTGCACCCACGCGATCGAGGAGCCCGGCAGGATGTCGTGGAACTGGTGCAGCAGCACCGTCTTCCAGATCCGGTCCAACTCCTCGTGCGGATAGGGGACTCCGGACCGCACGGCGGCCGTGGCCGCCCACAGCTCGGCCTCGCGCAGCAGGTTCTCGCTCGCCCTGTTGCCCTGCTTGGTCCGCGCCTGACTCGTCAGCGTCGCCCGGTGCAGCTCCAGATACAGCTCGCCCACCCAGACGGGCGCGTGCGGATACTCCGCCTCCGCCTTCGCGAAGAACTCCGCGGGCCGCTCCCAGCGCACCCTGGCCGAACCCTCCAGATCCCGCAGCCGGGCCGCCTTCGCGACCATCTCGCGGGTCGTGCCGCCCCCTCCGTCGCCCCAGCCCGTCGGAGCGATCGAGTGCCGCGCCCGGCCCTTGTCCTTGAAGTTGCGGACCGCGTGGGCGATCTCCTTGCCCCGCATCGAGCAGTTGTACGTGTCGATCGGCGGGAAGTGCGTGAAGATCCGCGTCCCGTCGATGCCCTCCCACCAGAACGTGTGGTGCGGGAAGGAGTTGACCTGGCTCCAGGAGATCTTCTGCGTCAGCAGCCACTTCGACCCGGCAGCCTTGATGATCTGCGGCAGCCCGCCCGCGAAGCCGAACGTGTCCGGCAGCCACGCCTCCTCGTTCTCGACGCCGAACTCCTCCAGGAAGAACCGTTTGCCGTACACGAACTGACGGGCCATCGCCTCCGAACCCGGCATGTTGGTGTCGGACTCCACCCACATGCCCCCCGCCGGGACGAACCGGCCCTCCGACACCGCCTTCTTCACCCGCGCGTAGACCTCGGGGCGGTGCTCCTTGATCCACGCGTACTGCTGGGCCTGCGACATCGTGTAGACGAAGTCCGGCTCGTCCTCCAGGAGCGCCGTCATGTTCGCGGTCGTCCTGGCCACCTTGCGGACCGTCTCGCGCAGCGGCCACAGCCAGGCCGAGTCGATATGGGCATGGCCGACCGCGCTGATCCGGTGAGCCGACGGCTCGGCCGGCGAGGCGAGCGCCTCGGCGAGACGTGAACGGGCTGCCTCGGCCGTACCGTTGACGTCCTGGAGGTCGATCGCGTCCAGCGAGCTTTCCACGGCCCGCAGGATGTCCCAGCGCCGCGCGCCGTCCACCGGCAGCTCCGCCATCAGCTCCCCGAGCACCTCCAGGTCGATCACCAGCTGCCACACGGTCTCGTCGAAGACCGCCAGGTCCATCCGCGCCAGGCGGTACTGAGGTGCGTCGCCCGCCGTCTCCTTCTCGCCCAGCCCGGTCGGCAGGAAGGGGTGGTAGTCCAGGATCACCGGATTGGACGCGGCCTCCACATGCAGCAGCACCTCCTCGCCCCCGACCGCCGGGTCGGCGATCCGCACCCACTGGTTGCGCGGATTGAGCCCCTTCACCGGCGAGCCGTCCGGCAGGTAGACCAGCCCCTCGCACTGGAAGCCGGGCATGTTCGCGTCGAAACCGAGGTCGATCAGGGCCTCCACCGTCCGCCCCGCCCACGCGTCCGGAACCCGACCGGAGACCGTGAGCCAGCTCGTACCCCAGGGAGCGCCCCACGCCTCGCCCGCCGCGATCGGCGTACGCGGCGCGGCGATCCCCTCGCCCACCGGCACCGGCTCGTCCGGCGCGGTCCAGATCCCCACCTCCAGGGGCACGGACTCCGGATGGATCGCCGGCCGGATGCGCTCCTCCAGGACGCGCTTGAGCCGGGACTCGATCAGGGTGCGGTCGTCATGCATGCCAGTCGCTCCATCACGTAAGAGGGTGGTCGTCAGGGCCTGTCGACGTCGTCGACGGTGACCGTCTCGGTGATCCCGCGTGCGGTGAGATGATCGCGGTCCGACGCCCGCGACGCCAGCACGACGGCCGGCCGCGCGCCGTCCGCGGCAAGCCGCATGAACGCCTCGAAGAACGCCCCGCCCGGCGCGCACGTCGAACGTTTCGCCGCCTCGTCCGGCAGATCGAGCACGAGGGCCGTGGTCCTCGTGCGGGGCCGGTGGGCGAGGCCGCGGAACTCCGCCACGGTGTCCGCGAGCGCCCGCCCGGCCGGCTTCACCGCACCGTCCCCGGTCAACAGGCCCAGGCTGTACTCAAGTTCGGGGAAGTCGGCGAGGGAACGGTCGACGTCGTGCGAGCACCACCAGGTGACGCCCCAGAGGTCCGGACAGTCGAGCGCCGCCGCCACGGTCGTACGGGTGAAGGCCGCGGCCCGCTCGGGCGCGATGTGCGGGGCGGGAGCGCCCACCTCCTGGAGCCACACCGGGCGCCCCGGATCCTCCGCCCAGGCCTTCGACAGCTCGATCAGATACGCGGCGTGCTGCCCGGTTGCGAGGGACTCGGCGCCGTAGCGCTGGGCGGTGCCGTTGAAGACCCAGGAGTGGACGGCCGTCACCGCACCGATCCTGGCCGCGTGGGCGGGTGTGAAGGGGTGCTCGTCCAGGTACCAGGCGGCGTCGTACTCCGCGTGCAGATGCAGCCGTCCGGGAGCCGCCCGTTCGCACTCCGCGAGCATGCGCCGCAGCCAGCTCTCCGCCTCGCCCGGGGTGATCCGGTCCGGATCGGGGTGCGGATCGCCGGAGAACTGGTTGATCTCGTTGCCTAGCGTCATGCCGAGGAAGTTGGGGCGGTCCGCGAGGGCCGAGGCGAGGGTGCGCAGATAGGCGGCCTGGCCGTCGAGTACGTCCGGATCGGTGAAGAGGTTGCGCCGGTGCCAGGTGAGCGTCCAGGAGGGGCGGAAGTCGAAGCTGGAGAGATGGCCCTGCAGCCCGTCCACGGCCACGTCCAGACCCCGTTCCGCCGCCGCGTCCACCAGGGCGACCAGCTGGGCGACGGCGCGCGGGCGGATCAGGGTGCGGTTCGGCTGGAAGACGGGCCACAGCGGGAAGACCCGGACGTGGTCGAGGCCGAGGGCGGCGATCGAGTCCAGATCCCTGCGGGCGGCGTCGAGATCGAAGTCCAGCCAGTGGTGGAACCAGCCCTGGCTCGGCGTGTAGTTGACGCCGAAGCGAGGGGCGGCGGGCAGCGGGGTCATTCTCCCCATCACGTCCTCTGCGTTGGTCATCCCTTGATGGCGCCTTCCTCGACGCCCCGGAAGAAGAACCGCTGGAGCGCGGCGAACACGGCCACGATCGGCAGGAAGGCGATCATGGTTCCGGCCGCGATCAGCCGCGGGTTGGCGGTGAACGTGCCGTCGAGGTACTGGAGTCCCACGGTGAGGGTGTACCGCGCGGGATCGTTGAGCACGATCAGCGGCCACAGGAAGTCGTCCCAGGCGCCGATGAAGGTGAAGATCACGACCACGCTCAGCATGCCCCGTACGTTCGGCAGCCCCACATGGACCAGCCGCTGCCACACGTTCGCCCCGTCGACGAGCGCGGCGGCGTCGAGCTCGGGTGGAACGGCCTGGAACGCCGTGTACATCAGCAGCACGTTGAGCATGGCGATCGCCCCCGGCAGCGCCACCCCGAGCAGGGTGTCGGTCAGACCCATGCTGCGGACCGTCACGTACTGGGAGACGATCGTGACCTCCCCCGGCAGGACCAGAGTGGCGACGAAGAGGCCGAGCACGAGCCGGCCGCCGCGGAACCGCAGCCGGGAGAGGGCGAAGCCCGCGAGGGTGGCCCCGACCACGTTCCCGGCCACGGCGATCGCCGCCACGGTCAGCGAGTTGAGCGCGTACGTCCACACCGGGACGGCGTCGGCGACCTGCGCGTAGTTGGCGAACGTCGGGTCGCGCGGCAGGAAGTCCGGCGTACGGGAGTAGACGTCCTCGCCCGGGCCCTTGAGGGACGTGGACAGCTGCCACAGGAACGGCCCGATCGTCAGCAGCAGGACGACGGCGAGCAGCGCGTACCGGGCCGCCTGCGCGGCCGGGCCGGGGGTCCCGAAACCCCGGGACGCTCGTACGGGCATGGTCAGGCCGCCTTCCGGTTCAGCCGGGCGAGGAGCAGCATCGGGCCGACGGTGATCACGAAGAGCAGCAGGCTCAGGGCGGAGGCGTAGCCGATGTGCCCGGTGAAGCCGCGGCTGTACATCTGGATGAGCATGACCACCGACATGTCCCGGCCGCCCGGGCCGCCCGTGCCGTGGGAGAGGACGTACAGCTCGGAGAAGACGCGCAGGGCGGAGACCGATATCAGGACGGAGACCAGCATCATCGTGGTCCGTACGCCGGGCAGGGTGACGTGCCAGAAGCGGCGCACCGCGGACGCCCCGTCGACGGCGGCGGCCTCGTGCAGCTCGCGGCCGACGTTCCCGAGCGCGGAGAGATAGATCACCATGTAGTACCCGAGGCCCTTCCACACGGTCAGGCCGATGGCGCTGAACAGCAGCAGCCAGCGGTCGGTGAGGAAGTCGACCGGCCGGTCCGTGAGACCGAGGCGGCCGAGCACGCCGTTGAGGAGGCCGCGGTCGTCCAGGAGCCATCCCCAGATCAGGGCGACCACGACGGCGGAGGCGACCACCGGTGTGTAGAACGCGGTGCGGAAGAAGGTGATGCCCGGCAGCCTCCGCTCCACCAGCAGGGCGAGCAGCAGCGGCAGCAGGGTCAGCAGGGGCAGGCAGATGAGCAGATAGACGATGCTGTTGATCAGGGCGTCGGTCAACTGGTCGTCGTTCAGGGCACGTTCGTAGTTGTCGAAGCCCGTGAAGCGGCCGCCGCCCAGCGGTTTGGCATTGGTGAACGACAGGATCACGGTGTTCACCGCCGGCCACAGGTTGAAGACGGCGAGCCAGACGACGGCCGGTCCGGCGAGCAGCCATGGGGTGAACCAGCGCCGGTGAGTCATGTGCTCAGTCCTTCAGCATCCGGTCGGCGCGCTCCACGGCCGTGTCCAGCGCCTCCTTGGAGCTCGCCTGGCCGTTGAGGGCGAGGGCGATCTGCTGGTTGACGACGGTCTTGATCGCGTCGTTGGCCTGGACGGGCTCCAGCATCTTCGCCGTCGCCAATGACGTGAAGGCCGTGGCCTTGGCGTCCCCGGCGTTCGTCCCGTCGCTCCTGCTGAAGAAGGAGTCCGAGGCCGAGGCCTTGGTGGACGGGAAGATACTGGTGAGGTGGGCGAAGTCGGCCTGGTTCTCGGCGTCGGTGACCCAGCGGGCGAGCGCGAGCGCGGTGGCGCGGTTCTTCGTCGCCCGGGAGACCGACAGGCCCTGGACGTACAGCGGCGGTGTCCCCATCGCGGGGGAGGAGACCACCTTGGGCGCGAGGCTGGGGTTGTCGGTGGCCAGTGAGGTGATGTAGTTGCCGCCCGCCGTCGTCCAGGCGGCGGTGCCGGAGGAGAAGAGCTTCGTGTTGCCCGCGTACGTCTCCGTCAGCACGTCCTTGGGCAGCAGCCCCTCCTTGAACGCGGCGCGATAGGTGTCCAGGAGCGCGGCGGCCTCGGGGGTGTTGAAGGTGAAGGACGTGCCGTCGTCGGACATGAGCTTCACCCCGGCGTTGGCGAAGTCCATCAGCCCCGGCTTGCGGCTCATGAGGTAGACCTTCCCGCCGGACTTCGCCTTGACGGTCCTGGCCGCCGTGATCAGCTCGTCCAGGGTGGCCGGCGGCTTCTCCGGGTCGAGGCCGTACCGCGTGAGCAGCTCGGAGTTCCAGTAGTTGACGTCGGTGTTGAGGTACCAGGGATAGCCGTACGTACCGTCGTGGCCCGCGAAGCGGTAGGCGGCGGTGCCGCCCTCGACGTAGTCGCCGTCCAGCTCCGGGTCCGCGCCCGCCACGTCGAGCAGCATGTTCTGCTTCACCAGCGGGAGAGCGAAGTCCGGCGGCAGGTTGACCACATCGGGCAGCGTGCCGCCCGCCGCCTGGCTGAGCACCTTCTCGGAGTAGCCGTCGCCCGGCTGGTCGAGCCACTCCACCTCGACCCCCGGGTGCTTCTTCTCGAAGGCGTCGATCACGCCCTCCATGTACGCGGTGAACTTCGGCTTCAGGGCCCAGGTCTGGAGCGAGACCCGGCCCTTCACCTCGCCCCCGCCGGAGCCTCCGGCGGCATCGCCGTCCGGTCCGTTCGGATCGCCGAGGCCGCAGCCGGCGAGGGTCACCGCGGCGACCGCGGCCACGGCCAGCCGTATCCAGTGGCTGCTTGTGCGCATATGAGAGGTCTCCCGGTCTGTTCTGGCGGACTAGGCAGAGTTACTAAACCGGTCTAGCGATGGGGGACTATGCTCCCGCTACACTCCGCTGTCAAGACAGCGCGCACGAAGGAAGGGTCGCCCGTGGCCAGACCGACGATCGCCGACATCGCCCGCCGGGCCGGGGTGTCCAAGGGCGCCGTGTCCTTCGCGCTCAACGGCAGGCCGGGCGTGAGCGACGCGACCCGCGAGCGCATCCTGCGGGTCGCGGAGGAGATGAACTGGCGCCCCCACAGCGCCGCGCGCGCCCTGGGCGGCGCCCGGGCGGGCGCCGTCGGCCTCGTCCTGGCCCGGCCCGCGCGGACCATAGGCCTCGAACCCTTCTTCAGCCACCTCCTCAGTGGCCTCCAGGCCGGACTCTCCGTGCGCGGTACGGCCCTGAACCTGCTGGTCGTCGAGGACACGGCGGCCGAGATCGAGGTCTACCGGCGCTGGACCTCCGAACACCGGGTGGACGGTTTCGTCCTCGTCGACCTCCAGGTCCGCGACCCTCGGATCCCCGTGCTCGAAGAGCTCGGGGTGCCCACGACGGTGCTCGGCGGGCCCGGACGGCACGGCAGCCTGCCGAGCGTCTGGGCCGACGACCGCGAGGCGATGATCTCGATCGTCGACTACCTCGCCGCCCTCGGTCACCGGCGGATCGCGCACCTCGCCGGACTCCCGGCCTTCCAGCACACCCAGCGCCGGATCCGGGCGGTACGGGACAGCGCCCGGCGCCTCGGCCTCACCGAGGCCGTCTCGCTGCCGACCGACTTCAGCGACGCCGAGGGGGCGGCCGCGACCCGCGCCCTGCTCGCCCGGCCGAAGCGGCCGACGGCGATCATCTACGACAGCGACGTGATGGCCGTGGCCGGGCTCGGCGTCGCCATGGAGATGGGTGTGGCCGTCCCCGGCGAACTGTCCGTCGTCTCCTTCGACGACTCCGCTCTCACCCGGATCGTCCACCCCTCGCTCACGGCGCTCTCCCGCGACACCTTCGCCCTCGGCGAGCAGGTCGCGCGGGCGCTCCTCGCCGTCGTCGACGACCCGGCGGCGGCGCGGGACATCAAGAACCCCACTCCGCGGCTCACGGTCCGCGAGTCCACGGCGCCGCCCGCCCTTGACCCGGCCGACTAAAGCCGTTTAGCCTCCCCGGCGAGACCGCGGCCCCCCGCCGCCCGTCGCACCGCGCACACTCATCGCACCGCGCTCGCCCCGCATCGCCGCACGCTCGTACCGCCGCACCTCCCGTACGCCCAGCACCCCCACCCCTCCCGCTGGACCGGAGTACCGGATGAGACGACATCTCCCCCTGCTGACGGTCGCGGCGCTCCTCGCCGCCCTGCTCGGCCTCACCCCCCTCACCCCCCACACGTCCGAGGCGCGTGCCGCCGCCCCGGCCCGGGCCGCCGCGGCCGGCGACCAGCCCTACGCCTCGTACTGGCACCCCGACACCCTCCTGGACTGGGATCCGGCCACCGACCCCGACGCGCGGTTCAACCGCTCCCGCGTCCCGCTGCGGCCCCGTGTCTCCGACCCGGCGCTCAAGGCCAACGCCAACGCCCGGGCGGGTGAAGGGAAGATCGCCGCGCTCGTCTCGTTCGGTCCCACCTCGAACAACCCCTCGCAGGGCTCCGCCAACCCGCACTACTACGCCTTCGGCCACTGGCAGTACGTCGACAAGCTGGTCTTCTGGGGCGGTTCGGCGAGCGAGGGCCTGATCCTCGCTCCCAACGCGACCGTGATCGACGCCGCGCACCGCAACGGCGTCAAGGTCTACGGCACCGTCTTCTTCCCGCCGACCGCCTATGGCGGCCAGATCCAGTGGGTGCGCGACTTCGCCCGCAAGTCCGGCTCCACGTACCCGGTCGCCGACAAGCTCGCCCAAGTGGCGCAGTACTACGGCTTCGACGGCTGGTTCATCAACCAGGAGACGGCGGGCGGCGACGCGGCCCTCGCCACCGAACTGCGCAACGAGATGCGGTACGCCCGCTCCCTCGGGCCCGTCGAGTTCATGTGGTACGACGCGATGACCGAGTCCGGCGCCGTGACCTGGCAGGACTCGCTGACCTCCGCCAACGACTCGTTCCTGCAGGAGGGTTCGCAGCGGACCGCCGACTCGATGTTCCTCGACTTCGGCTGGAGCGCCGCCGGTCTCGGCTCCTCCCGTACCCTCGCCCGGAGCCTCGGCAGGAGCGAGTACGAGCTCTACTCCGGCATCGACACCGAGGCGAACGGACACAACACCTCCGTCCCCTGGGGATCGGTCTTCCCCGCGGGGCAGCCGCACGTCACGTCGCTCGGCATCTACCGGCCGGAGTGGACCTTCACCTCCTCCACCGGCCGCGCCGACTCCCATGCCCGCGAGGCCCGTTACTGGGACGGCGCCAACGGCGACCCGTCGGACACCACGACGACCTCGGCCTGGAAGGGCCTCGCGCACTATGTCCCCGAGTCGTCCCCCGTCACCGCCAAGCCGTTCGTCACCTCCTTCGGCGCCGGCCAGGGCGACTTCTTCCACTCCGGCGGCGTACGGGTCTCGTCGGCAGGCTGGAACAACCTCTCCCTCCAGGACGTACCGCCCACCTACCGCTGGCTCGTCACCTCCACCGGCTCCAGGCTGACCCCGTCCATCGACTTCTCCGACGCCTACGAGGGCGGGTCCTCGCTGCGTCTGACGGGCACGCTCGACGCCGTGAACACCGTCCGGCTGTACCAGACCAGGCTGCCGGTCGCCGCCGACACGAGGCTGTCGGTGGTCCTGAAGACCCCGGCCGCGGGACCCACCCGTCTGAAGGCCGCGGTCTCCTTCACCGACGCGCCGACCGCCTTCACCACCCTCGACCTCGGCTCGACCACCACCACCGGCTGGGAGCGCAGGAACCTCGACCTGTCGGCGTTCGCGGGCCGGACCATCGCGCAGATCGGACTGCAGGCCGCCGGCTCCACCCCCTCGTACGACATCCGGGTCGGCCAGCTCGCCGTCCACGACGGGGCCGTGGACACCGCCGCCGCCCCGAGCGGGGTGACCGTCCTCGGTGCCACCGACGTGAGCGCCGGTGCCAAGTCCCTGCGGATCGCCTGGACTCCCTCGGCATCCGGCTCCGTCCACCACTACGAGGTCTACCGGCGCAACGCCGACTCCAGCCGTACCTTCCTCGGCGCCACACCCAACGACGCCCTCTTCCTCCCCCGCCTCGACCGCGCCGGTACGGAGACGTCGACGACGCTGGAGGTCGAGGCGGTCTCCACCGAGTACGGCCGCTCGCCCGCCGCGAACACCACCGTCGGCTGGTCCCCGGTCACCGAGTCCAACCTCGCCCTGGGCCGCCCGGCGACCGCCTCCGGCCAGTGCAACGCGAGCGAGACGCCGGCCAAGGCGGTGAACGGCTCCGTCTCCGCCGGCACGACCGACAAGTGGTGCACCACGACCTCGGCCAAGTGGCTGGAGGTCGACCTCGGTGCGGCCCGGGGCGTCGACCGGCTCACCGTGAAGCACGCGGAGGCGGGCGGGGAGGGCGCGTCCTGGAACACCCGGGACTTCACCCTCCAGGTCCGGGGGTCCACCGCCGACCCCTGGACGACCGTCGCGACCGTCACCGGCAACACGGCGGCCACGACGACGCACCCGGTGAGCGCCACGGCACGCTACGTACGTCTGCAGATCACCCGGCCCACACAGACGAGCGACCCCGCCGCACGGATCTACGAGCTCGAGGCCTGGGGGTCTTGACGAGGGAGAAATAAGGAGGAAAATCCCTAATACACCAGAAAACCAGAGCGAGCCGCACCCGACGGCGAAGACGTTCGCCGACCCGCGTGACCCACTCGCTGGCTCTGGCCAGGCCCCCGGCAGATCCTCCCGGAACTCAGGCCTCTCGGCGACGACCGAGACGTCCGAGTGCGGAGACGGACTACCGGGGACTGCATGTGTGGAGCTTCCTCCCCGTGCCCGGCATCGAAGCGGCGCTGACCGGCATCGACGGTGTACTCACTCTCCTGGACATGGTTGATCGTTTCCGCGGGCAGAGGTGGACCGCCGGTCCGGCGAGCGCGTCTCAGCGCGTCCTGGCCGGCAGGTCCAGCCAGTCAAGCGCCGCGTGCGCCGTGAACTCCGTCTGGCCGCCCCGGAAGAGCAGATCGGCCTTGAGGAACGCCGGATCGTCCGCGGTCGCCCTCACGTACGGCAGCGCCACGCACCGCATGCCCGCCGCGCGCGCCGCCAGCGCGCCCGGCGCCGCGTCCTCGAACACCACGCACCGCCCCGGCTCCGCGCCGAGCCGCCGCGCGGCCTCCAGGAAGACGTCCGGCTCCGGCTTGCCCCGCACGACCTCCTCCGCGGAGACGAGCGTGGTCAGGAAGGCGTCCAGCCCGGTACCGGCGAGGACCGCCTCGATCGCGGCGCGGGACGAACCGGAGGCCACGGCCATCGGCACGCCTGCCGCGTGGAGGCGCTCCACGAACGTCCGCATCTCCGGATAGACCGGCGTCGAGGCCCGCGCCAGCTCCAGATAGCTCCGGTTGGCGGCGTCGAGCAGCGTGTCGACGTCCGTGTCGATCCCGTACCGCTCGGCCAGGATCTCCAGCGTCTCGCGGGTCCCGATCCCGATGAACCGGGTATGCCGCTCCCAGTCGAAGTCCGTCGCACCGGCGAAGGCCGTGAGCGTCCGCCGGGTGGCCTCGTAGTAGTTCGGCTCGCTGTCCACCAGCGTGCCGTCGAGATCGAAGATGACCGAGGTGGGGGAGGTGCTCATGGATCAAGCATCTCAACGCGGCGGCAGGGTCCGGTGCGGCCTCAGCCTCGGCGGGCCGAGGCCCGCCCCACCGACTCCACGAGTGGCAGCAGCCGGTGCGGCACGCGCTCGCGCAACGCCATCTCCGTACGGGTCCTGACCACGCCCGGCAGCTGGATCAGGCGCTGGATCACGTCCTCCAGGTGCCCGTTGTCCCGCGCCACCACCCGCGTCAGGAGATCTCCGCCCCCGGTGATCGAGAACGCCTCGACGATCTCCGGCACGGCGGCGAGCGCGTCGCCGACCTCGTCCAGGTGTCCCTGGGTGACCTCGATGTGCACGAACGCGAGGACGGGGTGACCGAGGGCCGCGGGGGACAGGACCGGACCGGTCGCGGTGATCACGCCGTCCCGCTCCAGCCGGTCGATCCGGGCCTGCACCGTTCCGCGCGCCACACCGAGGATCCGCGCGTACTCGCGCACGCTGGTGCGCGGCTGCTCGATCAGGAGGCGCAGGATCCGGGTGTCGAGCTCGTCCACCGCCATGGTCCGTTGGCTCCCTTCTGGCCGTTCTCCTTCTTCCTCGACTGTACCAATGGCTCGGTGCTCGGCGGCTCGGTTGAGCCAGTGGGTGTCCAGGTGCTTTCCTCTGATTACAGCAGTGAAGACATGGCGCCGCGCGAGCGCCGGACCGGCGACGAGGCCGGTGACCGGACCGCGGCGCCTTTCCCATGTCCTGGGGCCGCCACAAGCAGGCCGGGGCACGAGAAGACGCGAAGAGGGTGTGTGTACGGCAGCGGGGGCGGAACCACCGTCGTGAAGAACCTGCGGGCGACCGGTCGCCGACTGGTCAGGCTCGTGTTCGTGGCCCCCGATCCGGGCCGCGTCCGGCTGCGCGTCTCCTCGCGGGCCGTCCTCGCCATCGGCCTCGCCGTCGCGGCGGCCGAACTGTGCGGACTCTCCCTCACCGCCTCGATCACCGGCGGTCTCGCGGCTCTGCTCGCGCTCTTCACCGTCGCCGACCCCACCGTCCGCCGCCAGGCCGTGACGACGGCGCTGCTTCCCGCGGTCGGCTTCCCCGTCCTGGCCCTCGCGACCACGCTGCACGGCGCGCCGCTGCTGCGTGACGCCTCCTGGCTCCTTGTGATCTTCGCGGGCGTGTACGCGCGCCGCTGGGGGCCGCGCGGCCACGCGCTGGGCATCTTTGCGTTCATGATGTTCTTCGTCACCCAGTTCCTGCACGCGCTTCCCGCGCAGCTGCCGGAGCTGTACGGGGCGGTGGCCCTGGCTCTCGCCGCGGCGGGGGCGGTGCGCTTCGTGGCCTGGTGCATCGAGCGGCGCGTGCCGCCGCCCGCCGCGCCCGCCCAGCTGCCCGGCCGGGGTCTGGAGCGGCCCACCACTCGGCAGGCGTTCCAGGCGACGGTGGCCTGCGCGGTCGCGCTCGCCGCGGGCCAGTTCATCTCGCACGAGCGCTGGTACTGGGCCGTCGGCACCGCGTGGTGGATCTTCGTCAACACCGCCTCGCGCGGCGAGACGCTGGTCCGCGGCTTCCGCCGGGTCGTCGGAACGGTGACCGGCATCGCCGCCGGCTTCCTGATCGCGATCCCGCTGGCGGGCGCGCCCGCTCCGACCGCCGCGCTGGTCGCCGTCTGCGTCTTCGGGATCTTCTACACGGCCCCCCTCTCGTACAGCTGGATGATGTTCTTCGTGACCGTCATGGCCGGGCTGCTGTACGGGCTCCTCGGTGTGCTGCACCCGGGGCTCCTGGTGCTCCGCTTCGAGGAGACCGCGGTGGGCGCCCTCGGCGCGGCCCTCGGCGTGGCGCTCCTGCCGGTGACCACGCACGCGGCCACCAACGCGTGGATCGAGCGGGCCGTGACCTGCGTCCACGCCTGCACCACCGCGGCGGCGCGGCGGCTCGCCGGCGACCCGGAGGCCGACCCGGCCCCGCTCGCAGCCGAGCTGGAGGTCCTGCTGGGCCGCGCCCGGCTCTCGCTGGCGCCGCTGCTCCACCCGCTGAGCCCGCTGCGGGCCCGCAAGGCGCGCGCCCGCCGGGTGCTCGCGCTGCTCGACGACTGCGCCCGCGAGATCAGGGGTCTGGCGGCGGTCGCCACGGACCCGGACGCCTCGCACGACGCCCGGCTCGCGGCGGCGGCCTGGCGGGTCGAGGCCGCCGTGCACGCGCTCGTCCCCCCGGCCGCCCCGGCGCACCGGTCCACGGTCGAGGCGCAGGGCGCCCCGACCCACCACCCGGGCGCCGAGGCGGCCCTCGGTCACCTCCACGGCCTGGAAGAGGCCCTGGTGGCCCTGAAGGCCCCGGTCCGCACCTCTCCGGGCGCCCCCCTGGTTCCGGCCGCCTGAGAGGCCACTGCCGGGCGGCGCCGCTTCGGCCCGGTGGTCGCCGCATGATCCAACTTGGTCTAGACCGCCTGCTAACGTCGGCCCCTACCGCGGGGCCGTCGGACGAGCGCCCCCAGCAGCGAGGGGAGACGCCATGAGTGGGACAGACGTGCGCGGACCGGGCCGGGCCTTCATCGGCTCCTTCACGTCCGCGGGGGGCCGCGGCATCCTAGCCGCCGAGGTCGACCCGTACACCGGCGCCCTCACCGTCACCGGCGCGACGGACGCGCTCCCCGACCCCTCCTACCTCGCCCTCGCCGACCCGGTCCTGTACGCCGTCTCCGAGGCCGAGGAAGGCGCCGTGGCCGCCTTCGACGTCTCGGACGGCGTGCTCCGGCCCCTGGGCGCTCCCGTGGCCGTGCGCGGCGGAGGACCGACGCACCTCTCCGTCGCCGCGGGTCACGTCCTCACCGCGAACTACACCTCCGGCAGCGTCACCGCCCTGCCCATCGCCTCGGACGGGTCCCTCGGCGACCCCGCCGTCGTCGCCCTGCACGAGGGCTCGGGGCCCGTCTCGGACCGCCAGAGCGCCCCGCACGCCCATCAGGTCCTCCCGGCCCCGGGCGGGCCCTGGGCGGCCGCTGTGGACCTCGGCACCGACTCCGTGCGGATCTACGCCCTCGACGCCGTCTCGGGGGCGCCCGAGCCGCACGGCGAGGCCGCGCTCCGCCCCGGCACGGGCCCGCGCCACCTGGCCTTCCACCCCGCCGGGACGCACGCGTACGTCCTGAACGAGCTGGAGACCACCCTGACGGTCTGCCGCTGGGACGCCGTGACGGGCACCCTGGACCCGCTCGGCGAGACCCCCGTGGTCGCCGGAGGAGGCGCCGGGCCGGACTACCCCTCCGCGATCGTCGTCTCCCCCGACGGCCGCTTCCTGTGGGCCGCCGTCCGAGGTGGCGACCTCATCGCGGTCCTCGCCCTCGACCCGGGCGGCGAGAAGGCCGAACTCCGCACCACCGTGCCCTGCGGCGGCCGCTGGCCGCGCGACCTGGCCCTCGACCCCGCCGGCCGGCGGCTGTACGCGGCGAACGAGCGCTCCGGCGACGTGACCTGGTTCGACCTCGACCCGGAGACCGGCATCCCGCACCGCGCCGGCTCCATCGACGCCCCGGCGGCCTCCTGCGTGGTCTTCCGCCGTCACGCCTGACCCGGCGCCAGGGGCGTACGGCGACACGGCGAAGGGCCCGCCACCGGACACGTCCGGTGCGGGCCCTTCGCCGTATCCGCTCAGTGCGCCTGAGCACCCTGCGGCTGCTGCGGCGCGATGCCCAGCGCCGCCGTGTACTGCGACAGCACCAGCTTGCCGATCGCCGGGTACGCGCCCAGCGGCTCGGCGGCGGCGCAGCCGGCCTCCTTGGCGGCGGCGTCGAGCAGGCCGTCGGCCAGCTCGGGGCCGATGAGGTACGGGGCCAGCGCCAGCTGCTCCGAGCCGGAGCCGCGCAGCTGCTCGGCGATCGCGGTGATCGAACCCTCCTGGTCGAGCGCGGCGGCCATCACCGGGACGGCCAGGCGCGCGGCCAGCAGCATGCCGGTGATGCCGGCGGCCTGCACGGCCTCCTCGCCGCCGACCGTCGCGAGGACGATGCCGTCGGCGGCCGTGGCGACCGTGAAGAGACGCGCGCGGTCCGCGCGGGCCAGACCGGCCTCCGACAGGCGCACGTGCAGCGCCTCGGCGAGCAGCGGGTGCGGACCGAGGACGTCGGTCAGCTCGGCAACGTTGCCGCTGTCCATCACGGCCTGGCGGATCTGGCGCATCAGCGCGCTGTCCGGGCCGGCGAGCAGCGGAACGACGACCGCGGCGGCACCCTCCGGGGCGCTGGCCTCACGGCCGGCCGCCAGCGCCAGCTGGTACCGCTCGGTGCGGAGCGCCTCGGCGCGCGCCAGCACGCTTCCGAGGGTGGGGTACTCGGCGTCGTCCCCGTCGAGGTAGCCGATCGCGGCCTCCAGGCCGGGCAGCTCGGAACGGGCGATGCTCACGACCTCTTCGGCCAGCGAGCGTATGGCGGCCGACGGCACACCGGGAACAGCGAGAACCAGCGCGGGAGCGCCCTCGGGCGCCGCCACGGGTTCGGGGCGACGGTGTCGTCCGGGCTGGCGGGGTCGCGGCATTCGTACAGGCAGGCCGGAAGCAGGCCCAGTGGGGGAGCTCATGGCGCCGCATGCTACTGGTTTTGCCCGCCGAGCACTGCGGTGAGGTGCAGCAGAGCGTTATCTGCCCCTCTTTGTCCGAACCGCGGCTTACGCGGTTACATGCAACAACTTCGGGTCCACCGGCAGCCGTAGTGAATCCGTCGCCAGCGCGGTCGCGAGGGCGAGCGCCCCCGACAGCGGATCCCCGGCCGCCGACGTCTGCCGGGCGTGCGGCAGTTGCTCCGCCAGCTCCTCGCGCAGCGGTGCGAGCAGAGGCTCACCCAGCTTGAACAGACCACCCGTCAGAGCGACTTCGTACGCACCCGGAGCCGGGCACACGGCTGCCGCGGCCTCGGCCACGTGCCCGGCCGCGAGCCGCAGGATCTCCGTCGCCACCGGGTCGCCGTCCGCCGCGCAGCCGGCCACGTCGGGCGCGAACGACGCGAGCACGGCAGGACGGTCGGTCCGGGGGTACAGCGCGCCCGGCAGACCGGCCGCCGGGCCGAACCGCGCCTCGGCGCGGGCGAGCAGCGCGGCCGAACCGCCACGCCGGCCGTCGTGCGCCCGCATCGCGGCCTCCAGACCGGCACGGCCGACCCAGGCACCGCCCCCGCAGTCGCCCAGCAGATGACCCCAGCCGTCGGCACGGCGCCAGGCCCTCAGGTCCGTACCGAGCGCGATGAGGCCCGTGCCTCCCGCGACGACGGCGCCGGGGCGCTGCCCGAGCGCTCCCGCGTACGCCGTGACGGCGTCGGCCGCCAGGGCCAGGCGCCCTACGCCGAGGGCCTGCTCCAACGCGCCGGGCAGGACCGCCCGCAGCTCCTCGCCGAGCGTCGCCATACCGGCGGCGCCCACGGCGAGGGCGATCACGGGTCCGGCCCCCGCGCGGCCCCGCAGCGACTCCACGGCGGGCAGCAACTGCCCGAGCAGATGAGCCGCCTCGATCCCGCCCGGGCCCGTCCGCACCGGCTCACGGGACTCCACGGTCTCCACGGCCCGCCCGTCCGAGGCACGCGCCAGGGCGGTCCGCAGCCCGGAACCCCCCGAGTCGACCCCGACGACCCAGCCCTCGGCGCCGGCCGTCACGGCAGCCGCCAGTCCACCTCCTGCGCCCCCTGACGCAGAAGCAGTTCGTTGGTGCGGCTGAAGGGCCGCGACCCGAAGAAGCCGCGGTCCGCGGACATGGGGGAGGGGTGCGAGGACTCGATCGCCGGCAGGTCGCCGAGCAGCGGACGCAGATTGCGCGCGTCTCGCCCCCACAGCACGGACACCAGCGGCTTGCCCCGCGAGGCCAGCGCGCGAATGGCCTGCTCGGTCACCGCCTCCCAGCCCTTGTCGCGGTGCGCCCCGGGCTTTCTCGGCGCCGTGGTGAGCGCCCTGTTGAGCAGCAGCACCCCCTGGCGGGTCCACGGGGTCAGATCACCGTTCGAGGGCCGCGGAAGCCCCATATCGGTGTGCATCTCCCGGAAGATGTTCTCCAGGCTCGGTGGCAGCGGACTCACCTCCGGCGCCACCGAGAAGCTCAGCCCCACGGCGTGTCCCGGCGTCGGGTAGGGGTCCTGTCCGACGATCAGGACCCGCACCTCGTCGAAGGGCTGCTGGAAGGCGCGCAGGACGTTCGCTCCGGCGGGCAGGTAGGTGCGCCCGGAGGCGATCTCCCGGCGCAGGAAGTCGCCCATCGCGGCGATGTTGTCGGCCACCGGCGCGAGCGCGTGCGCCCAGCCCGGCTCGACGATCTCATTCAACGGTCGTGCTGCCACGGCCGTCACTCTACTGGCGCAGTGCCGGGTCCTCTCACCCGATCACCGCCGCCCGTACACAGAGCACGTCGGGCAGATGCTCGGCGAGGAGCCGCCAGCTGTCCCCGTCGTCGGCGCTCGCGTACACCTCGCCGTTGCGGTTGCCGAAGTAGACGCCGGCCGGGTCCCCGTCGTCCGTGCACATCGCGTCCCGCAGCACCGTGCCGTAGTGGTCGCCCTCGGGGAGACCGGCGCTCAGCGGCTCCCAGTGCTCCCCGGCGTCACTCGTACGGTAGACCCGACAGCGGTGGCCGGCGGGCACCCGGTCCGCGTCGGCGTTGATGGGGAACACGTAGGCCACATCGGCCCGATGGGGATGCGCGGCCACGGCGAAGCCGAAGTCGGAGGGCAGACCCGCGCCGATGTCGGTCCACTTCCCGCCCGCGTCGTCGCTGCGGTACACCCCCCAGTGGTTCTGCAGGTAGAGCCGGTCCAGATCGCCGGCGTCCTGCGCGATCTTGTGCACGCACTGGCCGAACTCGGGGTCGGGATCGGGCAGGAAGACCGCCGACACACCCTGGTTGGAGGGGGCCCAGCTCGCCCCGCCGTCCCGGGAGCGGAACACCCCGGCCGTCGAGACCGCCACCGTCACGGCCTCGGGGTCGCGCCGGTCGGTGACGATCGTGTGCACGGCCTCACCGCCACCACCCGGCACCCACTGGGAGCGGGTGGGGTGCTCCCAGAGCGGACGGACCAGCTCGAACGACTCCCCGCCGTCCTCGGATCTGAACAGGGCGGCCGGCTCCGTCCCGGCGTAGACGACGTCGGGGGAGTGCGCGGGCGCCGGGTGCAGCTGCCAGACGCGCTCCAGCGAAGCGCCCGTGTCCTGGGGGAACTTGACGGCGGGCTTCGTGGGCTCGGTCCACGTCGCGCCGAAGTCGTCGGAGTGGAAGACGGACGGACCCCAGTGCGAACTGTCCCCGCCGACGAGCAGCCGCGGGGTCGCGCGGCGCGTGTCGATGGCGACCGAATAGATCGCCTGCGCGTTGAAGTGGGGTTCGTCGAACTCCCACCGGCCGTCGCGCCGTCGGCCGACGAACAGACCCTTGCGGGTACCTACGGTCAGTACTACGTCGGGCATGGCCGACACCTCCAGGACGCCGTTGTCGCGGATACGGGCCAGTCTGCACCCGACCACTGACAGTGGCTCCCGGAACAGGCGTCTCCCCAGGTCAACGGCGTGTTTCGGCCGTGGGGGGAGGCGGGCCCGGAGGACGGAGGGGCGAGCTCGGAGAGCGGGGGGGGCGGCACGGAGTCGGAGGCGGCGGGCGCCGGTCTCAGCCGTGCCCGGCCGCGTCGTCGCGGGCCGCGGCCCGCAGCCCCGCCCAGTCGGGGATCTTCACCCGCCCACGACCCAGCGCGTGCCCGAGTGCCGACTCCGCCTCCTCGATCGACAGCCAGCCCCGCCAGGCGACCGGCTCGTGACCCAGGTCGCGCAGCGCGCCGAGCGGGTCTCCCGCCACCTCGCGGCCCGCCAGCTCCGCCACGTCGGCCAGCAGCGACGCCACCGTCTCCTTCGCGCACGGGCGGTTCGTGCCGATGACGCCCGTCGGGCCGCGCTTGATCCAGCCGGCCACGTACTCTCCGAGCGACGGGGAGCCGTCCCGCAGCACCCGTCCCGCCTCGTTCGGAACCGTGCCCCGGGCCTCGTCGAAGGGCAGCCCGGGCAGCGGAACCCCCTTGTACCCGACGGCCCGCAGGACCAGTTGGGCCTCGATCTCCTCGAAGCGGCCGGTGCCCCGCACACCCCCGGCGCCGTCCGGCTCGGTCCGCTCGAAACGGACCGCGGTCACACGGCCGTTCTCGCCGAGCAGCTCCACGGGGCGGAGGAAGAACCGCAACCGGATCCCGCGCGCCACGTCGTCCCCTTCGGCGTCGCCGGCCGCCCAGCCCCGGACGACCTCCAGGTTCCGCCGGTTCACCGCGGGCAGGCCCGAAGGATCGGCGAACGACGGATCCAGGGCCAGGTCGCCCGCCTCCACCCCCACCCGCACACCCGGCAGTCCGCCCAGCTCCCGCAGCTCCTTCGTCGTGAACTTCGCCTGCCCGGGCCCGCGCCGGCCCACCATGTGCACCTCGCGCACCCGGCTGGCCTCCAGCGCCCTGAGCGCGCCCTCGGGCACGTCCGTCGGCCGCAGCTCGTCCACGCCCCGCGCCAGGATCCTGGTGACGTCCACCGCCACGTTGCCCACGCCGATGACGACCGCGGAACGGCCGTCCAGGCCGGTCCCGGAGCCGGTGAAACCGTTGGCCGAGGCGTCGGGGTGCGCGCTGTACCAGGAGACGAAGTCCGTGGCCGAGCAGCTGCCCTCCAGGTCCTCGCCGGGCACTCCGAGGCGCCGGTCCCGTGCCGCGCCCACGCAGTACACGACCGCGTGGTACAGCTCCAGGAGGCGGGCCGGGGTCAGCCCTCGCGTGCCGATCTCGACGTCGCCGACGAAGGCGATCCGCTCGTCCTCCAGGACCGCGCGGAGGTTCTGCTGCAGCGACTTGATCTTCTCGTGGTCGGGCGCGACGCCGTAGCGGACCAGGCCGTAGGGGCACGGCAGCCGGTCCAGGACGTCGACCCGGATCCCGGGCACCGCCGACTGCTGGACCAGCGACTGGGCCGTGTAGACCCCGCTGGGCCCGGAACCGACGACAGCGACACGAAGCACGTCCGTACTCCTTCCCGCCGCGGGAAAGCCCGCCGAGAGGCTTCCAGCATCCCACCGGAAGCCCCCGGAGGGGAGATGCGCGACACGACCCGGGCCCGGTCCGCGACGCCGGGCCCGGTCCTCGACCCGGGCCCGGTCCTCGACCCGAGGCCCGGGCCTACATCGACCGCATCCGGTTGATCTCCGCCGTCTGCTGCGCGATCACGTCGTTCGCCATCTCCTCCACGAGCACGTTGTTCCCGTTGCCCAGCACCTCCGCCGCCATCGTCACCGCGCCGTCGTGGTGCGTGATCATCAGCTTCAGGAACAGCTCGTCGAAGGCCTTGCCCTTGGCGTTCCTGAGGGACGCGAGCTGAGCCTCGGTCGCCATCCCCGGCATCGTGTGGTGGTCGTGCCCGGGCTGCTCGCGCGGGCCGCCGTTGGTTTTCAGCCAACCCTCCATCGCGCCGATCTCCGGCTTCTGCGCCGCCGTGATCCGCTCCGCCAGCTTCTTGATCTGCTCGGACCCGGCCCGGTCCGGTACGAGAGCGGTCATCGTGAGCGCCTGCCGGTGATGGACGACCATCATCTGGGCGTAGGAGAAGTCCGCCGCGTTGGGCTTGCCGTCGGGCAGCAGCTTGGACGCCTCGGCGGGGGATATCCTCCGCGCCGGCTCGCCCGGCTTCCCCGGTGCCACGACCGCGGGCCCGGTGGAGCCCTGGCTCTGCGGCTCGCCTCCCGAGCCGGAGCCCGAGCCCGAGTCGCAGGCGGCGAGCGCCAGCACGGCGACGGCGGTGAGCGCCACGGCGACGGCTCCGCGGTTACGGCGGTTCAACAAGGCGACCTCCAGGGATGGTTCCGGGGGCAGGGGCCGAAACATGGCCGGGGGGACTGTTCCTAGCACGCTTCCACGAGAAGTCGATCAAAAACCTTCATGACATGTGTGTTGCCATCTGTTGAGATGTGCACGCTAAGGACGATACTGCCGGGGTCCATCAACCGTTCAACTACGAACGGATACAAGGGAGGACGGAGTGACTTCGTTGCGAACCACCCGCATCACGCGCACCCCGCGTGCTCGGATCAGAGGCCTGGGTGTGGCGACCGCCGCGGCCGGACTGCTGGTCAGCCTGCTCGCCGCAGGTCCCGCGGCCGCCACACCCGACCCGGGTGACGCCCCCGCGTCGCAGGGCACCGTCTCCGCGGAACAGGCGGCCGAAGCCCGGTCCGCCATCCAGAGCGGCGAGATACCCGGCGTGGACGAGATCGTGCACAGCGACAACATCCAGCACCTCGTGAACATCCCCAAGGACGCTCTCGCGGGCACCAACTCCGACCTGGCCTTCCAGGGCAGGTACGCCTTCGCGGGCAACTACGACGGCTTCCGGATCTTCGACATCAGCAACCCGCGCGAGCCGAAGACGGTCGCCCAGGTGCTGTGCCCCGGCTCGCAGAACGACATCTCCGTCTCCGGCAACCTCGTCTTCCTCTCCACCGACTCCTCCCGCAGCGACAACTCCTGTGCCAGCGTCAGCCAGCCCGCCACGGAGAAGTCCTCCTGGGAGGGCATGAAGATCTTCGACATCAGCGACATCAGGAACCCGAGGTACGTCGCCGCCGTCGAGACCGCCTGCGGTTCGCACACCCACACGCTGGTGCCGGAGAAGCGGGACGTGTACGTCTACGTCTCGTCCTACTCGCCCAACGCGGCGTTCCCGGACTGCCAGCCGCCGCACGACGGCATCTCGGTCATCAAGGTGCCGCGCAAGGCCCCGGAGAAGGCCGCGATCGTCTCCTTCCCCGTCCTCTTCCCCGGTGAGGGCCCGGACGGCGGCGGCAACCCCGGCGGCCCGACCAACCCGGGCGTCTCCAAGACCACCGGCTGCCACGACATCACCGTGCTGCCGGGCAAGGACCTCGCGGCCGGCGCCTGCATGGGCGACGGCATCCTCTTCGACATCGAGGACCCCGAGCGTCCGAAGGTCATCGACCGCGTCCAGGACAACGTCAACTTCGCGTTCTGGCACTCGGCGACCTTCAACCAGAAGGCGAACAAGGTCGTCTTCACCGACGAGCTCGGCGGCGGCTCCGGCGCGACCTGCAACGAGGCCGTGGGCCCGAACCGCGGCGCGGACGGCATCTACGACATCGTCGGCAGGGGCAAGCACCGCGAACTCGTCTTCCGCAGCTACTTCAAGATCCCGCGCCACCAGGCCGACACCGAGAACTGCGTCGCCCACAACGGCTCGCTGATCCCGGTCAAGGGCAAGGACCTCATGGTCCAGGCGTGGTACCAGGGCGGTGTCTCCGTCTGGGACTTCACCGACTCCCGCAAGCCGAAGGAGATCGCCTACTTCGAGCGCGGTCCGCTCTCCGCCACCACCATCAGCACGGGCGGTTCGTGGTCCGCGTACTACTACAACGGCTACATCTACTCGAACGACATCGCCAAGGGCTTCGACGTCCTGAAGCTCGACGACCGTCGTACGGACCCGGCGAAGCGGGTACGGATGGACGCCCTCAACGTCCAGACCCAGCCGGACTACTTCGACGACTTCGAGGACTGACGCGGCACACGGACCGGTAACACCGAGGCCGTGAACGGCATGCCGTCGGGCGGACCCCCGTCCGGCGGCATGCCCTGCTCCCAGTCCAGTCCGTACCGCTGGAACAGCTCCCCCCGCAGCCGCGTCACCGGCATCGGCGCCCCCGGCAGCAGCACCGCCACGACCGCGCCCATCAGCAGCGCCCGCAGCAGCGGATAGTCCGCGTCCACGTTCGCGGAGCCGTACCGCGCCATCGTGTCCCGCAGCAGGAGCGCCAGCCGCTGCTGTTCCGGGCACTGCACGAAACCCTCGGCCTGAAGGATGCCCGCCATGTGCGTCCGCATCAGCACCGGATGATCCACGGCCAGGCCGAGCACGGCGTCGATGGCGCGCGCCATCCGCTCACGCCCGTCCTCCGTGCGCGGCTCGCGCTCCAGCGCCTCCTCCAGGGTCAGGTGCATCAGCCGGTGCACCGCCGACTGCAGCAGATGCCGCTTGCCGGGGAAGTAGTACGAGATCAGACCGCGGGCCGAACCGGCCCGCTCGGCGATGTCGCCCAGGGTCGTCGCCTCGTACCCGCGCTCCGACACAAGCTCGACCGTGGCCTGGAGAAGTCGCTCACGTGAGCGTCGCCGAAGCTCTTCATTGACCTCTGGGCTACGCGGGGACATGCTGGACTCCTGCGTTGACTGGCTCGCAGCCAATATACTCAGCGCAGTCTGCTGCCGCGCCTTCATGGCTGGTCAGTGGGTTTGCCGTCTGTTCTGGGCGACGCGGGGGATCGTCCAGAACAGGCGGCTTCACGTTGTCTCTCCCATTCTGCCCCCGCCTGTCCCCGGAGGATCCGCGCGGTCGGTGCTCCTCGCGGCCCTCTCGTGCCACACGGCGCCGTAACGGCGGTACGTGACGATCGCCCCGGCGACGACGCACCAGCCCAGGAGCCAGCCGGCCACGACGTCCGACAGCCAGTGCACGCCCAGGTAGATCCGGGTCCACCCCACCCCGAGCACCGACACCAGCGCGGCCACGGCGAGCAGGCTCCAGCCACGCCAGGTCTCCCGCCAGTGCAGGGCGAAGACCCAGAGCAGCAGGCCCCAGCCCACCGTCTCGGTCATCGCGTGCCCGGACGGGAAGGCCGCGTACTGCGCCGAGTCGACCGGGTCGGGCCAGCCGGGCCGCGGCCTGCCGACCGCCGCCTTCAGCCCCTGCTGCACCCCCGACGCGAGGAGTGTCGCGGCCGCCACCCACAGCGCCAGCCACCGCTCGCGGCGCCACCACAGCACGAGGACGGTGACGGTGATCAGCGCGCGCATCGTCCACGGGTCCCACACCCAGTCCGTCAGGATCCGGTTGGCATGTGTGAACCCGGGCTCGGCCAGCGCGCTGCGGTGCAGCCCGTCGGCGACCGATCGGTCCAGGGAGAGAAGCGGGGGCCAGCCCACCACCACAAGGACGAGCAGCAGCACGGCGAGGGCAGCGGAGACCAGGGCGGAGGAGCGCATGGGCCGATCTTCCCCGACGTTCACGCCGGCACACCGCGTCCGCGCCGTCCGCGCTACCCGAGCGCCTTCAGGGCGGGGACGAACGCCACCAGGACCGGCACCACCGGCACCAGCGCCGCGGCGGCCGTCAGCCGCAGCCGCCGCCCAGCGGTGAGCCGGGGCGCGGCCGTCAGGAGACGGTTCACCCGTCCGGGGAGGTCCGCGCCGGATGTCGAGCCGGGGCCGAACACCCCACGCTCCTCGTTGAGTTCGACCAGTGCCAGCGCGATCGTGAGCCGTCCGAACCGACGGGACGCGACATCGTCGGCCGCCAGCTCCACGAGCCGGTGCATCTGGTCACGGAAGGCCGCGAAGACCGGAATCCCCGGGAAACCGCCCGCGAGCGCGCCCGAGCAGTGCAGCAGCCAGTCGTGGCGCGCCCGGGCGTGTCCCTGCTCGTGGGCGAGGACGGCGTCGAGCTGGCGCCCCTTCAGCCGGCGCAGCGCCGCCGTCGTGATGACCAACTGCGGCGTGGTGCCCGGCAGCCACCAGGCGTCGGGGCGCTCCCCCTCCAGGACGACCAGCCGCCCGCTTCCCGGCTCCTCACCGGGCAACAGCGGGGAGCGGACGAGCAGTTCGCCGCGCCGCCGTCGGCGGCGGGCCCGCGCCCCCCGGATCTCCCGCGTCAGCATCGCGCCGGTCCACAGCCCGCCACAGGCGAGGATCACTGCGAGGGCCCCCGACCACGGCTGGTGGGTGCCCAGTTCGTACGCCTCGACCACCCGGCTCGGCGCGCCGACGAAGACGTGGCCCCGCACCCCCTGCCAGGCCGCCGCCGCGCTGAACGTCATCGACAGCGCGAAACACAGCAGCACCGCCGCCACCACGCACTGCCACATCCACAACGCCACCACGGGCTCGCGTTCCGCCCAGTCGGACCGCGACAGCAGTCGCGGGGCCACGGCGGCCGTCAGGACGCCGAGCGCGAGCAACGCGAGGGAGACCAACATGACGCAAGACTATGAGGCCGTGCTACGCCCGGGTACGGCCGGGCGCGCCAAGTGACGTACGCCACGGCCGTGCCCGGCGCGCCCGCTCACAGCGCGACGAGCATCGCCAGCATCGCGAGGGCCATGGACAGCCGGCACACGAGCGTGAACTCGGGCCGCACGACCCACGCCGGCGCGGGTCCGCCCGCGGACAGAGCCGTCGAGGCCGTCGCCGAGGCCACCGCCGGCGTCCCCATCGAGGCCGCCACCGGCACCAGTCGGGCGCCCGAGCGGAGCACGTACGCGACGTAGTAGAGGAGCAGCGCCGCCGTCACCGCCGGGGCGCTTCCTCCGCCGCCGCTGCCGTGCGCGCCGTGCGCCGCGCCCTGGACGGGCCACGCCATGTAGACCATCGCCAGCGACCCCACCAGGTGGTGCAGGTGGTGACCGCCGCGCCGTACCGACATCAGCGCGTGCACCGCCGCCGCCCCGAACACCGCCGCGTACACCGACCACCACCACGCCGGAGGCGTCACGACCGCGGCGGGCAGCGCCATCGCGGCCATCCCGAATCCCATCACCGCCTCGCCCGCCGCCGTCCTGCGCTCCTCGCCCGCGCAGCGACGCGCGCGCAGCAGGCAGTACGCCCCGCTCGCCCCGCACAGCGTCAGCATCAGCCAGGCCGACAAGGCCGGTCCGTGCACGGCACACCTCCCCAGGTCTCCCTCCCCGTCGATGCCCACCCCCGGCCGGGCGCACGCGAGCGCACAGGCGTACGTGGGGAGCACACGCCGGGGCGCTACGCTCGGGGGGATCGCCAGCGCCTCCGAGGGGAGACCCGAACAGCATGGACACCGCCACGTCGCAGGACACCGGCCGGATCACCTACCGCGACGCGGTGGAGGACGACGTCGCGGCCCTCGTGCCGCTCGTCGAATCGGCGTACCGCGGCGACTCCAGCCGGGCCGGCTGGACCACCGAGGCGGACATCCTGCAGGGCCGGCGGACCGACGCCGAGGGTGTGCGGGCCGTCATCACCACCCCGGGCAGCCGGCTGATGGTGGTGGAGAGGGACGGCGGGATCGTCGCCTGCTGCCAGCTCGAACACCGGGGTGACGCCGCCTACTTCGGCATGTTCGCCGTCCGCCCCGAGCTCCAGGGCGCGGGCCTCGGCCGGCGCATCATCGAAGAGGCCGAGCGCCGGGTGCGGGAGATCTGGGGCGTGAGCGAGATGCACATGACCGTGATCTCGGTGCGCGAGGAGCTCATCGCCTGGTACGAGCGGCGCGGCTACCGCCGTACGGGACGGATGACGCCGTTCCCGTACGGCGACGAGCGCTTCGGCGTCCCGCAGCGGGACGACCTGCAGTTCGAGCTCCTGGTGAAGCCGCTGGTCTGAGGCCGGGGCCCGGCTCTCGGCTCGCGGCCCTCCGCTCGCGGGCCTCGGCCCGCGGCTCAGGCCGTGAAGCGGCCGGTGCGGCGGATCTCCGGATAGTCGGTCGTCGCACCGTCCAGCTCCAGGGCGCGGACCAGCCGCAGATGGTCCTGCGTGTTCACCACCCAGCCGATCACCCGCAGTCCCTCACGGTGGGCGTGCTCGACCGTCTCCAGGGTCAGGTGCTGGATGCTCAGGACGAGCGCGCCGGCCCCGACGGCCTTCGCCCGGTCCACGATGTCCGCGTCCCACTCCTCGGCGACCAGCGCGGTACGGGCTCCGGGGACCAGCCGGGCCACCTCGGCGAGCGCCTCGTCGTGGAAGGAGAGGACCTCCACACGGCCGACCAGGTCGCGCCGGTTCATCACCTCGGCGAGCGTCCTGGCCGCCGCCACGTCCTTGATCTCCGCCTGGAGCGGGGACCGCACCGCGTCCAGGACCTCTTCGAAGACGGGGACGCGCTCCCCGTGCCCCGCGTCGAGCTCGCGCAGCTCCGCCAGGGTCTTCTCGGCGATCGGGCCGCTGCCGTCGGTGGTACGGCCGACGTCGGCGTCGTGCATGACGACGAGGGCGCCGTCCTTGCTCAGATGGAGGTCCAGCTCGATGACGTCCATACCGGACCGTTCGGCGCGGACGAAGGAACGCAGGGTGTTCTCGGGCTCGACGCCCATGACACCGCGGTGACCGATGGTGAGGAAACTCAAGATCTTCTCGCTTCCGTCGATGTCCGGGCCCGGGTCCCTCCGGGCTCCCGGTGCGGCTCGGGGCGCAGCCTAATGACTTCACCGCAAGAAGGAAGCGCATGCGCGCGTGCCGTCGGAAGGCCCTCCTCCGGCGGATCGGTTCCCCGATCCTCGCCTTCGCGCGACCGTGCCGGCGTCCGGTGCGTCGGGGCCCGGCGCTCGACCGCCAGAGCAGGGGATGCGAGCGCTCAAACCTCGTCGCACAGGAAAAACAGCGGTGACCATGGGGGTCGCGCAGGATATTTTCTCTTCCCCCTCTTGTCCGGAGGAAGCGCCGCCGGATACGGTGGCTTGACGCGAGGTTCTCCTGTGGAGGAAGTGACATGACGGAAATTCTTGTGCAGGACGTGACCGGTGGGGGGATACTCACCGCTGCCCCGGTGATCGAGCACCCTGCCTGGCCCGAGCTCAAGAATGCCGTGGAGGAGATCCGCCCCTGGCAGAGCAAGGACGGCTCCATCGACTTCGAGGCCGAGGGCGCACCGTCCCGCGCCCAGGCCGAGAGCGCGGTCGAGCGGATCGTGGACGCGGTCGAGCGGCTCTCCCCGCTGCTCCCGCACGACGCCGCCTACCACCGCGCGCTCGTCGCCGACCTGCGCACGTGGGCCGACGGCGGCTTCGAGGTCCCCGACTTCCTCGACTCCCTGCTGGCGTTCCAGCCCGCCGCGGACCGTCAGGACGGGCTCCAGCACCTGGCGCTCTTCCCGATGTACACCCAGAACGGCAACCCGGACCGCAACCTCGAAGCGGTCGTGCTCCGCATGGTGTGGCCGGAGTGGCTCTCCGAGCTGGAGCGCACCCGCTACGACAACCCGCTCTTCTGCGGCATCACCTTCGAGGACTTCACGCCGGGCTACGACACCAACTCGGCCGTCCTCTTCCCCGAGACCATCGCCGTGCGCGAGGCCCCCGAGCGCTTCAGCTGGGGCGGCATCTTCTGCGACCGCGAGGCCGCCCGCTTCCGCAAGGTCACCGAGGCCTCCGTCGACATCCTGGGGATCGAGCTGCCCGAGGACATCGCGGCCATGATCGAGGACCAGCAGCGCTGCGAGGCCGCGTTCGTGCTCTGGGACATGGTCCACGACCGCACCCACAGCCACGGCGACCTGCCGTTCGACCCGTTCATGATCAAGCAGCGCCAGCCGTTCTGGATGTACGGCCTGGAGGAGCTGCGCTGCGACCTCACCGCCTTCAAGGAGGCCGTGAAGCTGGAGGCCGAGGGCAACGCCCACGGCCGTGACGTCCAGTACGCCGTCCTCTTCGACCGGATGTTCCGTTTCCCGGTCACCGGTGACCGCAACCGGAACTACGACGGTCTGGGCGGCCAGCTCCTCTTCGCGTACCTCCACAAGCACGAGGTCGTGCGCTGGACCGACAACAAGCTCAAGATCGACTGGAACCGTGCCCCCGAGGTCACCAACCAGCTCTGCGCCGAGATCGAGAAGCTGTACCGCGACGGCATCGACCGCCCGAAGCTGGTCCACTGGTTCAAGGCGTACGACCTGGTCTCCACCTACCTCGCCCCGCACCCCGGATCGAAGTGGGCCAAGGGCCCCGACGCCCTGGACCTGACCCTCCCGCCCCGCAAGCTCGTCGACGACGTGCTTCCGGACGAGTTTCCGCTCAGCATGTTCTATGAGGCCCTGTCCAAGAAGCTGAAGGACGTGATCGCCTCCACCAAGGGCATCACCGCCGCGAACGCTTCGCGGACCGAGCAGGCTGCCGCGTGAACCCAGTCACGGAGGAGGAGGGGACGACCATGAACGGCAACGGGAACGGCGGGCCGCTGGAGGGTGCCGTCGTCGCGGTCGCGGGAGCGGCCGGACCTGCCGGGCGGGCGACGCTGATGCGCCTCGCCGACGCCGGCGCCATCGTCGTAGGAGCCGACGCCGACCCGGCCCGCCTGGCCGAGGCGGTCGACGCCGCACGGTACGCCCACGGCGGCGCCACGGTCGTCGGCGACACGGTCGACCTCTTCGATCTCGGCGCGGCCCGGGAGTGGGCCGACAAGACCGAGAAGGAGTTCGGCCGGATCGACGGGCTCGTCCACCTCGTCGGGGGCTGGCGCGGCAGCGCCTCCTTCGGTGAGACCGACCTCGCCGACTGGAACTTCCTGGAGAAGCTCCTCATCCGCACGGTCCAGTCCACCTCCCTCGCCTTCCGCGACGCGCTGGGCCGCAGCGACCGGGGCCGCTATCTGCTGATCAGCGCCGCGGGCGCCTCGAAGCCCACCGCCGGGAACGCGGCCTACGCCGCGGCCAAGGCGGCGGCCGAGGCGTGGACGCTCGCCATGGGCGACGACTTCCGCAAGGCGGGGGGCGACGAGGGCCCCCAGGCCGCGGCTGCCATCCTGGTGATCAAGGCACTGGTGCACGACGCCATGCGCGCCGAGCGCCCGAATGCGAAGTTCGCGGGCTTCACCGACGTCGACGATCTGGCCGCCGAGATCGTCGCCGTCTGGGACCGGCCCGCACAGGAAGTGAATGGACAGCGTCTGTGGCTGACCCCCAAGCCGTGACCCCGGCCCTGCCCCCCAGGACCGACGCCCGTCGTCACCACGACCCGTCGGTCCGGGGCTTCGCCAGCGACAACTACGCCGGCGCTCACCCGGAGGTGCTCGCGGCCATCGCGCTCGCCAACGGCGGTCATCAGATCGCCTACGGCGAGGACGACTACACCGAGCACCTCCAGCGCATCATGCACAGCCACTTCGGCCCGAGCGCCGAGGCCTTCCCGGTGTTCAACGGCACCGGCGCGAACGTCACCGCCCTCCAGGCGCTGACCGACCGCTGGGGAGCCGTGATCTGCGCCGAGTCCGCGCACATCAACGTGGACGAGGGCGGCGCCCCGGAGCGGATGGGCGGCCTCAAGCTGCTCACCGTGCCCACCCCGGACGGCAAGCTCACCCCCGAGCTGATCGACCGGCAGGCCTGGGGCTGGGAGGACGAGCACCGCGCCATGCCGCAGGTCGTCTCGATCACCCAGAACACCGAGCTGGGCACCGTCTACACCGTGGACGAGATCCGGGCCATCGTGGAGCACGCCCACGCCAAGGGCATGAAGGTGCACCTCGACGGCGCCCGGATAGCCAACGCCGCCGCGTCCCTGAACGTCCCGATGCGGGCGTTCACCAACGCGGCGGGCGTGGACGTGATCTCGTACGGCGGCACCAAGAACGGCATGCTGTTCGGCGAGGCGGTCGTCGTCCTGAACCCGGACGCGGTCAGCCACATGAAGCATCTGCGGAAGCTGTCCATGCAGCTCGCGTCCAAGATGCGCTTCGTGTCGGTGCAGCTGGAGGCGCTGCTCGCCAAGGACCTGTGGCTGCGCAACGCCTCGCACGCCAACGCGATGGCGCAGCGCCTCGCCGCCGGCGTGCGCGAGGTGGACGGGGTCGAGATCCTCTACCCGGTGCAGGCCAACGCGGTCTTCGCGCGGCTCCCGCACGAGGTGAGCACCCGCCTGCAGAAGCGGTTCCGCTTCTACTTCTGGGACGAGGCCGCGGGTGACGTGCGCTGGATGTGCTCCTTCGACACCACGGAGGACGACGTCGATGCCTTCCTCCAGGCGCTGAAGGAGGAGATGGCGCGGTAGCGCTTTCTCTCGAATAGCATAGGTATGCGACCGGCCGGAAAGTCATTGACTTCCGGCCGGTCCTCTTCCTAGGGTCCCCGGCTATGGAGCTGATCCAGGAGCACCCCGAACTCTCCTCGTACCTCGTCGCGGACGAGGTCGTCGACCATGAGCACCCCGTCGTGCGCGAGACGGTCGCCGCGCTGCGGGCCCGGAACCCTGACGTATACGCATACGCCCGGGCCGCCTTCGCGTACGTGCGGGACGAGATCCCGCACTCGAGCGACACCGGGGACCCGCGCGTCACCTGGCGCGCCTCCGACGTCCTCGCGCAGCGCACCGGCATCTGCCACGCCAAGGCGCACGCGCTCGTCGCGCTGCTGCGTGCCGAGTCGATTCCGGCGGCGCTCTGCTACCAGAAGTTCGACGTGCTGCACGGGCTGGTCGCGATCAGGCTGCCCGGTACGGAGACCTGGCACCGGCAGGATCCGCGCGGGGGCCTGCCGGGTCAGGAGGCGGAGTTTTCGCTGGAGCGGGAGCGGCTGGCCTTCCTGCCCGACCCGGAGTTCAATGAGGTGGACTATCCGGTGCTGTATTCTGTACCGCATGCGGGAGTGCTGAGCGCCATGCGGTCCGCGCCGGACAGTCTGGAACTCCTCAGGACCCTTCCGGCCGACCTCTGACGCCGCAGCCGACGCACCGGCCGCCGACGCACCGACCTCTGACGCAAGGACGACGATGCCCCTCACCCTGACGGTCTCCGACGAGGTGCGTGCCCTCGTGCCCGGCTTCACCCACCTCGCCGTCGAGGCCCACGCACTCGTCAACGGCCCCAGTGACGAAGCCAGTTCGGCCCTGCTCGACGACGCGGCCCGCCGTCTCGCCGAGCGGCTCGCGGGCCGGACCCCGGACCAGGACCCGCACATCGCGGCCTGGCGCGCGGCGTACTCCGCGTTCGGCGCCAAGCCCTCCCGTACGCGCAACTCCGCGGAGGCGCTGGCCAGGCGGGCCCTCGCCGACGGCGGGCTCCCCCGGATCAACCGGCTGGTCGACGCCTACAACGCCATCAGCGTCGCGTACCTCGTCCCGGCCGGCGGCGAGGACCTCGACCGCATCCAGGGCGGCATGAGCCTCGTGCGGGCCACCGGCGACGAGCCCTTCGTGACCATGGCGGGCGGCGAGGAGACGGTGGAGCACCCGGAGCCGGGCGAGATCGTCTGGCGTGACGAGGCGGGGGTCACCTGCCGCCGCTGGAACTGGCGCCAGGGGCCGCGCACGCGGATCGACGACGACACCGTCGACGCGGTCTTCCTGCTGGAGTCGCTGACGCCCATGACGCGCGACGAGCTCCTCGCGGCCGGCTCGGAGCTCGCCGAGTCGCTGGAGAAGCTGAGCCCCGGGGCGCGGATCACCGTCCGCGACCCGGAGTAGACGTCGTCACGGGTCGGGTCGGCGTACCGCGGAGGGCGTAACGGGGGCGGCGTTCTGCGGACTGCGCACCAGGGGCGGCGCATCGCAACAGCGTCACCGGCGTCGGCTCACCGCCGGACAGCCGGAGTGACGTTTCCTCAGGTCGGTGGACGACCCGGCCGGCTGCGCCCGCCCACCCGTGAGCCCGATGTCGGCGGGTCGGCGCCGGGCGGGGGCCGGCGTCAGCCGGCGTCCTTCACCTCGGCCGGGGTCGGCGCCGTGCCCCCGAGGTGTGCGGGGACCCACCAGGTGTCGCTCGCGTCCTTGGGGCGTACGGGATACGCGCGCTGCGCGGCCTCCAGGAGCTCCTGGCAGCGCTCGCGCAGACGGCGGGTGATGGCGCCCGCGTACTGGTCGGTGGGAGCCTCCACCGGCTCGCCCACCCGGATCGTCACCGGGATGTGGCTGCGCTTGAAGTTCCGCGGCCGGCCCTTGGTCCAGATCCGCTGCGTGCCCCAGAGGGCCATCGGGATCAGCGGCACCCCGGCCTCCTGCGCCAGCCGCGCCGCACCCGACTTGAAGCTCTTCAGCGTGAAGGACTGCGAGATGGTCGCCTCGGGGAAGACGCCGATGATCTCCCCGGCCTTCAGCGACTCCAGTGCGTGCTTGTAGGCGTGCTCGCCCTGGGAGCGGTCCACCGGGATGTGCTTCATGCCGCGCATCAGCGGGCCCGAGACCTTGTGCCGGAAGACCGAGTCCTTGGCCATGAAGCGCACGAGACGCTTCTGCGGCAGCGCGGCCAGGCCCGTGAAGATGAAGTCCAGATAGCTGATGTGGTTGCTGACGAGCACCGCGCCACCCGTGCGCGGGATGTGCTCCGAACCCTGCGTGTCGATCTTGAGGTCCAGTGCCTTGAACAAGGTCAGTGCGGCACCGATGACCGGCCGATACACGAGTTCTGCCATCTGAGAGGAACCCCTTCTTCTGTGCCTGGGGAGGGTTCTCCCGGCGGAAGTTACGCAGCCGTAGGTTTTCGGCTTTGGGCAGATCGTGCCCCATGTGGGCCCCCGTGACCAGTCCTGACGGCTTCGTACGGAGAGATAATCGTCACGCCCGGTGGCCGTGACGGGAATCGATCGGCGGCGTGGGGCGCTGCACCGGGGGAGTGACGGGCGAGAGGGAGACGGAGACATGGCGGCACAGTCCGAGAGGTTGGGCGGCGAGGACGGCGTCGAGCTGGGCGAGCGGGCCACGCTCGTCCAGTTCTCCACCGCTTTCTGCCAGCCCTGTCGCGCCACGCGCCGCACCCTCGCCGAGGTCGCCCGGATGGTCGAGGGCGTGGGTCACGTCGAGATAGACGCCGAGGAACGGCTCGATCTCGCACGGAAGTACGACATCGTCCGCACTCCGACCGTGCTCGTGCTCGACCGCGCCGGACGGGTCGTCGTCCGCGCCTCCGGACAGCCCCGCCGCGCGGACGTGATCGCCGCGCTGGGGCGGGCGGTGTGACGGGGTCCGACGGGGCGCTCCGGGCGGTGGTCTGACGCGGTGACACATCTCCCACATCCCGGTACCCGCTTGACTGCACCTGCCATCGATCGCCAGTCTGACGATGTGCCTTCAGAACTCCTTCTCCACGGGCGGGCCCACGTCGACCTGGCCCGTCACGCGAGCGCGCGCTGTCCGGGTGTCTGAGAACCCCAGGACCCCTCGTACGCTCCCCTCGCAGAAGGACGACTCGATGACGGTTTCGCCCGAACTCCGCACCGTCGGCGCACCTCACCCGGCCTCACCCGACCTCCTCCGCTCCGTCTTCCGGCAGCACGCGGCGGGTGTCGCGGTCATCACCGCCCGGGGCGAACGCCCGGTCGGCTTCACCGCCACCTCCCTCAGCTCCGTCGCCGCCGACCCTCCGCTCCTCTCCTTCGGTGTCGGCACCTCGTCGTCCAGCTGGCCGGTGCTCGCCGAGGCGGAGCACGTCGGCGTCCACATACTCGGCGAGCACCAGCGCGAGCTGGCGGACACCTTCGCCCGCAGCGGGGCCGACCGGTTCGGTCACCCGACGCGCTGGAGCGAGGGCCCCGAGGGGGTCCCGGTCCTGGACGGCGTCCTCGCCTGGCTGGTGTGCCGCGTTGTGGCCCGTGTCCCGGCCGGGGATCATCGGATCGTGATCGCCCAGGCCGTCGCCGGCGACCCGGCCGGAGCGGGCCGGCCGCTGCTCTACCACCAGGGGCGCTTCAACGCCCTGCGCGACTGAGGGTTCCCTTCCCTCGGCGTTGGCAAGGTCACATGCCTGAGCGCTTGCTTACTGGTAACGGACTGGGTGTACTGACGAGTAATATTCCGGTGGGAGTGGTCGGACGCCCCGACCGGAAACCCGCCCTTCAGGCGCCTATGCTGCGAGCAACAAGGCAGCCCAGTTATGACGATGCAGTAGGAGAGCCGGCGTGAGCTTGAGGATCGTTGTCTGTGTGAAGTACGTGCCCGACGCCACCGGCGACCGGCACTTCGCCGATGACCTGACCGTCGACCGCGACGACGTCGACGGCCTGCTGTCGGAGCTCGACGAGTACGCGGTCGAGCAGGCGCTCCAGATCGCCGAGGAGGCCGACGACGCCGAGGTCACCGTCCTCACCGTCGGCCCCGAGGACGCCAAGGATGCGCTGCGCAAGGCGCTGTCGATGGGCGCCGACAAGGCCGTCCACGTCGAGGACGACGACCTGCACGGCTCCGACGTCATGGGCACCTCGCTGGTCCTGGCGAAGGCGATCGAGAAGACCGGCTACGACGTCGTCATCGCCGGTATGGCCTCCACCGACGGCACCATGGGCGTCCTCCCGGCGATCCTGGCCGAGCGCCTGGGCGTTCCGCAGGTCACGCTGCTCTCCGAGGTGAAGATCGAGGACGGCAAGGTGACCGGCCGCCGCGACGGCGACACCGCGTCGGAGCAGCTGGAGGCGTCGCTTCCGGCCGTCGTGTCGGTGACGGACCAGTCGGGCGAGGCCCGCTACCCGTCCTTCAAGGGCATCATGGCCGCCAAGAAGAAGCCGGTGGAGTCCCTGGACCTGGAGGACCTCGAGCTCGAGGCCGACGAGGTCGGCCTGGAGGGCGCGTGGACCGCGGTCGACTCCGCCTCCGAGCGTCCGGCCCGCACGGCCGGCACGATCGTCAAGGACGAGGGCGAGGGCGGCAAGCAGCTGGCCGAGTACCTCGCGAGCCAGAAGTTCATCTAGGGCTCGCGCGAGCCACCTGACCCGCCCCCTTTTCGTTCGCAGGAGATTGAATCCCCATGGCTGAGATTCTCGTCTACGTCGACCACGTCGACGGAGCCGTCCGCAAGCCCACCCTGGAGCTGCTGACGCTCGCCCGCCGTCTGGGCGAGCCCGTCGCCGTCGCCCTCGGCACCGGTGCGGCCGAGACCGCCGCCGTGCTCGCCGAGCACGGCGCCGTGAAGGTCCTGACCGCCGACGCCCCGGAGTTCGCCGAGTACCTCGTCGTCCCGAAGGTCGACGCGCTGCAGGCCGCGTACGAGGCCGTCTCTCCGGCCGCCGTGCTCGTCCCGTCCTCCGCGGAGGGCAAGGAGATCGCGGCCCGCCTCGCGGTCCGCATCGGCTCCGGCATCATCACCGACGCCGTCGACCTGGAGGCCGGTGACGAGGGCCCGGTCGCGACGCAGTCCGCGTTCGCCGCCTCCTTCACCACCAAGTCCCGTGTCTCCAAGGGCACCCCGGTCATCACGGTCAAGCCGAACTCGGCTCCCGTCGAGGCCGCCCCGGCCGCCGGTGCCGTCGAGGCCCTCACGGTCTCCTTCGGCGAGCTGGCCACCGGCACCAAGGTCACCGCGCGCACCCCGCGCGAGTCGACCGGGCGCCCGGAGCTGACCGAGGCCGCGATCGTGGTCTCCGGCGGGCGTGGCGTCAACGGCGCCGAGAACTTCTCGGTCATCGAGAAGCTCGCCGACTCGCTCGGTGCCGCCGTCGGCGCCTCCCGTGCCGCCGTCGACGCCGGCTGGTACCCGCACTCCAACCAGGTCGGCCAGACCGGCAAGTCGGTCTCTCCGCAGCTGTACATCGCCTCCGGCATCTCCGGTGCGATCCAGCACCGCGCGGGTATGCAGACCTCGAAGACCATCGTGGCCATCAACAAGGACGCCGAGGCCCCGATCTTCGACCTCGTCGACTACGGCGTGGTCGGCGACCTCTTCGACGTCGTCCCGCAGCTGACCGAGGAGATTCAGACCCGTAAGGGCTGACCTGCGGTTCTGTTCGGTCCGGGGGCCGCGTGGTGATGATCACCACGCGGCCCCCGGCCGTTTCGGACACCCATTGACGCAGGTCCCGACCGGCTACTAACTTCGCTATACGGATTGTTGATTCCGTGAAGCGGAAAACAGGAGGATGTGGGATGGGTCAGCAGGAGAAGGTGTCGACGAGCCTCGCCGGAGCGGTCAGCGAGGGCATCAGCGCCTCCCTCGCAGCGGTGGACGCCGAGCTCGACCGGCGCTACCCGGGCGACCCGGGCACCCGCCAGCCCGTCCACACCGTCTACGTCCCCGGCAACGTCTTCGACGCCGGAACCATCCGCTCCTGGGGCGACCAGGCCCTCGCCGCCCTCGACGAGCACGCCCGGGACGCCGACTCCTTCGCCGAGGTCCTCGGCCTCTCCCACGAGCTCGCCGAGGACGTCTACGGCCGCGTGCGCGCCAAGCTGGAGCGCGAGCCGATCGAAGACCTCAGGGTCGACTTCGAGGACGGATACACGGGTCAGGACGAGGACGCCGACGCCGCCCGCGCCGCCCGCCTGATCTCGGAGGCGTACGCGAAGGGGACCGCCGCCCCGTACATGGGCATCCGGATGAAGTGCATGGAGGCCGCCGTACGCGACCGCGGCATCCGCACCACCGACATCTTCCTCACCGGTCTCATCGAGAACGGCGGCCTGCCCGACGGCCTCGTCCTCACGCTTCCCAAGGTGACCTACCCCGAGCAGGTCTCCGCCTTCGTCCGCCTCCTGGAGGCCTTCGAGAAGGCCCACGGCCTGGACGAGGGCCGCCTCGGCTTCGAGATCCAGATCGAGACCAGCCAGTCCATCCTCGCCACCGACGGCACCGCCGCCGTCGCCCGCATGATCGGCGCAGCCGAGGGCCGCGCGACCGGCCTGCACTACGGCACCTTCGACTACAGCGCCTGCCTCGGCGTCTCCGCCGCCTACCAGGCCAGCGACCACCCGGCGGCCGACCACGCCAAGGCGATCATGCAGGTCGCCGCCGCCGGTACGGGCGTACGGGTCTCCGACGGCTCCACCAACGTCCTCCCGGTCGGCTCCACCGAGCACGTGCACGAGGCCTGGCGCCTGCACTACGGCCTGACCCGCCGTGCGCTCGCCCGCGCCTACTACCAGGGCTGGGACATGCACCCGGGCCACATCCCGACCCGGTACGCCGCCGTCTTCGCCTTCTACCGCGAGGGCTTCGAGGCCGCCGCCAAGCGCCTCTCGGCCTACGCCAACCACGCGGGCGGCGACGTCATGGACGAGCCCGCCACGGCCAAGGCGCTCAGCTCCTACCTCCTGCGCGGCATCGACTGCGGCGCCCTGGACACCGCCGAGGTCGACGCCCTCACCGGCCTCTCCCGCGCCGACCTCGACCGCTTCGCGGCCCCGCGCCGCGGCGACCTCACGGCGACGGCGCAGTAACGGCCCCCGGGCCGTTCGCGCACCCACCCGGCGACGCGTGACACACCGCCCCGCCCTCCGTACCCGTACGGAGGGCGGGGCGGTTCCGCTGCGCCCCGGCCCGGGCCCCCGCTACGCGGGCGGCGGCGGGATCTCGCCCGAGCCGCGCGGGATCAGGCGGGTGTCCAGGACGACACGGGCCGGCTCGTCGTCGAAGCCGTCCAGACGGCGGAAGAGCCGCTCGGCCGCCGTGCGGCCCAGGGCCGCCGCGTCCTGGGCGATCACGGTGATGCCGAGGAGATCGGCCAGCTCGATGTCGTCGAAGCCCACGAGGGCCACCGGACGGTCGCGGCCGGCCAGGGTGCGGACCGCCGTGACCGTGACCCGGTTGTTGCCCGCGAAGAGCGCCGTCACCGGCTCCGGGCCGGAGACCATCGCGGTCACCGCCTCCCGGACCCGGTCGGGGGCCGTCGGTCCCAGCGAGACCCACGAGGGGTCGACGTCGAGCCCCGCGTCCTCCATCGCCGCCCGGTATCCCCGCAGGCGCTCCGTCGCCGTGTGGATGCGGGGCTGGTCGCCGATGAAACCGATCCGGCGGTGCCCGTGCGCGATCAGATGCGCCACACCGTCGCGCGAGCCGCCGAAGCTGTCCGACAGGACGACATCGGCGTCGATGCCGCCCGCTGGGCGGTCCACGAAGACCGTGGCGACGCCCGCCTTGATCTCGGGTTCGAGGTAACGGTGGTCCGTACCGGCGGGGATGACGATCAGTCCGTCCACCCGCCGCGCGCACAGCGCGAGGGCCAGCTCCTGCTCGCGCTCCGGATCCTCCGCGCTGGACCCGTTGATGAGCAGGGCCCCGTGGGCGCGGGCGACCTCCTCCACGGCGCGGCTGAGCGGACCGTAGAAGGGGTCGGCGAGGTCTTCGAGGACCAGACCCACGGATGCCGTACGCCCCTTGCGGAGCACGCGCGCACTGTCGTTGCGGCGGAAGCCGAGCGAGTCGATGGCCTCCTGCACCCGGCGCTCGGTGTCGGGAGTGACTCCCGGTTCGCCGTTGACGACGCGGGAGACCGTTTTGAGCCCGACGCCGGCCAGCGCGGCGACGTCCTTCATGGTGGGCCGATTGCCGTAACGGTGCTCGGGGAGGCGGGCGGTGTCGGCCACTGTGCGCGAATCTCCTCGGGTCTCGTCTCTGTCTCGTCCGAGCATAGGCCCTGGACAACGTTGTCAGCGCGGGAGAGACTGTACGTCGCAGCGATCTACACGCTCTCGCCCCTCTGGAGACACCGCGCACATGCAGACTGACCTCGTTGCCGCCCTGGACTTCGGCGGTACCAAGATCGCCGGTGCGCTGGTGGACGGCGCCGGCGGCATTCTCGTCCGGGCGCAGCGGCCCACGCCCGCGCGGGAGGACGGCGAGACGGTGATGCGGGCGGTCGAGGCGGTGCTCGCGGACCTGGCGGCCTCGCCCCTGTGGCACGCGGCGCACACGGTCGGCATCGGCAGCGCGGGCCCCGTGGACGCCTCGGCGGGCACGGTCAGCCCGGTCAACGTCCCAGGCTGGCGCGGCTTTCCACTGGTCGAGCGCGTTCACCGGGCGACGGGCGGGCGGCCCGTGACACTCGTCGGCGACGGCGTCGCCATGACGGCCGCCGAGCACTGGCAGGGCGCCGCCCGCGGCCACGACAACGCGCTCTGCCTGGTCGTCTCGACGGGCGTCGGCGGTGGCCTGGTGCTCGACGGCCGGGTGCACCCCGGCCCCACCGGCAACGCGGGTCACATCGGGCACATCAGCGTCGACCTGGACGGCGACCCGTGCGCCTGCGGCGGCCGCGGCTGCGTCGAACGCATCGCCAGCGGGCCGCAGATCGCCCGCCGCGCCCTGGAGAACGGCTGGCGGCCCGGCCCGGACGGCGACACCTCGGCCGCGGCGGTGGCGGCGGCGGCGCAGGCGGGGGAGCCCGTCGCCGTCGCGTCGTTCGAGCGCGCCGCGCGGGCGCTGGCCGCGGGGATCGCCGCCACGGCGACCCTGGTCGAGATCGACATCGCCGTCGTGGGCGGCGGTGTGGCCGGCGCGGGGGATGTGCTCTTCACACCGCTGAGGCGCAGCCTGCGCGAGTACGCGACGCTGTCCTTCGTCCGCGACCTCGCCGTCGTCCCCGCGCTCACGGGAACGGACGCAGGCCTGCTCGGCGCGGCGGCGGCGGCGCGCAAGGTGGCCTGACACCCGGCCTCGACGGCGGGCGGGTTCGACGGCGGGCGGGTTCGGTGGGCCGCGGTCGGTGCGCGCGCGGCAGGCCGGGTTCGCGTGCCGAAGGCGGCGCGTCGGGCACGGCGCCCGGCGGCCGCGCTCGCTCCACGCACCGTCAGATGCTCGCCACCGCCGCCGTTCTCGCCGCACTCCCGGCAGCCGCCGCAGCCGCAGGCGGCGCCGGCCGCGGTACAGCCCTGGTCGGCGTCCCCGCCCTGACCACGGCCTCCACCAAGTGCGCCGCCCTCACCCTGTCCGGGGTCCTCTGCTCCACGATGACCAGGAACGCGTCCGAGTCGAGGTCCATCACGACCTCCGCCGGGAGCCCCTCGTCGCGGCGCGCCCTCGCGAACTCCTCGGCGGGCCAGCTGCCCCGCGGTCCTCCCGCGGGAAACCTCTGCAATACCGTACGGCTCATCTCCGCACCCCCTTGCCTCGCCGGTCCAACGAGAGTCCGTGCCGAAGTGTTACGCAGACGTCCGCACGCCCGTTCGCGCGGGGGTTTCCATGGCAGGCTGTTGCGGGCAAGCCACTGTGGGCTACCGAAGAGGGGGAATCGTGATCGTCTGGATCAACGGTGCGTTCGGCGCGGGCAAGTCCAGCACCGCGCGCGAGCTGGTCGAGCTGATCCCGAACAGCACGCTGTACGACCCCGAGCTCACCGGCGGGGGGCTGAACCGCCTGCTGCCGCGGAAGCGGCTCGACGAGGTCGACGACTTCCAGGACCTGCCGATCTGGCGCCGCCTGGTGGTCGACACGGCCGCCGCCCTGCTCGCCGAGGTCGGCGGCGTCCTCGTCGTCCCGATGACGCTGACGCGGCAGGAGTACCGCGACGAGATCTTCGGCGGTCTCGCGGCGCGGCGGATCGAGGTGCGCCACGTGGTGCTCGTCCAAGATGAAACGATCCTGCGGACCCGGATCGACCGTCGCGCGGCCCACGACGAGGACACGGAGGGGGCCGAGCGCGCCCGCCAGTGGTGCCACGACCACGTCGAACCCTTCCGTACCGCCCTCGACTGGCTCTCCGCCGACGCCTTCACCGTCGACAACACGACGCTGACGCCCGCCCGGACCGCGGCCGCCGTCGTCGAGGCCATGCGCGCCGGACTCGCCGCTCCCTGCGGCATCGTGCAGACCCCCGAACCCACCGGCGAGACGCTGGCCGCGGGCGTCCTCCTCTTCGACGAACACGACCGGTTCCTTCTCGTCGACCCCACCTACAAGCCCGGCTGGGAGTTCCCCGGCGGCGTCGTCGAACCCGGCGAGCCGCCCGCCCGCGCGGGGATGCGCGAGGTCGCCGAGGAGATAGGGATAGAACTCGACGTCGTACCACGGCTCTTGCTCGTCGACTGGGAACGCCCGCAGCCGCCCGGCTACGGCGGCCTGCGTCTCCTCTTCGACGGCGGTCTGCTGCCCACGGCCGAGGCGGACCGGCTCCTGCTGCCCGGCGCCGAACTGCGCGGCTGGCGGTTCGTGACGGAGGACGAGGCCGCCGAACTGCTGCCGCCCGTCCGCTACCGCCGCCTCCGCTGGGCCCTCCGCGCCCGGGAGAGAGGCACGGTGCTCAACCTGGAGGCCGGCGTCCCCGTCGGCTGACGCGAAAGCCCGGGCCCCGCGGGGCCCGGGCTTTCGCGGGTCCTCGCAGGGCGCCGCTAGCCGGCCGCCTCCGTCAACTGGCGGGCCGTGTCGCGCGTCACCGGATCGCCGTGGCCGCGGCGCACAGGATCGACGGCAAGGTGGCCGTGGGTGAGCACGATCCGGCGGATTCGGGCCGGGTCCAGGCCCACTTCCCGTACCACCGTCTCGATCTCGTGCGCCGAGTCCGCCGATCCGGCGTCGATCAGGGTCGACCCCTCGTCGTCCCGCCACAGACAGGCCTGGCCCATGGAGAAGTGCAGTATGGGCAGCCGAGGCGTGATCGCGATGAGGTCCGTACGGCGAACCTACGTATCCACGCGGGTCCGCCGTACGGTTCTGTGCTCTCGGAGAGCTTCGCCGAACGCTCAACCCTGCTTCGAGCGGGCGTAGTTCACCAGGAAGTGCGCCTCCGCCACCGCGAGGCGCTCCAGCTCCTCCGGCGACACCGACTCGTTCACCGCGTGGATCTGCGCCTCAGGCTCGCTCAGACCGATGAGCAGGATCTCCGCCTCGGGGTAGAGCGACGCCAGCGTGTTGCAGAGCGGGATCGAACCGCCCATGCCGGAGGTCTGCATCTCCTGCCCGGGGTACGCCACCGCCATCGCCTCGGCCATCGAGACGTACGCCGGGCTGGTCACGTCCGCCCGGAACGCCTGGCCCTGGCCGACCTGCTCGAAGGAGACCCGCGCGTTCCACGGCACACGCTTCTCGATGTGCGCGTACAGCAGCTTCGTCGCCTCGGCCGCGTCCTGGCCCGGCGGCACGCGCAGGCTGATCTGCGCCCGCGCCGTCGACGGGATCGACGGCGTCGCGCCCGCCACCGGGTGGCAGTCGATGCCGATGACGGTGACGGCCGGACGGGCCCAGATACGGTCGGCCACCGTGCCGTTGCCCGGCAGGCCGACGCCCGCCAGCACCTTCGCGTCCGCGCGGAAGTCGTCCTCCGGGTACTGCAGGCCCTCCCACACCGCGTCCGCGGGCAGACCGTCGATGACCGTCGAGCCGTCCTCCGCGCGGAGGGTGTCCAGAACGCGGATCAGCGCCGCCAGCGCGTCCGGCGCGGCGCCGCCGAACATGCCGGAGTGCAGGTTGCCTTCGAGGGTGTCGATCTGGACGCGGATCATCGTCATGCCGCGCAGGGTCGCCGTGACCGTCGGCAGACCGAGCCGGAAGTTACCGGTGTCGCCGATCACGACGGCGTCGGAGGCGAGGAGCCCGGGGTGCGCCTCCGCGTACCGCTCCAGACCGCCCGTGCCCTGCTCCTCCGAACCCTCCACGATCATCTTGACCGTGACGGGCACACCGCCGTTCGCCTGCAGCGCGCGCAGCGCGAGCAGGTGCATGATGAACCCGCCCTTGCAGTCGGCCGCGCCCCGCCCGTACCAGCGGCCGTCCCGCTCGGTCAGGACGAACGGCGGGGTGACCCACGCCGACTCGTCCAGCTTCGGCTGCACGTCGTAGTGCGCGTAGAGGAGGACGGTCGGCGCGCCGGCCGGGCCGGGGAGTATGCCGTACACCGACTGCGAACCGTCGGGGGTGTCGAGCAGCGCCACGTCCTGGAAGCCCTCGCCGCGCAGCGCGTCCGCGACCCAGTTCGCGGCGCCCTCGCACTCGCTCCGCGGAGCCACGGCCTCGTCCGCCACCGACTCGAAGGCCACGAGCTCCGTGAGCTCCGCCTTGGCACGGGGCATCAGCTCTGCGACGGTCTCGGCGATCGGATTCGCGGTCATGGGCACGCTCCTGGTGGGTGCGACGTTGTCAGGATGTTGCCGTATGTCGGTTGTACGGCGAACGTATCGCCGATCCTACGGCGCGGGCCCCCGAGGGCGGCGCCGTAGGATGCCCGAAGAGTTGGATCAACGTCCGGATCAGGAGCAGAAGCCCATCGTGAGCAGCGAGAACGCAGACGCCGAAGAGGTACGTGCGGAAGAGTCGGAGCAGACCGCGACCGTGTGGGACGTGGTGGTCGTCGGCGCCGGCCCGGCGGGCGCGTCGGCGGCGTACGCGGCCGCGGTCGCCGGCCGCAGGGTGCTGCTCCTGGAGAAGGCCGAACTGCCGCGGTACAAGACCTGCGGCGGCGGCATCATCGGCCCGTCGCGGGACGCGCTGCCGCCCGGCTTCGAACTGCCCCTGCAGGACCGGGTGCACGCCGTCACCTTCTCCCTGAACGGCCGGTTCGCGCGGACGCGCCGTTCGCGCCGGATGCTCTTCGGGCTGATCAACCGGCCCGAGTTCGACGCCGGTCTCGTCGAGCAGGCGCAGAAGGCGGGAGCGGAGCTCCGTACGGGCGTCACCGTCTCCCGGGTCGAGCAGCACGGCCCGGCCGTGCCCGACCGGCGTACGGTCGCCGTCGTGCTCGCGGACGGCGAGACGGTGCTGGCCAGGGCGGTCGTCGGTGCGGACGGCAGCGCCGGCCGGATAGGAGCCCACGTCGGGGTGAAGCTCGACCAGGTGGACCTCGGCCTGGAGGCGGAGATCCCGGTTCCGGCGTCGGTGGCCGAGGACTGGAAGGGGCGGGTCCTGATCGACTGGGGTCCGATGCCCGGCAGCTACGGCTGGGTCTTCCCCAAGGGCGAGACCCTCACCGTCGGCGTCATCTCGGCGCGCGGCGAGGGCGCGGCCACCAAGCGGTATCTGGAGGACTTCATCGCCCGGCTCGGGCTTGCGGGCTTCGAGCCGGAGATTTCCTCCGGGCACCTGACGCGTTGCCGGAGCGACGACTCGCCGCTCTCGCGCGGCCGGGTGCTCGTCTGCGGTGACGCGGCCGGCCTGCTGGAGCCGTGGACGCGTGAGGGCATCTCCTTCGCGTTGCGCTCGGGCAGGCTCGCGGGGGAGTGGGCGGTACGGATCGCCGAGTCGCACGACGCCGTGGACGCGCGGCGTCAGGCGCTGAACTACGCCTTCGCCATCAAGGCGGGACTGGGCGTCGAGATGGCGGTCGGGCGGCGGATGCTCGCGCTGTTCGAGCGCCGGCCGGGGCTGCTGCACGCGACGATCACGGGTCTCCGCCCTGCCTGGAACGCCTTCACGGACATCACGCGGGGCTCGACCACACTGGCCGGCCTGGTCCGCTCGAACGGGATCGCGCGACGGGCGCTGGACGTCCTGGACCGCCGGATGGGACCGATGGACGGGACGACGCTGCGGGGAGTCGCACGGTCCGTGCCGTCGGCGGCTCCGGTCGAGCTGCCGGACGGCCCGGAGGGCGCGACCGCGGACGGCACGACGGAGGCCACGGATGTGGCCGAGACCGGGGCCTCCACGGTCAGGACGGCGGCAGCGGACCCGACGAAGGCCGAGGAATCGACGGTCGCGGCTGACCCGACGAGGGCCGAGGACCCGACGGGCGCGACGGATACGGCGGACGCGACGGATACGGCGGACGCGAGGGATACGAAGGGCGCGAAGGGCGCGACGGATACGACGGACTCCGGGGTCACGCGGTCGGAGTGATCCGGAAGACCGGGTGCTTGGGGGCGATGGCGCGCAGTTCGGCGTCCGTGGAGTCGGGGCCGACTCCGCCGAAGAAGATGCCGACCTCCGCCTTCCACCGCTTCAGGTAGGCGCGGAGCAGCGCGGGCTTCTCGTCGTCGGACAGCTCGACGGCGGTGAAGGGCCGCACGTGCTTGCCCAGGCGCAGCTCGCCCCCGCCGGCAGCGCGCATGTTGCGGGTCCACTGGACGTGGCCGCGCGGCGCCACCAGGTACTCGGCGCCGTCCAGGGTCAGCAGGTTGACGGGGGTGGTGCGCCACTCGCCGCTCTTGCGGCCCCGGACGGCGAGGACGCGGGAGCCCCAGATGCTGATGCCCCGGCGGGTCAGCCAGGCGACGCTCCGGTTCATCACGTTCACCGTGAACCAGCCGGGCTTCATGACGTGGGCGTGGGGCTGAGCGGACATCGCATCCTCCAAATGAAACTGTGAGCACTGCTCTCGCTTGAGATCAGTGTGCACGGATCGACGCTCCGAAGCAAGAGCGCTGCTCTCTTTTCATTGCGCCGCTCTCGTTTCGGTGCAGTGCTCCGAGAGGTGGCACACTGAGCTCCATGACCAGCGTCCAAGGAGCCCGCGCCCGCGCCCGGATCGAGATCACCGCCGCCATCAAGGACGAGGCCCGCAGGCAGCTCGCCGCCGAAGGCGCCGCCAAGCTCTCCCTGCGTGCCGTCGCCCGTGAGGTCGGCATGGTGTCGTCCGCGCTCTACCGGTACTTCCCCAGCCGCGACGACCTCCTCACCGCCCTCATCGTCGACGCGTACGACGCGGTCGGCACGGCCGCCGAGCAGGCGCTCGGCGCTCCGGGCCCCGCAAAGGCGGACCACCTCGCCCGCTGGACGGCCGTCTGCCGGGCCGTCCGCACCTGGGCCCTCTCCCACCCCCACGAGTACGCCCTGATCTACGGCTCCCCGGTCCCCGGTTACTCCGCCCCGCAGGACACCATCGGCCCCGCCTCACGCGTCGCTCTCGTCCTGATCGGCATCGTCCGCGACGCCTACACCGCCGACGGCATCGCCCCGCCGCCGGTCCCCGAGGGCCTGCGGCCCGAGGCGGAACGGATGGCCGCCGACTTCGCCCCCGATCTGCCGCCCGCCCTCGCCGTCGCGATGGTCGCCGTCTGGTCGCAGCTCTTCGGACTGGTCTCGTTCGAGGTGTTCGGCCAGTTCAACCGGGTCGTCGAGGACCGAGAGCACTTCTTCACCGCGGCCGCCACCCGCCTGGGCCGCGACATCGGCCTCCTGCCCCGCCCGTAGACCCAGGGCCTGACCTTCGGATCATGCCGGCCTCGCGACGCCTGCCAGGCACGGCCTAAAGGGTGTTGCAGAAGGCTCAGTCATGGGCATTTTGCCCGTATGGGTGGGGTGTTGCGGGCTGAGCCGGTGTGGGTGGAGACGTTCACGGGCTTGCGAACGGACCGGTTCGCCAAGCTGGTGAAGGTGGTGCGGGAGCGGGGTGGAAACGGTCCCGGTGGGGGCAGGCCCTGGTGCCTGCCACTGCCCGACCGGGTCCTGCTGGTGGCCGTCTACTACCGCACGAATCTCACCATGCGCCAGCTCGCCCCACTCTTCGGGATCTCCCCGGCCACCGCCTGCCGGGTCATCCAGCGCCTGCGGCCACTGCTGGCACTGGAGCCGGCCCCACGGCCGGTCGCCGACGTGGACCGGCTGTGGATCGTGGACGGAACCCTCATCCCCGTCCGCGACCGCAGCGTGGGCGCTTCGTCGAGGAACTACCGGTTCTCGGCGAACGTGCAGGTCATCATCGACGCGGACAGCCGGCTGGTCGTCGCGAGCGCACGCCCGGCGCCGGGCAACAAGGCGGACGCCCACGTCTGGCGCGAGTCCGATCTGCCAGCCGCGGCAGCCGGCACGACGGTCATTGCCGACGGCGCCTACCTGGGCACCGGCCTGATCGTCCCGCACCGCAGAAGGGCTGGACGGCCCCTCCTGCGGGGCCAGGAAGAGGACAACGCCGAACACCGACGCGTTTGCGCTCGGGTCGAGCACACCTTCGCCCGCATGAAGAACTGGAAGATCCTCCGCGACTGCCGCCAGAAAGGAGACGGCCTTCACCACGCCGTCCAGGCCGTCGCCACCATGCACAACCTCGCCATGACACGATGAAACAGCAGGTCAAGCACCACTTCGGCCTGCCGAAACCGGACCTTCTGCAACACCCTTTAGGGCGTGTTGCGAAAGTCCCGCCTGCCCCGCGACGCCTGGCACGCACGCTCGCTGCGTTGTCGGGATCGTCCGAGTACGCCCGGTACGAGGACGACCCTCCGCCTTGCGATCGCACGCACCAGACGCCGCGGGGCCCGCCCTTCGGGCGGACGGCGCTACTTTCGCAACACGCCCTAGTCGTCGACCGCCCCCGGGGCCAGAGCCGGGGCCGGGAATACGAAGCGGGCGTCGGCGCCCGACCACCAGACTCCGACAGCGAAGACGGCCGTGGCCTCCAGCAGGGCGGCACGACCGAGCCCGCCGCAGGGCAGCGGCGTGCAGCCCATGGACGCGATGAGCTCCGACACCCGCGCGGCGGCGCCCGGCCGGTCGGTGCAGAACGGCACCGCCAGCGGGGTCCCTTCGAAGGCCGGCCGGTCCAGGGTCCAGATGCTCTCGTGGCACACGCCGAACGCCTTCACCACATGGGCGCCGGGGGCGGCTTCCGCGACGAGCCGGGCGACGGAGGTGGCGCCGCCCGTGGTCAGGGCCGGGCCGTCCGGGCCCGGAGCCATCGGAACGGTGCAGTCGATCAACGTCCGCCCCACGAGCAGGTGAGCCAGGTCACCGGCCAACCGCGGTGCGGCAGCCGCGGGTACGGCGGCCAGAACCACCTCCCCGTGGGCCGCCGCCTCGGCGAGGCCGCCATGCCCGGAGGCACCGGTCCGCCGGGCGGTGCGGGAGGCCGCCTCGGTGTCCCGACCGCCCACGCGTACGTCGTGGCCCGCCCGTACCCAGGCCGCGCCCAGGGCCGTGGCCATCGCCCCTGTTCCCAGAATCCCGATGCGCATGTGCCTGCTCCTGTCGTCCGTGTCGCGGAATGTGTGAGGTGCGACGGAAGGGACGCTAGGCGCGCCGATGCGCACCACATGGTGTGCATCGGCCGGGCAGGATGGGCGCATGGCCGACGCAGTGGAAGAGAAAAGGGACCTGGGCGGTGGCGAATACGCCGCGGACTGCCAGGCGAGGGTGGCCTTCGAGGTGCTGTCGAACCGCTGGGACAGCGTGATCGTGTACATCCTTGGCGAGAGCGGACCCATGAGGCCGCGCGCGCTGCGCACCCGCATCGGCGGTATCAGTGCCAAAGTTCTCAATGAAGCCCTGCGCCGTCTCGAGTACAACGGCCTGGTCGTACGCCAGGCGTACGCCGAAGCCCCACCGCGCGTCGACTACTCCCTCACCGAGGCGGGCACCGCGCTGCTGGCACCGATCCGCGCGATGGGTGCGTGGGCGGGACGCTACGCCGAAGCCGTCCTGGAGGCCCAGACCCGTCTCGGACCTGAGGGCGCCCGTGCGCAGGGCGGTCCGGGTAGCAGGGGTACTCCCGCGGGAGTAGGTGGGATCGCCACGCCCGGCTGACGACCCCGCGGGCCCGGCGCGTCTAGCGTGGCGGGCATGGACGAACAGCGCAGAGACGGGTACGGCGGTCCGCCCCGGGAGCGGGGCGGGTCCGGCGGGCCGCCCTGGGCGCTGCGCTGGGCCGACCGCGATACGGGCACCGGCCTGCCCTGGCGGTCCACGCTCCTCCTCGCCGTCTTCGTGATGGTCGGCTCCGGCTTCGCGGCGCGCAACCAGCCCGACCGGGAGTCGCTGGACGCCCTCGGCCGGTCGCTGCTCCTCCTCGGGTCCGCGCTGCTCCTGCTGCGCCACCGCCACCCCGTGCCCGTGGTCCTCGGGACGGCGGCGATCACCCTCGGCTACTTCGCCGCCGGATACCCGTACGGCCCGGTTTTCCTCCTCATCGCCGTCGCCTGCTACGCGGCGATCGTCCACGGCCACCGGCGCGCCGCCTGGTGGGCGCTGGGGCTGCTCTGGCTGGGGCATCTGCTGTTCGCCCACTGGCTGTACGCCCACCTCCCCCCTGACGGCGACTCCGCCGCGCCGTGGGGGCAGGAGATCCCGGTCGCCTGCTTCGTCGTCGCGATCCTCGCCGCCTCCGAGATGGTCCGCGTCCGCCGTGAGCAGTGGGCGCAGCAGCGCGCCGAACGCGCCGCGGCCGAACGGCGCCGCGCCGACGAGGAGCGGCTGCGGATCGCCCGTGAACTGCACGACGTCCTCGCCCACTCGATCTCGGTCATCAACGTCCAGGCCGGCGTCGGCCTCGCGCTGCTCGACACCGACCCCGAGCAGGCCCGCACCGCGCTCACCACCATCAAGGCGGCCAGCAAGGAGGCGCTGGGCGAGGTGCGGCAGGTGCTCGACACCCTGCGCGCCCCGGGCGAGGCCCCGCGCACGCCCGCGCCCGGCCTCGACCGGCTCCCGGAGCTCGTCGACCAGGCGGCGTCCGCGGGTCTGACAGTGGAGACCTCGACCGAGGGCGAGCCCGTGGCGCTCCCGCCCGGCGCAGATCTCGCCGCCTTCCGGATCGTGCAGGAGGCGTTGACCAACGTGGTCCGCCACTCGGGTTCGCGCGCCGCGCGCGTCGTCGTCCGGTACCGGCTCGGCGCCGTGGAGCTGTGCATCGACGACGACGGACCGGCGACCGGCGGCGACGCCGGCGGCAGCGGCAACGGGCTCGCCGGAATGCGGGAGCGGGCCGGGGCGCTCGGTGGCACGATCGAGGCGGGCACCCGCCAGGACGGCGGATTCCGGGTTCGCGCCGTCCTTCCCGCCCGACCGAAGGAGACCCCGTGATCCGTGTGCTGCTCGCAGACGACCAGTCGCTGGTACGGGCGGGATTCCGCGCGCTCCTGGACGCCCAGCCGGACATCGAGGTGGCGGGCGAGGCCGCCGACGGTGAGGCGGCGGCGGCCATGACCCGTGAACTGCGGCCGGACGTCGTCCTCATGGACATCCGGATGCCGCTGCTCGACGGTCTCGCCGCCACCCGCAGGATCACCGGCGATCCCGGCCTCGGAGCGGTGAGGGTGGTCATGCTGACCACGTTCGAGCTCGACGAGTACGTCTTCGAAGCCATCCGCTCCGGTGCCTCGGGGTTTCTCGTCAAGGACACCGAACCGGAGGAGCTGCTCCGGGCCGTCCGGGCCGTCGTCCACGGCGACGCCCTGCTCTCGCCGGGAGTGACGCGGCGGCTGATCGAGGAGTTCGCGGCCCGCTCGAAGCCTCCGGCGGCGGTCTCCGGGCTCGACGAACTCACCGAGCGGGAGCGGGAGGTGATGGCCCTGGTGGGCATCGGCCTGTCGAACGAGGAGATCGCGCGGCGCCTCGTGGTCAGCCCGCTGACCGCGAAGACGCACGTGAGCCGCACCATGGTGAAGCTCGGTGCCCGCGACCGTGCCCAACTGGTCGTCCTCGCCTACGAGTCGGGCCTGGTGCGCCCCGGCTGGCTGGGCTGACCGCCCCACCGCACCGGTGCCGGGCGCGTCGCGGCACGCGAGGAGCACTGCCGTCACGGCCAGATGCCCGTTACGGCCGGATGCCCGCCGGGATCAGGTACCCGTCACGACCAGGTGATCGCCGACTTCTCGCGCCAGAGCCGGGCGAGCGACGGATCGCCCGCCACGGTCACGTCCCCCTCGGGGAGACGGTTCCAGAGCGTCAGGTAGAGCCGGTCGGCGGGGCCGCTCAGCTCGCAGTCGGCGGTGATCCCGGGATCCTCCTTGCCCCGCTCCGCGCGCGGCGGCTCCGGTGACAGCCGTACGGTCCACACGTCACCGGTGTCCGTGGCCCGGACACTCAGGATCCGCGGCTCCCGCGTGCGCACCCGGCTGCGCTCACGGGTGTGGAAGGAGAGCAGCAGCTCGTCGATCCCGTCCGCGGCGAGTGCGGGGTCCACCGTCCCGGGGCGCCCGGACGGGGTCAGGGCTGACTCGGCGTCCGCGCGGTGCACGGCCGTCTCGTGCGCCTGCCGCCGCGCCCAGAAGGCCAGCGGGGAGGGCGCGGGCAGGAACGTCCAGCACTCCAGCGACCCGGGCGCCGCCCGCAGGGCGTCGACGAGACCGGCGTGGCCCTCACGGAAGTGGGCGAGGAGGGCCTCGCCGTCGAGATCGGGCTCGCCGCCGTCGGGGTGGTAGGCGGTGCGGCCCTCGGCGACGAAACCCGTCGCCCAGCGGTGCACCATCGTCGTGTGCCGCAGGAGGTCCCGTACCCGCCAGCCCGGACAGGTCGGCACCTCCGCGTCCGTCCCCGCCTCGGCCGCGGCGTCCCCGAGCATCCGGCCCGCCGCGTCCAGTGCCCTGATGTGCTCGTCGATCGTCATGATCCCCATGAGGCGGATTCTGCCCCGTCCTCCGGACCACCGTCCCGTCAACCGGACGTCGAGGCCTGGACGTTCCGGGCGGCGTAGCCGATCACCGCGGCGCCCGCGGCGAGGACGGCGACCGTGGTGAGCGCGACGGGCAGCGAGAACCAGTCGGCCAGGAAGCCGATCGACGGCGGGCCGAGCAGCATGCCGCCGTAGCCGAGGGTGGAGGCCGTGGCGACTCCGCTGGGGCCGGCGAGCGCGCCCGCCCGAGCCACCGCGACGGGGAAGATGTTGGCCAGGCCGAGCCCGGTCACCGCGAAGCCGAGCAGGGCGGCCCAGACGCTCGGGGCGAGGGCGCCGAGAAGCATGCCGGCGGCGGCCGTCGCCCCGCCCGCGACGAGGGTGCGGGTCTGCCCGAGCCGTTCGAGCAGCGCGGTGCCCGACAGCCGTCCGACGGTCATCGTCAGCGCGAAGAGCGCGTAGCCGGCGGCGGCGACGCCGGGGTGCGCGTCGAGGTCCTGCTCCAGGTGGAGCGCGCCCCAGTCGGCCAGGGCGCCCTCGCCGTACGCCGTGCAGAGCGCGATCACCCCGAAGACGACGACCAGCCCGCGCGAGCCGGCCCTGCTCCGGCTCCGGGCGGCGGCCGGGACCGCCTCCGGAGGGGCGGGGGACGGGTGCCGGAGCAGCACGGGACCGGCCGCGGCCGTCAGGAGAAGCCCGACGACCGTGAGGCCGAGGAGATGCGCCGTGGGGGACAGGCCCCCGGCCACGAGACCTCCGAGACCCGCGCCGAGCATTCCGCCGAGGCTGAAGGCCGCGTGGAAGGAGGGCATCACGGGGCGGCGCAGAGCGGCGACGAGGTCGACGGCGGCGCTGTTCATGGCCACGTTGATACCGCCGTACGCCGCGCCGAAGACGAGCAGCACGAGCCCCAGGGCGAGCGGGGAGCGGGTGAGGGCGGGCAGGGCGATGGAGAGGGAGAGCAGGACGGCGGTGGCGACGGTGACGGCGTGGCTGCCGTGGCGCCGGCAGAGCCGTCCGGTCAGGGTCATGGTGACCACGGCTCCCGCGGACACGCCGAGTAGCGCGAGGCCGAGGTCGCTGGCGGAGGCGCCGGTCTGCTGCTTGATGGCCGGGATGCGGACCACCCAGCCGGCGAAGAGGAAGCCGTCGAGGGCGAAGAAGAGGGTGAGGGCGGTGCGGAGGCGGGACAGGGAGGGGGCGGTGTCTCCGCCAGGTCCCCCCGGAACGGCCGTCCGTACTTTGTTTAGTAGCGGCACAAACTCAGGATAGGGGTCTGCCGGTACGGATTTCAACCGGAGCCCGGGCGGCCCCGTCCCGCCTTGCCCGCCGAGGTGCGGACCTTGCCCGCCGAGGCGCGGACCAGGGCCGCCGCCACGGTCGGAAGCTCCTCGCGGGGCACAAGCCGGGCGAGCGCGGCGGCGTCGGTGGGCAGACCGGTGCGGCGGGCGCCCTCCAGAACGCGATCGTCGAGGTAGGGGGCCAGTTCCGGCCAGATTCCCTGTGCCTCGCGGAGGAAGATGTCCGCGCCCGCCGGGCCGATACCGGGCATCTCCTGGAGTGCCTCGCGCATCGCGTCCACGTCGCCCTGTGCCGACTCCCGCATCCGGCGCAGATCACCGCCGTACCTCTCCAGGACGAGCTCCGCCTCCTCGCCGAGCTGCGTCGCCGTCCGCTCGTCGTACCGGCGGTATCCGCCCTCGCCCAGGGCGTCCACCCGCTGCTGCCAGGTCGCCTCGCGCATCCTCCGCGGGGTGCGCATCCCGGCCTCGAACAGAGCCTCGGCCGCCGCGACGGCCGTCTCCGCGCGGATCCTGGCGCTCAGCAGATGGGCCAGGACCAGCAGCTGGTACAACGGCTGCGGGGTGTCCTTCAGTCGTATGCCGGCCTCCTGTGCGTACGTCCGGGAGCCCTCGTCCTCCAGTAGCTCCCGCACACGGCCCGTCGTCGCGGTGCGCGTCATGGCACCTCCCGATTCCGCCGCGCCGCTACCCGCCCTCGGACCGCGCAAACGGGTGCACCGCCCGATCATGGGAGACTCGCCCACATGAACGGCAAGGCGACCACCACCAAGACACGGCTGGACAGAGGGCGCGGCGCGCTCGGGCCCGCGCTGGAACTGGTGCACACCGGCCGTGCGCCGACCCGTGCCGTGCTCACCGCCGAACTGGGCGTCACCCGCGCCACGGCCGGTGCCGTCGCCGCCGAACTCGAGGCGCTCGGCCTCATCCGCGTCGACTCCAACCCCGGCGCCGCAGCCGGATCACAGGGCCGCCCCTCGCACCGGCTCGCCGTCGACGAGAAGGGCCCTGTCGCCCTCGCCGCCCAGGTCCACGCCGACGGCTTCCGCGCCGCGCTCGTCGGGCTCGGCGGCACGATCGTCGCCACGGCGCCCGGCTGCGTCACCGTCTCCGCCGACCCCGCGCAGGTACTCGGCGCCGTCGTCGACGCGGGCGCCGCCCTGCTCCGCGAGAGCGGGCGCCGCTGCGTGGGAGCCGGCCTCGCCGCCCCCTCGGCGGTCGCCGAACCCGAGGGCACCGCCCTCAACCCGCTCCACCTCGCCTGGCCGGCCGGAGCGCCGGTACGGGAGATCTTCGCCGAGCGCGTACGGGCCGCAGGCATCGAAGGCCCCGCCTTCACCGGCAACGACGTCAACCTCGCCGCCCTCGCCGAGCACCGGCACGGCGCCGGCCGCGGCGCCAGGGACCTGCTGTGCGTGGCCACCGGCCACCGGGGCGTCGGCGGCGCCCTCGTCCTCGACGGGCGCCTGCACACGGGCAGTTCGGGCCTCGCCCTGGAGGTCGGACACGTCACGGTCAACCCCGAGGGCCGCCCCTGTCACTGCGGCAGCCGCGGCTGCCTCGACGTGGAGACCGACCCGCTCGCCTTCCTCACCGTGGCGGGCCGTGACCCGGGGCCAGAGGTGTCGCTGCTGCAGCAGTCCCGCGACCTGCTCCGCACCAGCCCCGACGACCCGGGGGTGCGCGTCGCGACCGCGGAGCTGATCGACCGTCTGGGCCTCGGCCTCGCGGGCCTGGTGAACATCCTCAACCCCGACCGGATCATCCTCGGCGGCCTGCACCGCGAACTGCTCGACGCGGACCCGGACCGACTGCGCGCGGTCGTCGCCGACCGCAGCCTGTGGGGGCGCAGCGGCGGTGTACCGATCCTCGCCTGCACCCTGGACCACAACAGCCTGGTGGGCGCGGCGGAGCTGGCCTGGCAGCCGGTCCTGGACGACCCTCTGTCGGCCCTGGGCCGCCCGGCGATCTGATCGCGCGGCCGGCCCAGTCCGGCGATCTGATCGCGCGGCCGGCCCTGCCCGGCGATCTGATCACGCGGCCGGTCCAGCCCCGCCGTCATTCCGGTCGGCCGGCCAGCGACGCCCGCTGCGGCGCGGACACGTGCAGCACCTGGAAACGGTCGCCCGCGCCCGCCGGCGGCTCGGCGCCCTCGGCCCACAGCGTGAAGAAGAGCAGCTCCCAGTGGCGCGGGTCGATCGCGAGCGCGCTCGCCACCACGCCGTCCCCGCCCGCCACGCGCGCGTGGCGGGCGCGCGCCTCCGCGACGGCGGCGCCCGGCGCGTCGAAGTCCCCGAGCCGCTCCTTGCGGCGCGTCGCGGTGTGCGGCACGGCCGGGGCCGCCGGCCCCTCGTCGTACGCGAGCCCTGTCCAGTGCTGCACGACGGGCCGGCCGAAGTCGTTCACGATGCCCTGGAAACCGGGACCCCAGAGGAAGGAGTGCATGCCTTCCGGCGTCGCCCACAGATAGAACGGCGCGTACTGGTTCACCGGAGAGCCGTCCGCGCGCTCGCGGATCAGATACGCCTTGAGGCCGAGCCCTGGGAAGTCGTCCAGCAGATGTCCCCTGGTCGCCACCCGACTGCGGATGATCTCCATGTCGTAGCCGGCGGGGAGGGTGATCTCGTACTGCATCGCATGCATCGGGAATCTCCGGTCTCTGGTGGTCCGAGGGCTCGCCTGCTCAGGCCGTACGGGGCGACAGCAGCGCCAGCAGGCCCCGTGCCGCCGCGTCGAAGGCGGCGGGGGAGCCGGAGGCGCGGGCCAGCACGTAGCCGCCCTGCACGGTCGCCACGATCGTGGCCGCGAGCTCGGCCGGGTCCAGGGGGCCCGTCAACTCCCCGCTGTCCAGACCCTCCTGGACGATCCCCGCCAGTCGCCCTCGCAGCCAGTCGAGGGTCTCGTCGACCGGGGCGCGCAGTTCCTCGCTCCCCATGACGTCCGGGTCCATCGTCAGACGGCCGACCGGGCAGCCGCGCAACACCGCGCGCTCACGCAGCAGATACGCCTCCACGCGCGCGTACGCCGTTCCTCCGCCGCTCAGGACCGACTCGGCCGTCGCCCGCATCTCCTCCGCCGTGCGGCGGATCGCGGCCAGCGCCAGATCCGGCTTCCCGGCGAAGTGGTGGTACATGCTGCCCTGACCCGCGCCGGCGGCCTGCTGGATCGCCTTGGGGCTCGTCCCCACGTACCCGCGCTCCCAGAGCAGCTCCCTGGTGGCCTCGATCAGTCGCTCGGACGTCGTCATACGGCGAGTGTACATACCAGTAGGTACAGAAGAGCGAGTGCCCGGCGGGAGGACCCGTACTCCCCACGTCGTACGGACGGAGCCGCTGGCTGTACGACGACCCGGACCCCCCTCGCGGGCGAGGCTCGAAGCATCGACACGCGATACACACGCACGAGGAGCTGAGAGTCATGAACACACTCGCCCACACGGGCCCCGGCCCGTGGGTCCTGTTCTTCCCCGTCGTCTGGGCGGCCGTGATCCTCACCGTGGTCACCGTCGCGCGCCGCACCGGATGGCGCGGCAGGCGTGGCCCCGGACCCCGCCCCGCCTACGACGAGCAGTCGCCGATCGCGCTCCTCGGCCACCGTTTCGCCGCGGGGGAGATCGACGAGGACGAGTACTGGCGCCGGCTGACGGTCCTCGAGGAGCAGTTCGGCCGCGCCGCCGGGCCCAAGGGGCGTGCGTCATGACGGGCACCGCCCGCGGCACCCTCCCGCCTACCGCCCGTGCCGCCGCCCGGGTCGTGGACGCCGTCAAGGTCTACGGCGGTGGGGACACCGAGGTCAGGGCCCTGGACGGGGTGAGCGTCGGCTTCCCGGCCGGCCGTTTCACCGCCATCATGGGCCCCTCGGGGTCCGGCAAGTCCACGCTCATGCACTGCGCCGCCGGCCTCGACACCCTCACCTCGGGCTCCGCGCTCGTCGGCGACACCGATCTGTCCACGCTCGACGACCGTCGGCTGACGCTGCTGCGCCGTGAACGGATCGGATTCGTCTTCCAGGCGTACAACCTGCTGCCCACGCTCACCGTCGCCGAGAACATCACCCTGCCTCTCGACCTCGCCGGAGCCGCCCCGGACCGGGCGTGGCTGGACGCGCTCGTCGACACCGTCGGGCTGCGCGACCGGCTGCACCACCGGCCCGGACAGCTCTCCGGCGGCCAGCAGCAGCGCGTCGCCGTGGCCCGGGCCTTCGCCGGCGCCCCTGACGTCGTCTTCGCCGACGAGCCGACCGGCAACCTCGACTCCCGCTCCGGGGAGGAGGTGCTGCGGCTGCTCGGCCGCACCGTCCGGCAGACCGGCCGCACGGTCGTCATGGTCACCCACGACCCGGTCGCCGCGGCCCACGCCGACGAGGTGGTCTTCCTCGCCGACGGCCGGCTCGTCGACCGCATGGAGGAGCCGACCGCCGAACGGGTCCTCGACCGGATGAAGGCCTTCGACGGCAGGCCACGGACCGAGGGGCCGGTGCCGTCATGAACGCCTCCCTCAAGCTCAGTCTCTCCGGGCTGCGTGCCCACAAGCGGCGGTTCGTCGGCACGTTCACCGCGATCCTGCTCGGGGTCGCCTTCCTGACCGGCACCCTCGTCATGGGCGACACCCTGCGATCGAGTTTCGACTCGCTCTTCGGCAACGCCACCAGTGGCACGGACGCGGTGGTGCGCAGTACGAGCGTCGTGACGGTCGAGGGGGAGAGCCAGGGCACCCGGCGCTCCGTCGAGGCCACGCTCGCCGACCGGATCGCCCAGGTGCCCGGCGTCGCCGCGGCCGTTCCCCGGATCGAGGGCGCGGGGCAACTGGTCGGCGCCGACGGTGATCCGGTCGGTGGTCAGGGCCCGCCCACACTCGCCGGATATTGGATCCAGGATCCAGAACTCAATCCCTACACCCTGGCCGAAGGCCGGACGCCGGAGAGGTCCGGCGAGGTCGTCGTGAACCGCGGCGCCGCGAAGACGGGCGATCTGGCGGTGGGCGACTCGACGGTGCTGCGCACCCCCGACCCGGTGAAGGTCACGGTCGTGGGTCTGGCCACCTTCGGCGGTGAGGACGGGATGGGCCAGGTCACCTACACCGGCATGACCCGCGCCGACGCGGAGAAGTACCTGACGCCCAAGCCCGGCGACGCGTCCGCCGTCCTCGTGCGGGCCGGTCCCGGCACGTCGCAGCAGGAGCTCGTCGACGCGCTCGCGCCCGTACTCCCCGAGGGCACCGAGGCGATCACCGGAGAGCAGTCGGCGCAGGAGAACACCGACATGATCTCCGGTCGGTTCCTCACCCTCTTCACCACGTTCCTGCTGGTGTTCAGCGGGGTGGCGCTGCTGGTCTCCGTCTTCTCCATCCACAACACCTTCGCCATCGTCGTCGCCCAGCGAACCCGTGAGAACGCGCTGCTGCGCGCGCTCGGCGCATCCCGCCGCCAGGTCGTCGGATCGACCCTCGTCGAGGCCGTGGCCGTCGGCATCGTCGCCTCCGCTGCCGGACTCCTCGGCGGCATCGGCGTGGCGGCCGGACTCCAGGGGCTCTTCCCGGCGATCGGCTTCCCCTTCCCCGAAGGCGCCCTGGTCGTCAGCGGCCTCTCCCTGGCGCTGCCGTTCGCGGTCGGCCTGGTGGTCTGCGTCGGCTCCGCGCTGCTGCCCGCCGTGAAGGCGGGGCGCACCGCGCCGCTCGCCGCGCTGCGTGAGACCGCCGTGGACGAGTCGGGCGCCTCGCGGGCCCGGGCGCTGTCCGGCGTCGGGCTGCTGCTCGCCGCTGTCGCCGTGGTGCTCACCGGAGTCCTCGCCGCCCCCTCCCTCTGGCTCGCCTCCGCCGGCGCCGTGCTCGCGCTCGCCGCGTTCGTCGTCCTCGGCCCGGTCGCCGCTTCGTACGCCGTACGGATCCTCGGAGGGCCGCTCCGCGGGGTCAACCGGGCGCTCGCCCGGCGCAACGCCCTCCGCAGCCCCAGGCGGACCGCCGCGACCGCCAGCGCGCTGATGATCGGCGTCGCCGTCGTCTCGCTCTTCACGGTCTTCGGCGCCTCGCTGAAGGCGACCATGGACCGGACGGTCTCGCGGTCGTTCGCCGGTGACGTCGCCGTCAGCACGCCGGCCTTCGGCGCCGGCGGCAGCGGGCTCAGTCCGCGGCTCGCCCCGGCGCTCGCCGAACTGCCCGAGGTGGAGACGGCCGTCGGGCTCGGCCAGGGCGTGGCCGAGGTCGACGGCGAGGGCCGGGCGCTGACCGTCACCGACCCGACCGCCCTCGCCCGCTCCTTCGACCTCGGAGACGTCCAGGGCTCGCTCGACGGACTCGGCACGGACGGCATCGCCGTCGCCGACACGGAGGCGGACAAGTCCGGTCTCGCACCCGGCAGCAGGACCGAACTGGCCTTCACCGACGGCAGTCGGCACACCTTCACGGTCAAGGCCGTCTACGAGCAGTCCGAACTGGCGGGCGACTACGTCGTCACGCGGGAGGCCTGGGCGCCGCACCGCACCCAGGACTCCGACACACTCGTCGCCGTGACCTTCGCGGACGGTGTCGCCACGGAGGACGGCAGGGCGGCCGTGGAGAACGTCACCGGGGAGTACGGCAACCCGGAGGTGCAGACACGCGACGAGTACGCCGAGGCCTCGGCCGGCGGCATCGACATGATGCTCACCCTCGTCTACGCGCTGCTCGCCCTCGCCGTCCTGATCGCGCTGCTCGGGATCGCCAACACCCTGACCCTCGCGGTCCACGAGCGCACCCGTGAACTCGGCCTGCTGCGCGCGGTGGGACAGACCCGGGCCCAGCTCAGAGCCATGGTCCGATGGGAGTCCGTCCTGGTCGCCGCGTTCGGCACGGTCGGCGGCCTCGCGCTCGGGGGCTTCCTCGGCTGGGTCCTGGTCAAGGCCTCCGACGGGGCGAGCGACAGCGCGTTCGCCTTCGCCGTGCCTCCGGCACAGCTCGTGATCGCGGCCCTGGTCGGCCTGGCGGCGGGCGTGGTGGCGGCCTGGCGCCCGGCGCGGCGGGCGGCCCGCCTGGACGTGCTGCGGGCGGTCGCGACCGAGTGACTCCGACATCGGATCCGGTGTGCCCGATCGCTCGAATCGGATCCGCTATCCATGATCCAGGATCAGATATCCAGGATCAGGTATCCGGGATCCGATCTCCGGCATCCGATCTCCGCCCCGCGGTCGTCCGCTCAGCCCGCCAGGGCCGAACGGGCGACCGCCGGGGTGCGGGCCGGTGCCTGGGGCGCGCCGAAGGGCACACCCTCCAGACTTGTGGCGTGCGCACCGCGGAAGCGGGTGTGGCCGGCGAACGGGCCGTCGGTGGTCGCGCCGTAGACGGCGTGCGAGCGCGCCGGCACGGCGACCGCGGGCAGGGGCGCCGGCAGGGTGAACCAGATGATCTTCCCGCTGTCGTGCGGACGGATGCCCCAGCTCTCGCTGACGGCCTCGATGATGGCCAGCCCACGCCCCGACGTGGCGAAGTCCTCGACGTTGTCGGGGTTCGTGCGCCCCGACCGGCAGTCGACGTCCGGTATCCGCGGGTCGTGGTCATGGACGGAGACGGTGAGACGATCGAGCAGCAGCTCGATCTCGACGGTGCACATCTTGTCCGGCTGTGCGTGCCGGTGAACATTGGTCAGCAGCTCGGTGACACCGAGCGCCGCATGGTCGATCAAGGCATCGAGATGCCAGTAGCGCAGATGCGCCGATACGATCCTGCGGACCTGACCGATCCGCGACGGCAGGGCCTGGAGCTCCACCGTGCAGTGCCTGCTTGGCTCGCTGATCACGGCTGCGACTCCCCGAAGTTGAGTTCCGGAAGAAGACGAAGATGCGGATCTGACATGCGTAGAGCAGGGCGGTGGGCTGGATCACAGCGTCACCGCCGGTGAACCCTCAGTGAGGTGGTTCCAGGGTGAGCCAGCGGTGACCGGCCCGCAACTCGCGGAGACCTCCCGCAGGTCACCGGCGTCTCGGCGCCTCGAAGGCGCCGTCGTCAACGCCTGGCCGCCCGCTTCAGGGCTTCGAGGAAGCCCCCGGGCCCGGACACCCGGTCGCGCGGCCCGTGGGCGGGGCCGTCCATGGTCAGCCGGTAACGCGTGCCGTTCACGGTCGCGACGGTCTCGTCCGGTTTCGCGAACCAGGGGCGCCCGGCCCGCACCGAAGTCACCGGGGCGCTGTCGATCTCGCTGCCGTAACTCGTCAAGAGGGAGAGTCGGCCGTCCTCGATGCGGACCTCGCCGGCCCGGGTCAACGACCGCGGCCAGCGCTCGATCCGTACGCCCGTGGCCGTGAACTCAGGCTTCGCCGTCCCGGGCTCCGTCGCCTCGGGCCAGGACGCCTCGCGCTCCGCCATCTCGATCCGCCCCCTTCGCACCGGTTGTTCCCTCCAGTGTGCCGGGCGGGCCGCGACGGCACCAGAGCCCCCTGCTGCAAGGGACTCCTATGGACCCCCAAAGTGAACGTTTGTGCAGGTGAGGGAGTTATCGTCGGCAGTGGGAGATCTGCTGGGCCGGACGAGGAGAAGCACCTGTGAGCACCACGGAGAAGACGGCGCGAGCCGCGGTCGCGGTCGCGACCGTCGACATCGACCACAGCGACCCGGCGTACCGCGCCTGGCTGAAAGAGGCGGTCCGGAAGGTCCAGGCCGACGCCAACCGCTCCGCCGACACCCACCTGCTGCGCTTCCCGCTGCCCGACTCGTGGGGCATCGACCTCTACCTCAAGGACGAGTCGACCCACCCCACGGGCAGCCTCAAGCACCGCCTCGCCCGCTCCCTCTTCCTCTACGGTCTGTGCAACGGCTGGATCCGGCCGGGCAAGCCCGTCATCGAGGCGTCCAGCGGCTCGACCGCCGTCTCCGAGGCGTACTTCGCCAAGCTGATCGGCGTGCCGTTCATCGCCGTGATGCCCCGCACGACGAGCGCCGAGAAGTGCCGGCTGATCGAGTTCCACGGCGGTCAGTGTCACTTCGTCGACGACTCGCGCACGATGTACGAGGAGTCCGCGGCCCTCGCCGAGCGGACCGGCGGGCACTACATGGACCAGTTCACGTACGCCGAGCGGGCCACCGACTGGCGCGGCAACAACAACATCGCCGAATCGATGTACCAGCAGCTGAGGATGGAGCGGTACCCCGAGCCCGCGTGGATCGTCGCCACGGCCGGCACCGGCGGCACGTCCGCGACCATCGCCCGGTACGTGCACTACATGCAGCACGACACCCGTATCTGTGTCGCCGACCCGGAGAACTCCTGCTTCTTCGACGGCTGGACGAAGAACGACCCCGACGCGACCTCCGACTGCGGATCGCGCATCGAGGGCATCGGCAGACCCCGGATGGAGCCCAGCTTCGTGCCCGGCGCCATCGACCGGATGATGAAGGTCCCGGACGCCGCCAGCGTGGCCGCCGTCCGCGCCCTGGAGGGAGCCATCGGCCGTAAGGCGGGCGGCTCCACCGGCACGGGCCTGTGGAGCGCGCTGAAGATCGTCGCCGAGATGGTCGAACAGGGCCGCACCGGCAGCGTCGTGACGCTGCTCTGCGACCCGGGCGACCGCTACCTCGACAAGTACTACTCCGACGCCTGGCTGGCCGAACAGGGCCTGGACATCGCGCCGTACGCCGCCGCTATCGACCGGTTCCTGGAGACGGGTGCCTGGCCGGAGTGAGCCGGAGGTCGAGGCGGCGCATCGCGTCGCGGAAGGACCTGCCCACGCCCGGGCGGGCCAGCCGCATCGCGAACAGGTACGGCGCCGTGCCGTCGGCCGCCATCGTCCAGCGGACCCGGGTACCCGAGCCGGCGGGGGAGAGGGCCCAGTCCTCCACCATGGCGGCGACGCCCGGTGCGTTGGTCTCGTCGATGCGGTACGCGTAGCGGGTGTCCGGATCGTGGGCGAGGATCGTCTCCTGGAACACGACCCCGCCCCGCAGCCGGACCGCGCGCCCCGCGCCGCCGCCGGTCGGGGCCGCGGAGGCGACCGCCCTGAACCAGGAGGGCATGGAGCCCAGTTCCACGGCGAGCGAGCGGAACACGGCGGAGGGCGGCGCCGCCAGCTCGGTCGTGAACACCAGCCGTACGGGCGCAGTCGAGGCGAAGTCGAGCTCCACGAGCCTGAGTCGGTGCGTCATGGACCGTCCCTCCCGGAGCGGAGATCTGAGGCCCGCACACCCTAGCTGACGTACCGTCAGTTGCCCAGCAGTCCGTCCAGCGCCCGGCCGAACACCCGGCGCCCGGCCGCCGCCAGTACGGGATCCAGCGCGCCGGGGAGTCCACGCAGGCGCAGCTCCTCCACCCACACGGCGCGGGCACCCCCGCCAGGGTTCTCGTACACCTCGATCGCCGCCCGGCCGAGCACCACACGCCCCCGCTTCTCCAGTCGGCACCGCCCCGGCCTGCCGGGCCCGGGCGGCTCCCAGGCCACGACCTCCATCGGGTCGTCGAAGGAGAGACGCCCGATGCCGGTACGGGCGACGAACCGCGTCCCCACCCCCGTCGGTCCGGGGGAGAGCACCCGGCTCCGAGTCAGCGGAACCAGCCGGCCGTGCGCCGCGAAGTCGGTGAGCCGCCGCCACGCCTCCTCCACCGGAAGCTCCGTCAGGCGCTCGACGCGGAAGTCGCTCACGTCCGCCCGCCCGCCGAGTTCCCGCCCGCCGAGCCTTCGGCGCGCCCGTCCCCGGCGTTCTCGCCGCGGTGGTCCCCGTCCTCGTGCTCGTCCGGGTCCTCACCGGCCACCATCAGGTCCGGCAGATGCTCCGCCATCTCCGCCCGGGTCTGCGCCGACAGGCCCGCGTCCGTCACCAGCGTGCCCACCTCGTCGAGCCGCGCGAACGAACTCAGCCCCACCGTCCCCCACTTCGTGTGGTCCGCGACCACCACCACCCGGCGGGCCGAGCGCATCAGACGCCGGTTCGTCTCCGCCTCCGCGAGATTGGGCGTCGAGAGCCCCGCCTCCACCGAGATGCCGTGCACCCCCAGGAACAGCACGTCGAAGTGGAGCGAGCCGATCGCCTGGTCGGCCACCGGCCCCACCAGAGCGTCCGACGGGGTCCGCACCCCACCGGTGAGCACCACCGTCGCCGTGCCCGGCCGTGCCGCCTCACCAGCCGCGCCGGTCGGCTGCGCGGTGTGGAAGACGTCGGCGACCCGGACCGAGTTGGTCACGACCGTCAGATCCGGCACGTCGAGCAGGTGCTGGGCCAGCGCGAACGTCGTCGTACCGCCCGAGAGAGCGATCGCCGAACCCGGCGCCACCATCCGCGCCGCCGTCCGGGCGATCTCCTCCTTCGCCCCCAGTTCGAGCGCCGACTTGGCCTCGAACCCCGGCTCGTGAGAACTGGTCTCGACCAACGGCACCGCACCGCCGTGCACCTTCTCGACCACACCCTGGCGGGCCAGCGCGTCCAGGTCCCGGCGGATCGTCATGTCCGAGACGTTGAGCCGCCGCGTCAGCTCATTGACGCGTACACCGCCGCGCCGCCGCACCTCGTCCAGAATGAGTGCGCGCCGCTGCTCAGCGAGAAGATTCTGATGGTCGCTCACCACAGGGGCCGGTCCTTCCGAAGGGAACTGGGGGATGGCGGGCGGATTCCGTGAGAGCCCGTGCCCGGCGCACGGCCTTCCGCGATCCTGGTTGCCTGCCGTCGAATCCTCCCACCCAGAGAGTGAGACACCGAAGTGCCCCCTGCCACTCCCGCCCCGAAGAGCGGTGGCGCGGCGCTCGAACTCCTCGTCCACGGGGTCGGCGGAGCCACGCCCCAGGACATGCTGGGCGATCCGCGTACGGTACGGGTGACCGGCGACACGACCGCCGCCGTGCACCGCCGCACCGACGACGCCGACGCAGAGGACCACCCCGAGCGCTACGCCGAACGGCCGGTCGCGGAGGCGTACGTCTGGTCCAACCTCACCTCCGGCAACGGCGCGCGTGCCCTGTGGCTGCTGCTCCTGCCGTTCATGGTCGCCAACCTCGCCCACTGGATGCGCCCGCCGGCGAAGGGCCACCCCCGGCTGGTGCGGGCGTACGGGATGCTGGTGCGGCTCGTGGCGCTCACCCTCACGGTGCTGCTCACGGCCGCCGCCTGCGAGGTCGCGCTCGATCTGACCGCCTGGCAGTGCGCGGGTTCTGCCGTCTGCGCGGAGGACCGCTCGTGGCTCGGCTTCCTCTCGGCCGAGCGGGGCGGCTGGTGGTCGCAGCCCGGCCGCAGGCTCGCGCTCGCCGCCGTGATCCCGGCCGCGCTGGTCGGACTGCTCTGGTACCTCTCCAACCGGACCTGGAGCGCGTACGAGGCCCAGCGCCCGCCCACCGGCTACGACGAGGACGCGTACCAGGACCCGGCCGAAGCGCCCGGGCCCGAGGCCGCGGCAGCCGGCACGGAGCCCCAGGACGCGGAAGCGGAGCCCGAGGACGCGGACGTCGAGCCCCAGGACGTGGACGCCGGCGCTCCCGCTCCCGAGGTCCGACCCGCCCTCGGCCGGCCCGGGTTCTGGTTCGGCCGGCGCCTCGTCGCCCGACTCCGTGCCGCGCACACCGCCGCCGGGTTCCTGACCGTCGCCGCCGCCGTCACCGGAGCCGCCGCCCGCCACGACCGCGAAACCACCGGCGTCCTGCTCGACGCCTTCGGCCGGTCCCTCCAGGCGGCCTACGTCGTCCTCGCCGCCGTCGTCCTCTGGGTGGTCTGCCGCCGGGGCCGCAGCGAGAAACGCCTCGATCTGCGCCTCGAACGGGCCCTGGTCTCCTGGCTCCCCTGCACGTCGTTACTGCTGCTCGCCCTCGCCTTCGTGCACGCCGGCTGGTCCCGGCCCGGCTGGCGCTCCAGCGGCACGCTGCCCGGCAACGCCACCTTCGGCGTTCTGACCCTCGCCCAGGGCGGACTGGTCGTGGCGCTGGGCGCGGTCGCCGTCCTCCTGCACCGCCGCCGCCACGATCCGCGCACCGCGCTGCACGGCCTCGGCGGCCCCGCGGTCGCCATGCTCGCCTGCGCGCTGGGCGGTGTGATGTCAGGCGGCGTCGCCCAGCGCGTCGCCGACTGGCTGGACGGCAAACCCACCCCCGGTATGGGCGCGGGCTCGACCGTCGCCCCGCCCGTGCTCCTCAGCTGGCAGGCGTCCGTCATCCCCGTCCTGCTCCTGCTGCTCCTCGCCCCCGTCGTCCTCCTGGTCCTACGGACCGCCCGCGCCGCCCGCCGCCTCGGACCCGTCGTCGAGGCCGACTACGGCACGCAGGACCCGGACCCGGTCCGTACCGGACGGATCGCCGCCACCCGTGCCACCGCCTCCCTCACCGACGCCGCCCCCGCGCTCGTCGGGACGGTGTCCGGCGCCACCCTGCTGCTCGGCGCGGGTTCCGTCGCGGGCGCGTGGGCCAGCGGCAACGTCCCCGGCCGGGCGTTCGACGGCGCCCACCCCGTGCTCGCCTCCACGGCCGCCACCGCCCAGGCCCTCGGCTCCTGGATGATCGGCTTCGGTTTCCTCCTCTTCGTCACCTGGGGCCGCCGCGCGTACAAGGACGCCTCCGCCCGCCGTACCATCGGAATCCTCTGGGACGTCGGCACCTTCTGGCCGCGCGCCGCTCACCCCTTCGCCCCACCCTGTTACGCCGAACGGGCCGTCCCCGACCTCACCTGGCGCATGAGCTCCTGGACCCGGCACACCGGCGGCCGGCTCGTCATCTCCGGCCACTCCCAGGGCAGCGTGCTCGCCGCGGCCGCCGTCTGGCAGCTGCCGCCCGCGACCCGGAGCCGCGTGGCGCTGCTGACGTACGGATCGCCGCTGGAACGGCTGTACGGACGCTGGTTCCCCGCATACTTCGGCCCCGGCCCGCTGCGCGCCCTGTACGGAACGATCCACTGCTGGAGCAACCTCTACCGGGCCACCGACCCCATAGGCGGGCCCGTACGAGTACCCGCCTCCGGGGAGAAACCGGCCGTCGACAACCCCCCGCTGCTCGACCCGGTCGCCTACGGCAGGACCCCTCAACACCCGCTGCCCGAACCGATTCTGGGGCACTCCGACTACCAGGCCGACCCCGTGTTCGCCGCGCAGCGCTCCCTCCTCCTCGATCGGTTGCCGCCGGCACTGCCACGCCAGCGCGGCGGCGAAGGGTGTAACGACGCGAACGAGCAGGCGGATCAGGGGAGTTCCGGCAGGTCCTCCGGATAGAGGAGCGTCAGGTCGTCCGTGCTCGCGTCGGCGAGCACGGCGACCCGGCCCGCGTGCCGCTCCACCATCGACTCGAACGTCTGCCGGGCCGTACGGCCGTTGCCGAACGCCGGTCCCTTCGGCAGCTCGGTGAAGTACTTCCGCAGAGCCTCGCCCGTGCCGTCGGCAAGCCGGTACTCGTGCTCGTCCGCCTGCTGCTCCACGATCCGCAGCAGCTCGTCCGGTACGTAGTCGCTGAAGGTGATGGTCCGTGAGAACCGGGACGCCACGCCGGGGTTGACCGTCAGGAAGCGTTCCATCTCCGCGGTGTACCCGGCGACGATGACCACCACCGCGTCCCGGTGGTCCTCCATCAGCTTCACCAGCGTGTCGATCGCCTCGCGCCCGAAGTCCCGCCCGGAGTCCTCCGGCGACAGCGCGTACGCCTCGTCGACGAAGAGCACGCCCCCGCGCGCCCGGTCGAAGGCCTCCTGCGTACGGATCGCGGTCGAGCCGATGTGCTCGCCGACCAGGTCGACCCGGGAGACCTCGACCAGATGACCCCGCTCAAGGACCCCGAGCGAGGCGAGGATCTCGCCGTACAGCCGGGCCACCGTCGTCTTGCCCGTGCCCGGATTGCCGGTGAAGACCAGATGGCGGCGGACCGAGGCCGCCTTCAGGCCGGCCTCCTGGCGTCTGCGCCCGACCTCGATCATGTTCGTGAGCGTCCGCACCTCGTGCTTGACGCTCTCCAGGCCCACCAGCGCGTCCAGTTCGCCGAGCACGTCCTGCGAGGAGCGTGCCCCGGGATCGGGTTCGGGCGCCGGCGCGACCGGCGGGACGACCGGCGAGCGCGGCGGGGGAACCGTGCCGAGCAGCCCCGACGACTGCGTCGCCGTCAGCACCGTGCCGGTGTCGGCGGCCGGAGGCGTACGCACCGCGCTCTCGTCGCTCGTGCAGTCCTCCGCGACCGGGCCGTCCTCCGGCAACTCGTACCCGCCGCGCGCGCACCGCTCCGTACGGCACGTGCGCAGGCTGGTGCGGCAGCCCTCCATCACATGGAAGCCGTAGCCGCCGCTCCCGGTCACCCGGCAGCCGTGGAAGGAGCCCCGCCCCTCCGCGGACACGTAGAACCCGGCCTCGGCGGGCGAGGTGACCGTGCACCGCTCGATCGTCGGGTCCGCGCCCTTGGTGACGATCACGCCGGTCTGCACGGAGTCGATCGTGCACCCCCCGAGCGTGCCGCCGCTGCCGTGGTCGCGGAACCAGGCGCCGGTCGACGCCTCGCGGATCCGGCAGTCGTCGAGCTGCGCCGTCGCGCCGTCGCTGACCGACACCGCCGTGTTCCGCACCTGCGACAGATCGCTGTCGACGACGTCCACGCGCGACCCGCGGTCGAGGACGAAGAGCGCGTCCGGCACGTCGTGCACCCGGCACGCGTCGAGGACGCCGGTCGCGCCGTCGCTGATCCAGACCGCCGGATAGTCGCCCGTACTGTCGTGGATCTCGCACTGGTTGGCGTCCACGCGCGTCCCCGGGTCCCACACCGAGAGCCCGTTGCGGCCGAAGCGGCGCACGGTCGAGCGGGTCAGCGTCAGCACCGAACGGGAACGCAGGTCGACCGCGTTCTCGGGAATGTCGTGGATGTCGCAGTCGGAGAGGGTGAGCACGGCATCCGTGTCGAGCGTGATGCCGTCGGCCGAGGTGCGGTGCACCGAGGAGTCGGTGAGGTGCGCGGTGGCGCGCGACGCGATCTGGAGGCCGGCGCCCTTGATCTCGTACACCTCGCAGCCGATGCCCTCCAGGCCGCTGCCCTCACCGGTCACGGAGATCCCCGCGCCGGAGGCGTGGTGGACCCGGCAGCGCTCCAGGCGCGGATGAGCGCCGCCGCGCACGGAGACCCCGGACTGACCCGCCGCGACGATCTCGCACTCCTCGAACACCCCGCCCGCGCCGTCGAGTACGGCGATGCCGACGCCCGCCGGGTTGTCGACCGTGCAGCGGCGGACCGTGGGACGGGCCGCGCCGCGGACCTCCAGGCCGGCGGCCGAGCGGGTCACGATCCGCAGATCGAGCAGCTCGGGTGTGCCGTCCTCGACCAGCAGCGCAGGCGCGGCGGAGTCCTGCCCCTCCACATGCAGATCCTGGACCGTCGCCGACGCCCGGACCGTCAGCGGTACGCCGTCCACGGGCGCGATCCGGACCGAACCGATCCCGCCCTCGGGACCCCGCAGGGTGACGGCACGTTGGATGACGAGGTTCTCCCGGTACGTGCCGGGGGCGACGGTGAGGACGTCGCCGTCGCCGGCCGCCTCCAGGGCCGCGGCGAGGGAGGCGTACTCGCCCGTGCGGCGTCGCCACCGCGATGTGCCGGTGTGCGTCACCTGGACCGTGCCCTGTGCCATGGGTGTGTTCTGCCCCCGCCTCATGCGTGCTGCTGATCCGATGCCCCACCGTAGCGCGCGCGGCGCCGCCGGGTTGACGGGTCAGCTGCCCGCGCCCGTACGGCCCCAGTCGGGACCGGCCTCGGCCCACGCGCGGTCGAGACGCCGGTACCGCCGGTGTGTGAGGCGGCGTACGACCAGTCTCCTCGCCGCCTCCACGAAGACCGCCGCCAGGGCCGCCGTGAGCAGACCGACGATGGTCGCGTGGGCGTGGGCGGTCTCGGGCCGCATCGGAGCGGTCACCGGCCGCCCGTCGAGATCGGTCCAGAGCCGGAAGGTGTCGCCCGGATCGGACAGTTCACGCCGGGTGGCCACCGTGCCCGTACGGGTCGTGCCGTCCGGGGCGCTCCAGGTCGCGACGACGGCGCGGCGGGCGGGCTGCTCGCCCGCGGACTCGGGACTCTGCGTGCCCGGGGCCGGAGCCTCGGCGAGCCGCACCACCCGGGCCGTCGTGACGGGCCGCTGCCGGGTCTGGGCCTGGACCGCGCGCTGGAGGGAGGCGTCGGTCCGGGTGCCGGAGATCCAGCCCGCGGCGGGGACGGCGAGCACGAGGAGCGCGACCGCGACGAGCGCGACCCAGGCCTCCACGAGGTCTGTGGTCCGGCGCAGGGGGTTGCGCCGCCAGCGCCAGACTCCGATGGCTGCCCGCATGCCACACCCCCTCGTCGTTCCCGGTCTCCCAACGAGTCTGCCCCCGGGGCGGGTTCCCCGCCCGCCGGGACGCGGAAGTGTGACGCGATCGCGCACGCGTACGGGTCGGTGACGCTGCGTGAGGGAGGTCGGCGGCGCGGGGTGCGGGGCGGGAGCGCTCAGTCGAGGAACTTGACCTCGTCGCCGACGCGGATCGTGCCGGGGTGTTCCGGGACGAGGTTCTGGCCGAAGATCAGCTTGCTTCCCTGCCTGCGGTGCTCCGCGAGCGTCCGCAGGGGCTCCTTGCCGCGCTCGCCGGTGAGCTGGTCGGTGGTGGTCACGACGCAGCGGCCGGAGGCCTTGGCCGCCCGGAACGTGACCTCGCCGATCGCCAGCCGGGTCCAGCCGTCCTCGGCCCACGGCGCCGTCCCCTCGATGACCACGTTCGGCCGGAAGCGGTTCATCGGCAGCGGACCCTCGTCGGCGTGATCCCCCTGGGCGATCAGCGAGTTGAGCGCGTCGAGCGAGGAGGTGGTGGTGGCGAGGAGCGGATAGCCGTCCGCGAAGCTCACCGTCTCGCCGGGCAGGGCGTGGTCCGGGTCGATCGGACGCCGGCTCGCCGGGTCGTCCATGTGGACGAGACGGACCTCCGTCTCCAGGAACGCGCTGAACCACGCGTCGGCCTCCGGCCCGGCCGGGACCGCCTCCACCGGAGTGTCGAAGACCTCCACGCGGATCGTGGAGGCCGGCCGTGGCACCTCGACCACCAGTGCGGCCAGCCCGGGCGCGGACACCGTGATGCCACCGCCGGGCAGCGGCTCGGCCGAGGCCAACGTCATCCGTGCGTGACGGCGTTGGGTCACGACCTTGCCGGACGCGTCCACGACGGTCCAGCGGCGGTCACCGGCCAGTCCCCATGGCTCGACCTCCGCCTCGGCGGGCGCGATGCCGCGCAGCGCCTTGACCGGGTGGATGTGGACGGAGCGCAGGCGAGGATTCGGCATGTGGCCATCCTGCCAGTCGCTCCGCGCACGCGTCTGTCAGTACCCCTGGCCCTGGTAGGGACGGTTGTAGGGGTCCTGGTACGGCGCGGGGGACGGGGCGGGCCGGGCGGCCGCCGGGCGCATCGCCTCGTACCCGGTGGACATCGGCCGCTGCGGCTGCGGCTGCTGCATCCCCGGGTAGCCGCGCGGTGCGGCGGGCTGCTGCGGGATGTACGGAGCGGGGGCGTGCTGCAGCGGCACGGGGGCCATCTGCGGCGCCGGCTGGGGGTAGCCGTACGAACCGCCGCCGCCGTAGGTGGGGGAGGGGCTGGGTGCCGCCGGAAGGGCGGGCAGAGCCGCGGGCAGGGCCGGCAGGTAGCTGTTGCCGGTGTCGTACGCGGCAGGCACTCGGATCGGGGCGATCTGAGGCGTGCCCCGCTCCGCGACCAGGGAGTCGTAGATCGGGGTGTCGGGGAACGACGGCGCGGTGTAGTAACCGCCTCCGTAGGTGGAGCGGGGGGAGGTCATGGCCATAAGTTAAGCCCACGATGTGCTGGTTGGGGAGACCGATAAGAGGGTTGTTTGACGGGTTCTGAGTGACTGTCGATCCACAATGCGAGCGAACGTGACAAAAACGGTCGCGCTCAGAAGGCCCGAAGGGTCGTCGATCTTGAAAAGGCGAGCTGGGGAGGGGGTTACCCACGGGTCGCCCCGACGGGTCGACGTGTCCGCCATTAGCTTGACGTAAAGAAATCTTGATACGCGGAAGCCGGGTCGGGGGGCGAGCATGTTCATGCTTAAAGGGGCCAATGTTCCGGTGTCGGCGCGCGGGGTGCGCGTGGAATTGGGCTGGCGTTCAGGGAACGGAGTGCCGGACGTGGACGCGTCGGCGCTACTCCTTGTGTCGGGGAAAGTGCGCTCCGACGCCGACTTCGTTTTCTACAACCAGCAGACGCATGCCTCAGGTGCGGTACGGCACGAAGGGAAGACCTCGGCGGCGGGCCCCGGCGGCCTCGTCACGGACGTGCTCGCCGTGGACCTGGACGCCGTGGAGCCGGAGGTCGAGCGGATCGTCGTCGCGGCCTCGGCGGACGGCGGCGACTTCGGAGGCGTCCCCGGACTGTTCGTCCGGTTGCTGGACGCGGACGGCGGGGCGGAGCTGGCCCGCTACGAGAGTACGGACGCGACCGTCGAGACCGCGTTCGTCCTCGGGGACCTCTACCGCCGCGACGGCGGCTGGAAGTTCCGGGCGGTGGGGCAGGGCTACGAATCCGGCCTCGCGGGCCTGGCCACGGACTACGGGATATCGGTCGACGAGCCGGAAAGCGTGGAACCCGCCGTCGCGGCACCGGCACCGGCACCGGCACCGGCACCGGCACCGGCACCGGCCGCGGTGGTCGTGGCGCCGGGCGCCGCGACTCCGACGGCGCCCGCACCCGTCGCCGCCGGGCAGCCGGTACGGCTCACCAAGGTCACCCTCACGAAGGACTCGCCGACGGTCTCCCTCACGAAGGGCACCGGCACGACCGGCGGCGTGATGCGGGTGAACCTCAACTGGGAGCTGCGCGCGGAGAGGACGGAAGACGCTCCCGCCCGGCGCTGGGGCCTCGGCCGCCGCCGGGCGGCGGGGGCGCCGGCCGCGGGCGGCCTCGATCTCGACCTGTGCGTGCTCTACGAGTTGGCGGACGGCCGGAAGGGCGTGGTGCAGGCGCTCGAAGGGTTCGGCGCGCTCCATGAGCCGCCGTACATCCAGCTCGACGCGGACGACCGCACGGGTGCCCGCGCCGAGGGCGAGAACCTCACCGTCAACCTCGACCACAAGGACCAGTTCCGCCGGCTCCTCTTCTTCGTCGTCATCTACCAGGGCGCGAGCGACTTCGGGGGCCTGCACGCGACCGTGACCCTCCAGCCGCACGAAGGCGCTCCCATCGAGTTCGCGCTCGACGAGTGCACTGTTCCCGCGCGGACGTGCGCCCTCGCGCTCATCACCCGGGAGGACGGCGACCTGGTCGTGCGGCGCGAGGCCCGGTTCCTGGTCAACGCGCCGGGGATCTCCATGCAGCAGACCGCGGACGAGGCCTACGGCTGGGGACTCACCTGGACCCCCGCCGTCAAGTGAGGCGGCTGCCTCCCGGGCGTCGCTGGTGAAGGCGTCCAGCTCCCGCGCGTGAGCGGCGGAGGCGTCCGCTCGCCGGGCGTCAGCGGTCGGGTGCCGCCTCGGGGCGGGCGTAGGTCCGCCCCTTCCAGGCGGCGCCCCGGCCCCGGTAGTGCTGCACCGCCGAGTCCACGGTCATGAAGAGGTAGAGCAGGGCGGTGAGGGGGAGCGTGGGCGCGAGCCAGAGGGGCTGCCGGTAGTAACGGAGCATGGGGAGGTACGTCCCCGTCATCACCGCCCACGCGATCCCGCCCGCCCAGCCTGCGGCCGCGTCCCCGCCGGACAGCCCGACCGCCAGCGCGACCGGGGGGACCAGATAGACGACGGCGAGCCCGACGACCGTTCCGGCGAGCACGAGGGGGTTGTGCCGGAGCTGGGCGTACGCGCTGCGCGAGACCATCCGCCAGAGGTCGGAGAGGTGCGGGTAGGGGCGGACGGAGTCCACCCGCTCGGCGAGCCCCAGCCAGATCCGGCCGCCTGCCCGCCGTACGGCACGGGCCAGGGACACGTCGTCGATCACGGCCTGCCGGATCGACTCGGGCACCCGCGCCCGCTCGGCCGCCCCGGTGCGCAGCAGCACACAGCCTCCGGCCGCGGCGGTGGCGCGCGGACGGTGACGGCGGTTGATCCAGCGGAACGGATAGAGCTGGGCGAAGAAGTAGACGAAGGCGGGCACGACGAGCCGCTCCCATGCGCTCGCGACCCGGAGCCTGGCCATCTGGGACACCAGATCCAGCTCGCACGCCAGCGCCGCCTCCACCAGTCGGCGCAGACTGTCCGGCTCGTGAGCGATGTCCGCGTCCGTCAGGAGCAGGAACTCCGGCCGGCACGGCCCGGCCGGAGGCCCCTCTTCCGTGCCGCCGGCCGCGGGGAGACCGGTGCCGTCGTCGCCGTGTTCCGTCCCCGGGGCCGCCGGGGCGGAGACGTCCGGATCATGGAGGTCCGGGCCGCGGGTGCGGGCCAGGGTGATGCCGTGGCGCAGGGCCCAGAGCTTGCCCGTCCAGCCCGGCTCCGGCTCGCCCGGGGACGTGACCGTCAGTGGCAGCCCGCCGTACCGCTGGGCCAGCTCCTCGGCCAGCTTCCCCGTCCCGTCCGTGCTGCCGTCGTCCACGAGCAGGATCTCCGCCTCGCCCGGATAGTCCTGCGCGAGGAGCGACGGCAGGCTCAGGGGGAGCACCTCCGCCTCGTCCCGCGCCGGTACGACGACGGCGACCCGAGGCCACGCCCCAGGCTCCACGCGCGCGTGGCCGGGCGGTGACGGCAGCCGCTGGTCGGTACGCCAGAAGAACCCCTGACCCAACAGCAGCCACCCCCAGGCGGCCAGCGAACCCATGGCGATCCAGGCAATGGCGCTCATTCGCCGCAGTCTGCCCCAGATCGGCGGGGACGCAAGGGTGGTCGGCTAGGGTGACCGGGTGAAGATCGCGCTCATGGACTCCGGAATCGGCCTGCTCCCGGCAGCGGCCGCGGTTCGCCGGCTGCGGCCGGACGCGGATCTGGTCCTCTCCAGCGACCCCGACGGGATGCCCTGGGGCCCCCGCACCCCCGAGGACCTCACCGAGCGTGCCCTGGCCGTCGCCCGCGCGGCCGCCGCCCTGGAGCCCGACGCGCTGATCGTCGGCTGCAACACCGCCACCGTGCACGCCCTCCCCGCCCTGCGCGCCGCGCTCGAGCCCCGTATCCCGGTCATCGGCACCGTGCCCGCGATCAAGCCCGCCGCCTCGGGTGGCGGCAAGGTCGCCATCTGGGCGACCCCGGCCACCACCGGGAGCCCGTACCAGCGCGGACTGATCCGCGACTTCGCCGACGGCGCCGAGGTCACCGAGGTGCCCTGCCCCGGCCTGGCCGACGCGGTGGAGCACGCGGACGCGGACGCCGTGCGGCGGGCCGTGGAGGCCGCCGCGAAGCTCACCCCGCGCGATGTCCGCGCCCTGGTCCTCGGGTGCACGCATTACGAACTCGTCGCCGAGCAGATCCGCGCGGCCGTGCAGTCCGCCGATCTGCCGCCGGTGGTTTTCCACGGCTCCGCAGGGGCAGTCGCAGCACAGGCGCTGCGTCGAATCGGTGCCGAGCCCAAGCCCGACGCGGCCCCGTCCGGCGGTCTGACGGTCCTGCTCAGCGGGCGGACCGGGGAACTGACGGCCGCCGCTCTGGAGTACGCCGAAGGGCGACTCCTGCGGGCCGCGGCCGCCGCCCGCTGACGGCGTCCGGGACGGCGCCGAAGAGGCGCCGTACGAGCGGATCGTGAGTAGGCTGCGACCCATGAGGGACGATTCCCGACATCCACGGCATCCCCGACACCACCGGCACCCGGACACGGGTGCCCCGGTACCGGAGGTGTGGATCGGCCGCGCCACCAACCGCATGCAGTGGGTCGCGGCCGTCGCAGGCGCCGCCTGCATGGCCCTGGGCATCACCATCGCGGTCGACTCGGCGTGGACCTCCGGCATCGCCGCGCTGCTCATGGCTGTGATCGGCTGTGTGGCGGCGGGGCTGCTGGTGCTCTTCGGCACGCTCGCCTTCGTCCATGTCGAGGTGAAGGTGGACGACGAGGCCATGGTGGTCCGCTGCGGCCACATCGGCGTACCGCGGTGTCGCATCCTCCTCGCCCAGGTGGTCGGCGCCGACTACATCCCGAGAGTCACCCCGCACGAGTGGGGCGGCTGGGGGTACCGCTGGCGGCCCGAGAAGGGCAAGGGGGTCATCGTCCGCCGCGGCGAGGCCCTGATCCTCCGGATGGCGGACGGCCGTACGTTCACGGTGACCGTCGACGACGCCGAGTTCGGCGTACGCGTCATCCGCGACCGGCTCCTCCACCCCGGGGCGCCGACGGAGCCGACGAGCGCCTGAGGCGGGCCCACCGGACGTCAGTCCCTCCGTTCCGCCGGGTCTCCGCCTGCCGCCGGGTCCGCCGTCGGATACGCCGCTGCTAGAGCCTGGGCCGGGGTGGCGCGCGCCGCTGCGAGACCCGCGAGGAGCCCCGCGCCCGCCGTCACCGGTGTGAAGCTCAGCGCGTTGCCGACCGTGGCCACCGCGGCGAGCGCGGCCAGGCCGGCACCCGCCGTGAGCACGATCGCCGTCGTGCGGGGCGAGGACCACAGGCCCCAGAGCAGCCAGCCGTACGCCGCCCCCAGGAGGACGACCCCGGGCACCCCCTGCTCGGCCGCCTGCTGGAGCACGGCCGAGTGGGGCTTGCCGTCGGAGGAGAACGTCTCCCGCGCCGTGGGGCTCAGCGCGCCGAACCGGTCGGGGCCGACCCCCAGGACGGGGTTCTCCTCCGCGAGCGCGACCGCGTCCTCCCACAAGTGGACCCGGTGCGGGGTCAGCTGCCCCTCCAGCGAGACCGCGAGCCCCTCGGGCAGCCTCTCCTCCGCCACGGCCCACGTGGCGCCCACGGCCAGACCGGTCGCCAGGGCGAGCCCCGCGAGCCCCAGGAGCCGGCGCCGCATCCATACCGCCGCGAGCGAGCAGAGCAGGACGCCGATCGCGGCCACGAAACCGGCCACGGAACCCAGCACCAGCGCCGACCCCGCAACGGCCAGGGTGAGGGCCCTGAGCGCGAGCCGGCCGGGGCCGGGCCGGGCCGCCGAGGCCGCGCAGCAGGCCGCGCCGGCGGCGAGCACGAGCAGGGCCACGGTCGCTCCCGTGTCTCCGGGGCGTACGGAGCCGGAGGGCGTGGCGCCCGGGACACCGGGCCCGGAGGCCAGCGCGAGGCCGAGGGCGGCGAGGGACGCCACCGCGGCGGCGGAGACCGGAAGCAGCGTGCCGGAGATCCGCCCGCAGGCGTACCCGGCACTGAGCGCCAGGACGGCGAGCAGCACGCCCTCGGGGCGCGCGTCCCGCCCCGTGGCGCTGACCAGCGACCAGAGCACGCAGGCGCCGAGGACCAGAACTCCGGCCACGTCCGCGGCGCGGCCGCGCTCGCGCACGACGGCCACCTGAGCCGCAGTTGCAGCCATCCCCCTGGACCCCCGCTTCGTCTGGCGGACACGCTAACGGCGGGGCGGCGATTTGGGGAGCACATGCGCAGAAACGTTGCGGCAGAAGTGAAGAACACGTGAGGGCCGCAGGCGCGGGCGTGGATGGCGGAGGAGCCCCACGGACGCCCCGCCCCGCCGTACGGGCCGCGCCGCCCGGGCCTCCGCCCGGCATGCTGGGGGCGTGGGCGCGCGCCGTAGACTCCGCAACGTGAGCACCACCATGACGCCCGTCGACGCCTCCGGCCCCGCCGCCACTCCCGAGCCCGGCCCCGCCCGGCTGCGACGCCTGGTGCGGCCCGGCGCCGCCGTGCTGGCCGGAGTTCTGCTCTTCCTGAGCTTCCCGCCCCGCCCGCTGTGGTGGCTCGCGCTGCCGGGCTTCGCCCTCCTCGGCTGGACCCTGCGCGACCGCCGGGCGCGCGCCGGCTTCGGCCTCGGCTACCTCGCCGGGCTCGGCTTCCTGCTGCCGCTGCTGATCTGGACCGGAGCCGAGGTCGGCCGGTTCCCGTGGATCGCCCTGTCGGCCGTCGAGGCGCTGTTCATCGCCGCGGCCGGACTCGGGATCGCGGCCGTCTCCCGGCTGCCCGCGTGGCCGGTGTTCGCCGCGGCGGTGTGGATCCTCGCCGAGGCGGCACGCGCGCGTGTCCCGTTCGGCGGCTTCCCGTGGGGCAAGATCGCCTTCGGTCAGGCCGACGGCGTCTTCCTGCCCCTCGCCGCGGTCGGCGGCACCCCGGTGCTCGGCTTCGCCATCGCCCTCTGCGGCTTCGGACTGTACGAGGTGATCCGCCAGGTCCGCGCCTACCGCGCGACCGGCACCGTCCCGCGCGGCCCGCTCGCCGCGGCGGCCCTCACCGTCCTCGTCCCGGTCACCGGCGCCCTCGCCGCCCTGCCGCTCGTCGACGACTCCGCCGAGGACGGCACGGCGACCGTCGCCGCCGTCCAGGGGAACGTGCCGCGTCTCGGACTCGACTTCAACGCGCAGCGGCGGGCGGTCCTCGACAACCACGTCGCCCGTACGGAAGAGCTGGCCGAGGCGGTGAAGCAGAAGAAGGAGCCGCAGCCGGACTTCGTCCTGTGGCCGGAGAACTCCTCGGACATCGACCCGTACGCGAACCCGGACGCCGCGGACGCCATCGACCGGGCCGTGAGGAAGATCGGCGTGCCCACCGTGATCGGCGCCGTCGTCGCTCCTCCGACGGGCAAGCTGCGCAACACCCTCATCGAGTGGGACCCGCAGAAGGGCCCCGTCACGACCTACGACAAGCGGCACGTCCAGCCGTTCGGCGAGTACATCCCGATGCGGTCCTTCGTACGGATCTTCAACAGCAACGTGGACCGTGTCAGCCGCGACTTCGGCCCCGGTGACAAGATCGGCGTCTTCGACCTCGCCGGTACGAAGGTCGGCCTCGCCACCTGCTACGAGGCGGCCTTCGACTGGGCCGTGCGCGACACCGTCACCCATGGCGCCCAGCTGATCTCCGTCCCCAGCAACAACGCCACCTTCGGCCGCAGCGAGATGACGTACCAGCAGCTCGCCATGTCGCGGGTCCGCGCGGTCGAGCACAGCCGCGCCGTGGTCGTGCCGGTGACCAGCGGGGTCAGCGCGATCATCGCGCCGGACGGCCGGATCGTGGAGCAGACGCGGATGTTCACCCCGGACGTCCTCGTCGAGAAGGTGCCGCTGCGCTCCTCCCTCACCCCCGCGACGCGTATGGGCACGCTGCCCGAGGCGCTCCTGGTGGCCGTGGCGGCCGCGGGGCTGGGCTGGTCGCTGCTGCGTGCGGTCCGCGCCCGCCGGAGCCGGGAAGCCTGAGTCTGCCGCTCCGGGAGCCGCGACGCCCGGGTCAGGCGGCCCCGGAACGGCGAAGCCTTGGTTCGCCGGGCCGCGACCGCGACGACCCGACGCCTGCGACCGTCGGAGCTTGATCCACAGGGACATAGGGTCGGGGCATGGGCACACCTGACTTCATCCGCGAACTCCGGGTCGACATCGGCCACCGGCTGCTCTTCCTCCCGGGCGCGAGTGCCGTCGTCTTCGACGACCGGGGCCGGGTGCTGCTCGGCAGACGCGCCGACAACGGCCTCTGGTCCGTCATCGGCGGCATCGTGGAACCGGGAGAGCAGCCGGCCGCCTGTGCCGTGCGCGAGGTGTACGAGGAGACCGGCGTCCGCTGCGAGGTCGAGCGCGTCGTGATCGTCCAGACGCTGCGGAGGCCCGTCGTCTACCCCAACGGCGACCGGTGCCAGTTCATGGACGTCTCCTTCCGCTGCCGCGCCGTCGGCGGCGAGGCACGGGTCAACGACGAGGAGTCGACCGAGGTCGCCTGGTTCGACGTGAACGACCTGCCCCCGATGAAGCGGTTCGCGCACTTCCGGATCGAACAGGCACTCCTCGACGAACCCACATGGTTCGACCCCATGCCCAGCAGCTGAAGTGTGGGTTCGGAACACATCGGTTGAGGGTGAGGCGCTTCATAAGGTGCGGAGCATGAGCGCCCCCACCACATCAGGGCCCGTACCGGCGCAGGTACCGGCACCACCCGTCCAGGCTCCTGCGCAGGGCCCCGCAGCGGTCCCCGCGCCCGGCTCCGTGCTGCTCGACCTCGCCGGCCGCACGGCGCTCGTCACCGGCGCCGCCGGAGGCATCGGCCGGGCCTGCGCGCTCCGGCTCGCGGCGGCGGGGGCCCGGGTCAGAGCCGTCGACCGGGCCGCCGAAGGGCTGGAGGAGCTCGCCGCGGCGGCCGACGGACTCCCGGGCGCGGTCGAACCGCAGACCCTGGACCTGACGGACCTCGACGCAGCCGAACAGGCGGCCGCCGGCACCGACATCCTCGTCAACAACGCCGGGATCCAGCTCGTCCGCCCCATCGAGGAGTTCCCGCCGGACGTCTTCCACACCGTCCTGACCGTGATGCTGGAGGCGCCCTTCCGGCTGATCAGGGGCGCCCTGCCGCACATGTACGCCCAGGGCTGGGGCCGGATCGTGAACCTCTCCTCCGTCCACGGACTGCGCGCCTCCGCCTTCAAGTCCGCGTACGTGGCCGCCAAGCACGGCCTCGAAGGGCTCTCCAAGACCGCCGCCCTCGAGGGCGCCCCGCACGGAGTCACCTCCAACTGCGTCAACCCCGGCTATGTGCGTACCCCTCTCGTCGAGCGCCAGATCACCGACCAGGCCACCGCTCACGGCATCCCCGCCGAGCGGGTCCTGGCCGAGGTCCTCCTCAAGGACTCCGCACTCAAGCGGCTGATCGAGCCGGAGGAGGTCGCGGAGGCGGTGCTCTACCTCTGCACCCCGCAGGCCTCCTTCATCACCGGCACGTCCCTGGCCCTCGACGGCGGCTGGACCGCGCACTGACGGTTTTCCACAGGGGTGGTGCTCCCACCCGTTCGGCAGGTATCCCTGTGTCCATGTCCCAAGAACAGGTCTCCTACCTGGAGCTCCTCGCACGAGGCGCCGCGGCGGAGGCGTACGACCGGCCCGTGCTGCTCGCCCGTGCGAGCGGCGCGGGCCCGGAGGCGCTGGCCGAACTGGAGCGGGCCAAGCAGCACGCCCTGCGCGTCCGCGCCGAGCTGGAGGGGCGGCGGCGGCGCGAGGCGGAGCTCTCCGCCCTCTTCGAGACCGCCCACGACCTCGCGGGACTGCGCGACCTCGACGCGGTGCTCCGGGCCATCGTCCAGCGTGCCCGCTCCCTCCTCGGCACCGAGGTCGCCTACCTCAGCCTCAACGACCCGAGCGCGGGGGACACGTACATGCGCGTCACCGAGGGCTCGGTCTCGGCGCGCTTCCAGCAGGTCCGGCTCGGCATGGGCGAGGGGCTCGGCGGTCTCGTCGCCCAGACCGCCAGGCCGTACGTCACCGAGAACTACTTCGACGACCCCCGCTTCCAGCACACCGCCACCATCGACTCCGCCGTGCGCGACGAGGGCCTCGTCGCCATCCTCGGCGTGCCGCTCAGCCTCGGCAGCCAGGTGATCGGCGTCCTGTTCGCCGCGGACCGGCGCGCCCGGGTCTTCGAGCGGGAACAGGTCGCGCTGCTGGCCTCCCTCGCCGCACACGCCGCCGTCGCCATCGACACCGCGAACCTGCTCGCCGAGACGCGCTCGGCGCTCGCGGAGCTGGAGCGGGCCAACGACATCATCCGGGAGCACAGCGGCGTCATCGAGCGGGCGTCCGACGTCCACGACCGGCTCACCGAACTGGTCCTGCACGGCGGCGGCGTCCACGACGTGGCGGAGGCCGTCTCCGAAGTCCTCGGAGGGAGAGTCGAGTTCGTCGACAGCGGCCTCGAAGCGGGCCGGCTCGCCGACGGCCATGCCCTGCGTGACGGCGACCGCTGGGTGGCGGCCGTCTCGGCCGGCGGCGAATCCTTCGGCGCCCTCGTCCTGCACGGGCAGCCCGACCTCGACCCCGTCGACCAGCGCACCCTGGAACGCGCCGCCCTGGTGACCTCGCTCCTGCTGCTCGCCCGCCGCTCGGCGGGCGAGGCCGAACAGCGCGTACGGGGCGAGCTGCTCGACGACCTCCTCGACGCCCCCGACCGCGACCGCGGACTGCTGCGCGAGCGCGCCGCCCGACTCCGTACCGACGTCGACGCGCCCCATGTCGTCCTCGCCGCCCGGATGGACCGCGGCGGGACCGGGGGAGAGACGGACCACGCCGGCGTGCGGGAGAGCGCCGACCGGCAGCGCCTGTGGTCGGCGGCCTCGCACCTGGCCGCCACCCGGCAGGGCCTGGCCTCCGCCCGCGACGGCGGAACGGTCCTGCTGCTGCCCCTCGGCCCCGGTGAGGACGCCGCCGAGGTGGCCCGGCAGACCGCCAAGCACCTCGGTGGCGCTCTGCGCGAGCCCGTCACCGTGGGCGCCTCCGCCCCCGTGACCTCCCCCCTCGCCCAGCCCGGCCAGGTGGCCACCGCGTACGAGGAGGCCCGCCGCTGCCTGGACGCCCTGCGCCTGCTGCACCGCTCGGGCGAGGGCGCAGCGGCCGAGGACCTGGGCTTCCTCGGCCTGCTCCTCGCCGACACCCGGGACATCGAGGGCTTCGTCGACCGCACGATCGGCCAGGTCGTGGCGTACGACCGCCGCCGCGGCACGGACCTGGTGCGCACGATGGACGCGTACTTCGCGAGCGGGATGAGCCCGGCGCGTACGAAGGACGACCTCCACGTCCACGTGAACACCGTGGCGCAGCGCATCGAGCGGATCGGCCGCCTCCTCGGCACCGACTGGCAGTCCCCGTCCCGCGCTCTGGAGATCCAGCTGGCGCTGCGGCTCCACGCGATGTCGGCGGCGGTCGCCCGCTGAACACGCCGAAGGCGCCGGCCCCTTCCGGGACCGGCGCCTTCGGCGTGTGGTGCGCTGCGGGGCTCAGGCGTCGGCGCGCACGGGGGCCGGGGCCTGGGCGGAGTCCTCGACCTCCGACAGATCGCGGTTCCGGGTCTCGCGGGCGCACGCGATCGCGACGACCGTGAGAAGCGCGGCGGCGATCACATAGAGGGAGATCGGGGTGGAGGAGCCGTAGTCGGAGAGCAGCGCGGTCGCGATCAGCGGCGCGGGCGCACCGGCGGCGACCGAGGAGAACTGCGCGCCGATGGAGGCACCCGAGTAGCGCATCCGGGTCGCGAACATCTCGGAGAAGAACGCGGCCTGCGGCGCGTACATCGCCCCGTGCAGGACCAGGCCGACGGTGACGGCGAGGAGCAGCGCACCGAAGGTGCCGGAGTCGATGAGCATGAAGAACGGGAACATCCAGGCGCCGACACCGACGGCGCCGATCAGGTAGACCGGCCGGCGGCCGATCCGGTCCGAGAGCGCGCCCCAGGCGGGGATCACGGCGAAGTGGACGGCGGAGGCGATGAGGACGGCGTTGAGCGCGGTCTGCTTGGAGAGGCCCACCTGGGTCGTCGCGTAGACGAGGATGAACGCGGTGATCACGTAGTACGAGATGTTCTCGGCCATGCGGGCGCCCATCGCGATCAGCACGTCCCGCCAGTGGTGCTTCAACACGGCGACCAGCGGCATCTTCTCGACCTGGCCGGCGGCCGCCTTGCGCTCCTCGGCGGCGGCCAGGGCGGCCTTGAACACGGGCGACTCGTCGACGGAGAGCCGGATCCACAGGCCGACGATCACGAGCACACCGGAGAGCAGGAACGGTACGCGCCAGCCCCATGACAGGAACGCGGCGTCGGAGAGCAGCGCGGTCAGCGCGGAGAGCACACCGGTCGCGAGCAGCTGCCCGGCGGGCGCCCCGGTCTGCGGCCACGAGGCCCAGAACCCGCGGCGCCGCGCGTCCCCGTGCTCCGAGACGAGGAGCACGGCCCCGCCCCACTCACCACCGAGCGCGAAGCCCTGCACCAGCCGGAGCGCGGTGAGCAGCAGGGGAGCGGCCGATCCGACGGTCGCGTGCGTCGGCAGCAGACCGATCGCGAACGTCGCCCCGCCCATCAGCAGCAGACTGAGGACGAGGAGCTTCTTCCGCCCGAGCCGGTCGCCGTAGTGCCCGAACACGAGGGCGCCGAGGGGCCGCGCGGCGAACCCGACGGCGTAGGTGAGGAAGGAGAGAAGGGTGCCGACGAGCGGGTCGGAGTCGGGGAAGAAGAGCTTGTTGAAGACCAGCGCGGCGGCGGATCCGTAGAGGAAGAAGTCGTACCACTCGATGGTGGTGCCGATGAGACTCGCGGCGACGATGCGCCTGAGATTCGACTCGGCGGGTGGAGCGGTCGCGGGGGAGGACATCGGCACCACTTCCTGGCGTGTGACGGGGACGTGTTCGTGTCGCCACACCGTAGAAACATGCAGGTCACCGGCGTATGTGGTGGGACACCATAGTTCAGGGGGCTGGGGTGCGCGCGGCCACCATGAGGGCGGTTTCGGGGGCTCCGTGACGGCTTCTGCGAGGCCGGGAAGAAGGCTGTCACTCGGTGCGCCGGGCGGTCGGTAGCGTCGTCTTTCCGTCAACTGTGCTGCTCAGCAAAAGGTTTGACGAGCCGTGATGTTAGTTTCGGGTCCAGGAAGACGGAGTCGGGGGACTCATGGTGCGGGGGCGGGGCAGGGGTGCGTACGCGTACCCAGGTGTGGCGAGCGCGGCGTGCGGAACGGGCATAACGGGCGGTACGCGCCGATGAGTACGCCCACACCGAGCCCGACCGGCACGGCGTCACCGAGTACCAGCCCGAGCCCGCAGCCCACCACGACACCCACGCCCGGTACGACACCGACGCCCGGCACGACGCACCTGCCGTCGCCGAGTCAGCCGTCGGACACGTCCAGCCCCCAGCCGACGCCGTCACCGAGCCCGAACGCGTCACCGACCCCGCCGACCTCCGGTCCGCCGCCCCAACTGCCTCCGTCGGCTCCGCCCTCGGTGACCAACCCGTGGACGGCCCCCGGCGGCTTCGACGTACAGCCGTTCCACCTGTACCAGGTGTCGGCGGCCCTCGCCGTCGAGCAGCAGTCGTTCCACAAGGCGCTCGTGCAGTTCCTCGACGTCCACGCCGGCTACTCCAAGGTCGGCGGATCCGGCACCGTCACAGCCGAGTTCGCCACCCAGTACGCCGCGGTCGTCACCCTCCTCCTGGAGGTGCACGGCAAGGCCGTGGTCGCTGTCGGCGGCGCGGCGGTCGGCTTCACCACCACGGCCAACAACTTCCGGCAGGCGGACGCGGCGACCCACCCGCTCAACCCGCCCTTCACACCACAGCCGCCCCCGCAGGTCATCACCGCCCCGCCGGCGTACCCGGCCCCGCCACCCTTCGGCGTGCGCGACGGCAACCCCGTCGACGACTTCGCCGACGTCTTCGACGGCGACATCCCCGGCTCCCTGATGCGCACCGTGATCGAGGAGGCGCTGCGCACCGGCCGCGCCCTGGAGATCCTGCCGCTCCCGAACTACTTCAGGGTCAACGAGCTCTCACAGGCCTGGCTGCCGTACCAGACGAACATCGGCACCATCCAGGGCCAGCTCACCGGCACCATCGACACCATCACGGACAATGCCAACGGGGACTGGCACGGGGCGATGCTGCAGTTCGTGTCGTCGCTGTGGGGCACGACAGCCTGGGGCAAGAGCACGGCCGGCTACGAGTGGGCGCACAAGCCGCCGACGGGCGCGGGCACGAGCCTTCCGGTCTTCGGCGTCCTCAGCACCACGGCCCAGATCCTGGCCCAGGCCGTCCGCTCGTACGCGGAGGCCGCGGAGAAGGTACGCACCGAGCTGCGCGAGATCTTGTACAAGGCCATCAAGGACGCCCTGGCAATCCTCGACGTCACCGACATCAAGAGCTTGGGGGACTTCGTCGAGCGCCTCAAGAAGATATGGAAGGGCCTGGGCGCGGCGGTACTCATCGCCATCGACACGGACGCGGTCAACGCGGCGGTCGACACCTACGAGACCGAGTTGCGGGCCCAGATCCAGAAGGTGAAAGCCCTGCTCGAACCCCTGCGCGAGGCCTCGCGCGCGGTACCGGCCTTCCAGTCGCAGTCGGCGCGGGCGGAGGCGTTCGGGGCACGCTCTCTGTTCGAGTTCGACCGCTCGATCGTCCCGCTCAACGAGCAGTCACGGGACCCGAACAACCGGTTCGGTATCGACCTCGCGTCGATGGAGTGGGAGACCAACCCCTACCAGGCCACCCCGAACGACCCGCTGAGGCCGGGGAAGGACGCCCACACGATCGACCGGCACGTCGGCCTCACCCCGGACCAGTTGCGGATGCGCGTACGGGACCAGGGCGTCGACGCCTCGGCCTTCCGGGACCTGCCCGCCGCCCAGAAGCACGTGCAGGCCGCACTCAACGACCCCGCCAACATCCGGACGATCGAAGACTGGATGGAGAAGCAGAAGCGAAGGGTGGCCAACGGGACGTTCAGCCCGGCCTCCTCGCCGGACATTCGTGCTTTCACCGTGAGGGACGCGAACGGGAACAATGTAGTGACGGGAGCCTCCGTCTCGCAGTCCGATTTCGCCTCCCATGGCTTCAACGCCCAGCCGACCCAGGTCCACAGTGTCAAGCTGGTCCTCAACTACTCGCCGGAGTCCGGGACGTTCTACGTCCGGACCGCCTTCCCCACGCCCCCGTAGCATGCGCCACGTGACCACGAAACACGAAGAGTTCCTCACCGAGGGCGCGGTGGGGCTTCTGCTGGACATCGCCGCCACGTCGCGCAACCCGGGGGCCGCGCCGCTGGAGGACGAACTCCAGCGGCTGTCCCGGTTCCTGCAAGACTCCAGGGCGATCACCGACGTGATGCCACTCGTGGCCTTGGCCTCGCTGCTCGACCTCCTCGCCGACGAGGTCGGCACGGAGGCTTTCGAGGCAAGGCCCGTCGTGTATCGCCAGAGGCTGGCGCGCGCGGCAGAAGACGATACGCCGGCGGACTTCCTGCGATCGCTGGCCGCGCTCGTCCGCGACAGCCAGCTCCGCTCCTACCCGGACATGACAGAATTGCCGCTCTCCTTCTGGGAGGCGCGCGGACGCTTCTCGCAGACATCGCACTTCCTCTCGTTGATGTTCTCGGGCGAGTACGACGACGTGGACGAGGCCCTGGAGGAGATCCTTACCAGCGAGCACCCGGAGGACTGCCATGAGCGACTCGGCAACCTCGCCGGCGAGCTGCAGCGCATCCTGTACCTGTTCCGCACCCCCGCCGAGTTGGACGCCGCCTTCGCCACCGTCATGCCCTATGTGACCCAGGCACGCGTCCGCCTCCTCCTCGACGCCGTCCACGCCCACTTCGCAGAACAGCACTGACCCCCCAACCCCGGAAGGAGCCTCCGTCATGCCCATCGAGCCGACCCTCGCCGTGTCGGACGAGGACCTGAAGCGTCTCGCCGACGACCTGGACGCCATTCGGACGCACATCGACGGGGTGGTGCGCCGGATGGACGCGCTCGTGGACCGGGCCGAGGCGCGGTGGCGCAGTGAGGCGGCGACGGCGTACCGGAAGCTGCATCGCGAGGCCGGGGCCGACGCCGTGCGGGTCCGGGAGATCCTGGGCGTGCTGGCGAACGCCGTCCGGATGAGCCGGGACGGGTTCACGCGCCAGGAGCTGGACATCCTGAGGGGGTTCCGGGCCGCGATGAGGAAGGTCGACATCGACGCCGAGGTACGCGAACTGTCCGGCGAGAGACCGAGCGGCGCGGGCCCGGCCGGCGGAGCGGCGCCGACCAGCAGGATCAACGACATCTGAAGGCGTACCTGAAACTGAAACAGTCGTGAGGCAGGGGGAAACGTGAACGACGACGGCTCGATATCCGTCGACGTGGTAGCGCTGCGCGAGATTGCAGGCGACCTCGAGGACATCGTGAAGAAGCTCAACGAGCGACTGAGCGTGCTGTACGACCGTACGGTGCCAGTCGTCCTCGCCTGGGAGGGTGAGGCCCGCGAAGTGTTCGTGGACGAACTCGACCGCTGGGACCGGCGGATGGAGGACCTGCAGGCCGCGCAGAAGTGGCTGCACGCCGTCGTCACCACCGGGCAGGCCAACTACTCCGCCGCCCAGCGGGCCACGCTGCGCGGCTGGGGCGGGGCGTGACATGACGACACCTCCCACACCTCCCGTACCCCCCGCGTCGCCCGTCCCGGCCCGCGCCGACCGCGCCGCGACGTACCCGGACCGGGTGACCGCCCAGTGGGCCACCCAGCAGGTGATCGCGCTGAACGAGCAGGTCATCCACCGCTGGCTCGCCCAGTCCACGCGGCAGCGGCTCGTGATCGAGGCCGCCTGGCCCTCGCGGCCCGATCCGGTGGGCACGCTGCTCACCACCGGGATGGCGCTGGCCGGCCAGGAGCCGATCCCGGTGCGCGCCGCCCGGGTCGTGCTCCGCCGGACCGTGTCCGGCGAGCCCGGCGCGTATCCCTTCACCGTGCACTCCTCCCTGCCCGTCGACCTGTAAGAGGCATGCGTGTCCCTGAACCCTGCCGAGCACGACCGCAAGTACGGCGAGCTCGACCAGGTCGTCCGCGCCCACCTCGGCCTCGGCCCGAACGCTCCCGACGCGGTGGCCGGCTATCTGAGGCAGACCTGGCGCACCCGGCCCTGGGCCATCGCCGTCGCGGCCGAGCAGCTACGCGTCTACGCCGACAATCCGCCGGGGCGGCTCCGGTTGCGGCTCGGCGAGTACTACCGGCTGCCCGACGTGGGGCTGCCGCCGGAGGAGATCCGGGACTGGCTCACGGGCCTCGCCGACCTGCTCGACGAGAGCCTGGCGACCGGCCAGGCGCCACCGCCTGCCGCGCCCACGACGCCCTGGGAGTGGCGGGCCCGCTTCCCCGAGCTGGCGCAACTGGTCGGCGGCTGGTTCACGCAGGACATGCCGGACGAGTTCGGCGACCACGAGGCCGCGCTCGCCGACTACCTGGCGGGCACCGACACGGGGCTCGTCGCCCAGCTGACGGGGGAGTTGCACGACCTCCTCGCTCTGGGCCTCGACGAGGACGGACTGGCCCTCGCGCTGGTGACGCTCGGCGCGGAGGTCGAACCCCCGGCACCCTTCACCCCCGGCGCCTGGCTCGCCAGCCTCGCCGTACACCTCCGCGGCTGACCCTCCGGAGGCGCCGCCGGACCACTTCCAGGCGATGAACGGGGACGTTTGCGTGTTTCCGCACCGTAGAAACACGCAGGTCACCGACGTATGTGGTGGGACACCATGGTTCTGTCGGCCAGAGCGCGCGGGACAACCATGGGGGCGGTGCCCGACCAAAGGGCCACGCCATCACCCACAAGGACGTCCGGACGCCTTGCGATCTCACGTACTGGCCGACGCCCGCCGGCGGGCCGACATCGCCGGTCGGGGCACCAGCCGCCCGCGCCTTCGTTCTGCGGGGTCGGCCAAGGCTCCTTAGTGTCTTGGGGTGGAGGACACAGACAGTGCCCGGCCCATCGACCCGGAGGTGCGCGATGCCGGAACTGTTCATCGGAGGCACCTGGGCCGCCGCTGCCGACGGTCGCACGCGGGAGATCCGCTGCCCGGCAGACGGCACCCTGGTCGCCACCGTGGACGAGGCCGGTCCCAAGGACGCGGCAGCGGCCGTCGCCGCCGCCCGCGAGGCGTTCGACCGGGGGCCGTGGCCCGCCACGCCCGCCGCGGAGCGGGGACGGCTGCTGGTGCGCGTGGCCGATCTGCTGGAACGTGACAAGGCGGCCTTCGCCCGCGCCGAGTCCCTGGACACGGGCAAGCGGCTCGTCGAGTCCGAGTACGACATGGACGACATCGCGGCCTGCTTCCGCTACTTCGGCAACCTGACCGCGTCGGGCGGCAACGACCGGATCGTCGCCACCGGCAACCCGGAGGCGGACAGCCGGGTGGTTCACGAACCGGTCGGAGTGTGCGCACTGATCACCCCATGGAACTATCCGTTGCTGCAGACCGCGTGGAAGGTCGCCCCGGCGCTCGGGGCGGGCAACACGTTCGTGCTGAAGCCGAGCGAACTGACCCCGCACACCGCGATCCTGCTGATGCGGCTGCTCACCGAGGCGGGGCTGCCGCCAGGGGTCGGAAATCTGATTCTGGGGACCGGCGCCGAGGCCGGCGCGCCGCTCACCGAGGATCCCCGGGTGGATCTGGTGTCGTTCACCGGTGGCCTGGCCACCGGACGCCGGATCATGGCGGCGGCGGCGCCCACGGTGAAGAAGGTCGCCCTGGAGCTCGGCGGCAAGAACCCGAACATCGTCTTCGCGGACGCGGACTTCGAGGCGGCTGTCGACCATGCGCTGATGGCCGTCTTCCTGCACTCCGGACAGGTCTGCTCGGCAGGCGCCCGGCTCCTCGTGGAGGACTCTCTGCACGACGCCTTCGTCGACGAGATCGTGACCCGCGCGCGGGCCATCCCGATGGGTGGCCCGTTCGACGAGAACGCGCGGACCGGCCCGCTGATCTCGGCGGCCCACCGCGACAAGGTGGAGGCCTACGTGGCCGCGGGCCTGGCCGAGGGCGCGGTGCTGCGCTGTGGCGGTGCACGGCCGACGGACCCGGAACTCGCCCACGGCTACTACTATCCGCCGACCGTGCTGGACGACTGCACGCCCGGGATGTCGGTGGTCCGGGACGAGTCGTTCGGCCCGGTGCTCACGGTCGAGCGGTTCGACAGCGAGGCCGAGGCCGTCGCGGTCGCCAACGACACCATGTACGGCCTCGCGGGTGCGGTCTGGTCGCAGGACACCGGCCGCGCACACCGGGTCGCGTCCCGGCTCCGGGCGGGCACGGTATGGATCAACGACTTCCACCCCTACGTACCGCAGGCGGAATGGGGCGGCATGAAGCAATCCGGTTTCGGCCGTGAACTGGGGCCGGCGGGACTCGCCGAATACCAGGAGACCAAGCACATCTGGCGCAATCTCGCCCCCAAGGCGCAGAGGTGGTTCGAGTGACCGCACAGCCGACAGGCCAGGAGCGGCCCGGCGCCGGCGACGGCGCCCCGCACGACGACGACTCGGTGACCGAACTCGGCTACCGGCCCGAACTGAAGCGCACGCTGGGCAACTTCCACACGTTCGCCGCGGGGATCAGCTACATCTCGATCCTCACCGGCACGTTCCAGCTGTTCTACTTCGGCATCGCCTTCGGCGGCCCGGCGTACTGGTGGTCGTGGCCGATGGTGTTCGTGGGCCAGCTGATGGTGGCCCTGTGCTTCTGCGAGCTGGCGGCGCGCTACCCCGTCGCGGGCTCCGTCTACAACTGGGCGAAGAAGATGGGCGGCCCGCACGTGGGCTGGCTCGGCGGCTGGATGATGATGACGGCCACCATGGTCACCCTGTCGGCCGTGGCACTGGCGTACCAGATCACGCTGCCGCAGATCGACCCCTGGTTCCAGTTCGTCGGCGACGGCAGCGGCAAGAACGACGCCGCGGCCAACGCGGTCCTGCTGGGCTCGGTGCTGATCCTCTTCTCCACGCTGGTCAACGCCTTCGGCGTACAGCTGATGGCGCGGATCAACTCGGCGGGTGTCTTCATCGAGCTCATCGCCGCCGTGGCTCTGATCATCTTCTTCGCCGCGCACATCACCCGTGGACCCGCCACGGTGCTCACCGACACCTACGGCCTGGGCAGCGGGGACCCGCTCGGCTACTTCGGGGCGTTCCTCACCGCGTCACTCGCGTCGGCGTACGTGATGTACGGCTTCGACACGGCCTCCTCGCTCGGCGAGGAGTCCCACAACCCGAGCCGGAACGCGCCGCGCGCGATTCTGCGGGCGCTCGTCGCGTCCTTCGTCCTCGGTGGTCTCATCCTGCTGTTCGCGCTGATGGCAGTGCCGGATCTGCAGGCCAAGGAGCTGAGCACGGGCGGCCTGCAGTACGTGGTGCTGGAGACGCTCGGGGCGACGATCGGCGAGATCTTCCTCTGGTGCGTGGTCGTGGCGATCACCGTGTGCGTGCTGGCCGTCCAGGCTGCGGGCATCCGGCTGATGTTCGCGATGGCACGGGACAACAACCTGCCCGCCGGATCGGTTCTCGCCAAGGTGAGCCCGCGCTTCCGGACCCCGGTGATCCCCGCCGTCGTGATCGGCGTGGTGGGTGTCGTCATCCTGGTCATCAACATCAACCAGCCGCAGATCTTCTCGGTGATCACCAGCATCGCGATCATCATGATCTACGTGGCGTACCTGCTGGTCACCGTCCCGATGCTGATCCAGCGCCTGCGGGGGAAGTGGAAGCCCCGTGAGGGAGCCTTCTCGCTCGGCCGCTTCGGACTGCCGATCAACATCCTGGCGGTGCTGTGGGGTGCCGCCATGTCCCTGAACCTGGCCTGGCCCCGTGCCGACGTCTACAACGCGACCGGGCCCCAGCACTGGTACCTGCGCTGGGGTGCGTTCCTGTTCGTCGGCATCGTGGCGCTCGGCGGCTTCGCCTACTACTGGTTCGTGCAGCGGCACCGCACCGGCGTGCTGGCCGAACACCGCGCAGACGTCTCCTGATCCGCGCTCCCTCCCCCCACGGGGACATCTCGTACTGGAGAGACCATGCCCGCACAGCCCTCTGAGCCCGAGTTCGACTATGTAGTGGTCGGCGGCGGCACCGCCGGGGCCGTCGTCGCGGCCCGCCTGTCGGAGGATCCCGGCGTGAGCGTCTGCGTGCTGGAGGCGGGCCCCTCCGACGAGGGCGACGAGAACATCCTGAGGCTGGACCGGTGGATGGCGCTGCTGGAGTCCGGCTACGACTGGGACTACCCGGTGGAGCCACAGGAGAACGGCAACAGCTTCATGCGCCACGCCCGGGCCAAGGTGCTCGGCGGTTGCTCGTCCCACAACTCGTGCATCGCCTTCTGGGCGCCGGCCGAGGACCTCGACGAGTGGGGCACGATGGGGTGCTCGGGCTGGAGCGCGGCCGACTGCTTCCCGTTGTACCAACGGCTGGAGACCAACGACGGCTCCGGCGACCACCATGGCCGCTCCGGTCCCGTGACGATCCGCTCGGTGCCGCCCCGGGACCCGTGCGGCCGGGCGCTGCTGGCGGCCTGTGCGGCGAGCGGCATCCCGACGACGCCGTTCAACTCCGGCCGCACCGTGGTGCGCGGAGCGAACTGGTTCCAGATCAACTGCCGCGAGGACGGGACCCGTTCGTCCGCCTCGGTGTCGTACCTGCATCCCGTGATGGGCAAGCGGCCCCATCTGGAGGTACGCACCGGGGTGCAGGCGAGGCGGTTGCTCTTCGACGGCACGCGCTGCACGGGTGTGGAGTACCTGCAGCCGGACGCCGTGCACGTCGCCTCCGTACGGGCGCGGCGCGAGGTGATCGTCTGCTGCGGGGCGATCGACTCGCCGAAGCTGCTGATGCTGTCGGGAATCGGGCCCGCCGCCCATCTGCGCGACAACGGCGTGGACGTACGAGTGGACTCGCCCGGCGTCGGCTCGCATCTCCAGGACCATCCCGAGGGGGTGATCATGTGGGAGGCGCAGCAGCCCATGGTCACCTCGTCCACGCAGTGGTGGGAGATCGGGATCTTCGTGGACACCGAGCCGGGGCTCGACCGGCCGGATCTGATGTTCCACTACGGTTCGGTCCCGTTCGACATGAACACCTACCGTCGCGGCTACCCGACCACCGACAACGCGTTCTGTCTCACGCCGAACGTCACGCGTGCCCGCTCGGAGGGCACGGTCCGGCTGCGCAGCCGGGACTTCCGGGACAAGCCGAAGGTCGACCCGCGCTACTTCACCCACGAGCACGACATCCGGGTGATGATCCACGGGCTGCGGCTCGCGCGGGAGATCGCGGCGCAGGCGCCGCTCGCCGACTGGAAGGGTGCGGAGCTGGCGCCCGGACCGGACGCCACGACCGACGAGGAGCTGTTCTCCTACATCCGCCAGACGCACAACACGGTCTACCACCCGGCGGGCACCGTGCGGATGGGTGCCGAGCGTGACTCCGCCTCCCCCCTCGACCCGCAGCTGCGGGTCAAGGGGGTGCAGGGGCTGCGGGTGGCGGACGCCTCGGTCATGCCGTTCCTGCCCGCGGTCAATCCGTGCATCACCACGATGATGATCGGCGAGAAGTGCTCGGACATGATCCGGGCCGGACGGTGATCGCACCCTGGGAACGGTGACGGTCCGGGAAAGGGTGGTCACCCGGGGCGGTGTGACGCCTCGGGTGACCACCCTGGGGGCCTTCTTTTCAGACGGGCCGCTATTCGGGGCGGTCGAGGAGTGCGAAGAGTTCCTCGTCCGTGGCGTCGTCGAGGTCCGTCATGGGGTGGGTTTCGGGGGCGGTGTGGTGTTCCGTGGCGTGGAGGAGCTGTTTGAGGTGCTCCGCGACCGTGGCGCGGGCCGGGCTGTCGGGGGCGAGGGCGTCGATGAGCGCCCTGGTGTCGTCGAAGGTCGCGAGGAGGGGTTCCAACGAGGGTGTCGCGGGCGTCGTGCCGGGTTCCGGCTCCGGCACGATCAGGGTGGTCAGATGGCGGGCGAGAGCCTGCGGGTTGGGGTGGTCGAAGACGAGCGTGGTGGGCAGGCGCAGACCGGTGGCGGTGTTGAGCTTGTTGCGGAGCTCGACCGCGGTCAGCGAGTCGAAGCCGAGGTCCTGGAAGGACCTTTCGGGATCGATCGTGGTCTGAGCGTCGTGACCCAGGACGTCGGCGACGTGGGTGTGGATCAGGCCGGCTAGCGCCTGTTCGCGTGCGACGGGGTCGAGAGCGGCGAGTCGCCGGGGCAGGTCGGTCGTCTGCTGTGCGCCACCGGCGGTCCTGCGTTGCCGGGGTGCGGGCGCGATGCCGCGGAGCAGGGGGTGTGTCTGGCCGGCCTTGCGGCGCAGTGCCGCGGCGTCGACCCCGGTGGCGGCGAGCAGCGGCTGCCCGCCGGCCAGGGCCGCGTCGAACAGGGTCATGGCGTGGTCGGTGGGCAGCGGGGTGAGGCCCAGGCCGGCGAGGCGACGGAGGTCGTTGTCGTCGAGCGCCCCGCTGATGGTGCTCGACTCCTCCCACAACCCCCAGGCGAGGGACGTGCCGGGCAGCCCCTCCGCCTGGCGGTGCGCGGCGAGTGCGTCGAGGAAGGTGTTGCCCGCGGCGTAGTTGGCCTGCCCCGCGTTGCCGATCAGCCCGGCGATCGATGAGTACATGACGAACGCGGTCAGATCGGTGCCACGGGTGAGCTCATGGAGGTTCCACGCGGCGTCGATCTTCGGGCGGACGACGGCGTCGAGCCGCTCGGGGGTGAGCCTGCCGATGACGGTGTCGTCGAGCACGCCCGCCGTGTGGACGACGGCCCGCAGGGGTGTGCTGAGGCCTGCCAGCGTACGGGCGAGTGCCTGGCGGTCGGCCGCGTCGCAGGCCGCGAAGGTGACCGTGGCGCCCAGTTCCTCCAGCTCACCACGGAGTTCGGCGGCCCCCGGCGCCTGCTCGCCGCGCCGGCTGAGCAGCAGCAGCGTCCGGGCCCGGTGCTCGGTGACCAGATGCCGGGCCAGGATCCGGCCGAGGGTGCCCGTCGCGCCGGTGATCAGCACGGTGCCGTCGTCCCAGCGTCCGGGTCCCTCGTCCGCCACCGTTCCGGCACCGTCAGGGGTGGCCGTACGTGCGAGGAGGGGCTTGAGGATCCGTCCCGCGCGCAGAGCGGCCTGGTGCTCACCGGTGCCGACCACCTGGGACACCAGCCGGGTGTGCGCCGGGTCCTCGGGGTCGAGGTCGGTGTCGACGAGGACGATCCGCCCCGGGTTCTCGGTCTGCGCCACACGCAGCAGACCCCAGAGCGCCGCGTGCACCAGATCCGGCACCCCCTCGCCCTCTCCGGCGGCCACGGCACCGCGCGTGACGACCACCAGCCGCGAGGAGGCCAGCCGGTCGTCGGCCAGGAACTGCTGGACGCGCTCCAGCACCCGGCACAGCTCGACCCTGGCCAGCGCGGCGATGGCCTCACCGTGGGCCTGCCCCGGTTCGGCGCTCAGCGACCACGCCACGGTCCGCGCACCGGCGCGGGCCAGCGCGTCCAGATCGGCATGGGCCTGGATCCGCCCCGCGGGCCACGTTCCCCAGGCGGCCCACCCCGAGAAGTCCTCCACGGTGCTGTCCGGGGCGAGGTCACGAGCCGGGATCTCGGACCAGGTGACGGAGAACAGCCCGTCACGGCCCGTATCGGCCGCCCGCAGGGCCTCCGGCGACAGCGGTCGCAGCGCCAGGGACTCCACCGACATGACCGGTGCGCCCTGCTGGTCCGCCACCGTCAGCGACACCACGTCGGGCTCGTTCTCGGAGCGCGCGATGCGCACCCGCAGGACCGACGCGCCCACGGCGTGCAGCCGTACGTTCGACCAGGAGAACGGGAGGACGGGCGCGCCCTCGTCGTCGACGACCCCCGGCAGCAACGGGTGCAGCGCCGCGTCCAGCAACGCCGGGTGGAGGAGGAACCGGCCCGCCTGATCGGCCATGCCGTCGGGCAGCGCCACCTCGGCGAAGAGTTCGCCCGTGCCGCGCCACAGCCGGCGCAGCCCCCGGAACGCGGGTCCGTACGCGTACTCCCCGGCCGCCAGCCGCTCGTACACGCCGTCGAGACCGACCTCCGTCGCGCCCGTCGGCGGCCAGATCGGCAGCCCCGCCTCGGCGTCACCGCGGTCGGTGGCGTCGTCCGGTTCCGGAGTCATGGTGCCGTGGGCGTGGAGCAGCCAGTCACCGTCGTCGACGCGGGAGTGGATCTCGACGGCGCGCCGTCCCGTGGGGTCGGGCGCCGCGGCGATCACCTGCAGCTGTACAGCACCTGTCCGGGGCAGCGTCAGTGGCGCGGTGAGCGTCAGCTCCTCCAGAACGGCGGCACCGGTCTGCTCGCCCGCCCGGGTGCACAGTTCGAGGAGTCCGGTCGCGGGCAGGAGCACCGTTCCGGAGACCGCGTGGTCGGCGAGCCACGGATGCGTACGCAGGGACAGCCGCCCCGTGAGTACGGTCTCGTCGCGGCCGGCCATGGTGACGGCGGCACCGAGGAGCGGGTGCCGCACCGTGCTCAGCCCCAGCCCGTCTGCGTCCGACGCGGAGGCCGGCGTGTCGAGCCAGTACCGCCGGTGCTGGAAGGCGTACGAGGGAAGCGGAACGCGCCGGGCGGAGGGGAGCGCGGCGCCCCAGTCCGGTCGGGCGCCGGCGAGGTGGAGCCGGGCGAGCGCGCCGGTGACGGTCTCGGTCTCGGACCGGCCCTTGCGCAGCGCAGGTACCACGACGGCGGCCTCGGCGGCCGTGGCCGCCTCGCCTTCCTCGTCCGCCAGCGTGTTCCGGACGAGAGAGGTCAGGACGCCGTCGGGGCCGAGCTCGACGAACCGGGTGACACCCTGGGCGGCGAGATGCCGTACGCCGTCGTGGAAGCGCACGGCCTGGCGGATGTGACGGGCCCAGTAGTCGGGCGAGGTCAGTTCCTCGTCCGTGGCCAGAGTGCCGGTCACGTTGGACACGACGGGGATCCGCGGCGGGTGGAACGACAGCCCGGCGGCGATCTCCCGGAACTCCTCCAGCACCCCGTCCATGTGGGCGGAGTGGAAGGCGTGGCTGACCGTCAGCCGCCTGGTCCGTACGCCCCTGTCGCGCCAGAGCGCCACCTGCTCCTCGACCGCCGCGGCATCGCCGGAGACGACGACGGCCCGGGGCCCGTTGACGCCTGCGATGTCGACCGTGCCGGTGCTGCCGCCCGGGCGGGCGAGCAGCGCTTCGCGCACGTCCTCCTCGCTCGCCTCGATCGCGGCCATCGCACCGCCCTCGGGGGCGGACTGCATCAGGCGTCCCCGTTCGGCGACCAGCACGGCCGCGTCGGCGAGGTCCAGGACGCCGGCGACGTGCGCCGCCGTCACCTCGCCGATCGAGTGGCCCAGGAGGTAGTCGGGGCGCACTCCGTGGTGCTCGAACCAGCGGAACAGCGCCACCTCGACGGCGAACAGCGCCGCCTGTGTGAAAGCGGTCTGATCGATGAGCGCGGCGTCCGCCGTGTTCTCGCGGGCGAACAGCACATCCTTGACCGGGCGCATCAGTTCGGCATCGAGGTGCGCGGCCACATCGTCGAGGGCGGCGGCGAACACCGGTGACGACGCGTACAACTCACGTCCCATGGACAGGCGTTGACTGCCCTGCCCGGTGAAGAGGAACGCCGTCTTCCCGTCGGTCTCGCGGCCCCGCACGATACGGGGCGAGGACCCGCCCTCGGCGAGGACGTCGAGCCCTTCGAGGAGCGCCCCGCGCCCGGAGCCCACGACGGCGGCGCCGAGTTCCATGGCGGCCCGGGTGCCGACGAGCGAGAAGGCCACGTCGGCGGGGCCGAGTTCGGGATGCCGGGTCAGGTGTCCGTGCAGACGGCGCGCCTGGGCCCTCAGCGCGTCCTCACCGCGCGCCGTCAGGATCCACGGCACCACGATGTCGGCGTCGGCGGAGACAGGTGCACTCACCGGCACCGGCACCGGCGCCTGCACCGGCGCCTGCACCGGCGCCTGCACCGGCACCGGCGCCTGCACCGGCGTCGCGGGAGCCTGCTCGATGATCACGTGGGCGTTGGTGCCGCTGATCCCGAAGGACGAGACGCCGGCCCGGCGAGGCCGGCCGGGGTGGGGCCAGGAGCGGGCCTCGGTGAGCAGTTCCACCGAACCCGACTCCCAGTCGATGTGCCGCGACGGCTCGTCCACGTGCAGGGTGCGGGGCAGCACCTCGTGCCGCATCGCCTCGATCATCTTGATGATCCCGCCGACCCCGGCCGCCGCCTGGGCGTGACCGATGTTCGACTTCAGGGAGCCGAGCCAGAGGGGACGGTCGTCGCCCGCACGCTCCTGCCCGTAGGTGTTGAGCAGCGCCTGCGCCTCGATGGGGTCGCCCAGGGTGGTGCCCGTGCCATGCGCCTCCACCGCGTCCACGTCGGCCGGACCGAGCCCCGCGTTGGTCAGGGCCTGACGTATCACCCGCTCCTGCGACGGACCGTTGGGCGCGGTCAGGCCGTTGCTCGCGCCGTCCTGGTTCACGGCCGTACCCCGTACGACGGCCAGCACCTGGTGGCCCTTGCGGCGGGCGTCGGAAAGCCGCTCCACGAGCAGGACGCCGACGCCCTCGGACCAGCCGGTGCCGTCGGCCGATGCGGCGAACGCCTTGCACCGCCCGTCCGCCGAAAGACCGCGCTGACGTGAGAACTCCACGAACGTCGTCGGCTGCGCCATCACCGTCACACCGCCGGCCAGGGCGAGATCGCACTCACCGGAGCGCAGCGCGTTCGCGGCCAGGTGCAGCGCGACCAGGGACGACGAGCACGCGGTGTCGACCGTGACGGCGGGACCCTCCAGACCGTAGGTGTACGCGACCCGGCCCGACAGCACACTGGACAGGTTCCCCGCCAGGAGGAAGCCCTCGAACTCGCCGGGCGCCGCATTGGCACGCACCGGATAGTCGTCGTACATCGCACCCGTGAAGACCCCCGTGGAGGTGCCGCGCACGCTGCCCGGGTCGATGCCCGCGCTCTCGAAGGCCTCCCAGGTCGTCTCCAGAAGCAGACGCTGCTGGGGGTCGGTGGCGGTGGCCTCGCGCGGCGACATCCCGAAGAACCCGGCGTCGAACAGGCCGGCGTCGTACAGGAATCCGCCGTTGCGGGTGTAGCTCGTGCCGGCCTGCTCCGGATCGGGGTCGTACAGTCCCTCCACGTCCCAGCCCCGGTTCGTCGGGAACTCGCCGACCGCGTCGACCCCTTCGGAGACGAGGCGCCACAGGTCCTCCGGCGAGGACACCCCGCCGGGATAGCGGCACGCCATGCCCACGATCGCGATCGGCTCGTCCGCCCGGCTCGTGGTCCGGGCCGGTGCGGCCGCGGGTGCCTTCTCGGCCACGACACGGCTGAGCAGGTACGAGGCGAGTGCGCTGGGCGCGGGGTGGTCGAAGACGAGGGTGGAAGGCAGGCGCAGGCCCGTGGCCGCGTTGAGCCGGTTACGGAGTTCGACGGCGGCCATCGAGTCGAAGCCGATGTCGTTGAAGGCCCGGTCGGGGGCGATGGATCCGGCCCCCGCATGACCGAGCACGGCGGCGACCTTGCCGCGCACGAGGTCGAGGACGGCCTCCTTCTGCTTGTCGGCGCTCAGCGCGGAGATCTGGCCCGCCCAGGCCGACTGGTCGGTCCCGGCCTTCGCGGTCTTCGCGGCGCCGGCGGTCCGGCGGGCGCGCGCGGGAACCAGCCCACGCAGGACCGCCGGTACCGGCCCGGCGGTGAGGCGAGCGGGCCGCAGGGCGAGGGGGGCGAGCAGCGGCTCCGGGCGCCGCAGCGCCGCGTCGAACAGGGCCAGTCCCTGCTCGGGGGTGAGGGGCGGCAGACCGGCGCGCTCCCAGCGGGCCACCTCGGCCTCGGTGAGGGTCGAGCCCATGCCGTGGGTCGCGTCCCACAGCCCCCACGCCAGCGACGTCGCCGGTAGGCCGAGCGCGTGACGGTGCTGGGCGAGTGCGTCCAGATAGGCGTTGGCGGCTGCGTAGTTGGCCTGCCCGGCGGTGCCGATGAGGCCGGAGACGGAGGAGAAGAGCACAAAGGCCCGCAGGTCGAGCCCCTGGGTGAGTTCGTGCAGGTGACGCGCGGCGTCAGCCTTCGGCCGCAGTACGCCCTCCAGTCGGTCCGCGGTCAGCGACAGCACGGTCGCGTCGTCGAGGACGCCCGCCGTGTGGACGACGGCGGTCAGCGGACGGGCCGCGTCGATTGTGTCGAGCAGGGCCGCCACGGCCGCCCGGTCGGAGACGTCGGCGGCCTCGATCCGTACCGTGGCACCGGCCTCGGCGAGCCGGTCGGCAAGTTCGGTCGCGCCCGGGGCCGCAGCGCCCCGACGGCTCGTCAGAAGCAGGTGACGTACACCGTGTTCGGCGACCAGGTGGTGGGCGAGCAGTGCGCCGAGCCCACCGGTGCCGCCGGTGACGAGGACCGTACCCTCCGGGTCGAGCGCGGTCGGCGCCTGCTCCGGAGCCCGGCCGCCGACCGGCGTGAGCCGGGGAACCCGCAAGGCACCTTCACGTACGGCCATTTGGGGCTCGTCGGTGGCGAGTGCGGTGGCGAGTGCGGTGGCGAGCAGATCGTCGGCGTCGGTGTCGCTCGCCCGGTCGCTTTCCCCGTCGCTCTCCCGGTGGCGCTCTCCGTCGACGAGTACGAGACGGTCGGGATGCTCGGACTGCACCGACCGGATCAGACCCCAGACGAGGGCGGACTCGGGGTCGGCGACGTCCTTGCCGGGCAGCGCGGCGACGGCCTGTGAGGTGACCACGGCCAGTCGCGCCTCCGCGAACCGCTCGTCGGCCAGGAACTCCTGCACGAGGCGCAGAACACGCGCGCCTGCCGAGTGCCGCGTGTCCGGCCCGCCCCTGGAAGAGGAGGCCGGGCAGCGTACGACGATCACGTCGGCCGACTCCACGTCGGCGAGACTCTCGCCGGCCTCGGCCAGGACGATTTCCGTCCCCGGCCCCGAGACGGCGAGTACGGGCCAGCGCAGCTCGTACAGAGCGCCGCCCTCCGACCGCGTCGCCCTCGCCAGCTTCTCCCTCTCCACCGGGCGCAGGGCCAGCGACTCGACCACGGCGACCGGCGCGCCCGCGGCGTCCGCGAGCGTCAGGCCGTAGGTGCCGGAGCCGGGCGCGTGCGGGTGGATGCCGACGCGCAGTTCGGGGGCTCCCGCGGCGTGCAGGGTGACGCCCGAGACGGAGAAGGGCAGCCGGATGGTCCCGTCGTCGTCGCCGTCGGGTGCGGCGTCCAGGACGAGGGGGTGCAGGGCCGCGTCGAGCAAGGCCGGATGCAGGGCGAAGCCCGCCGCGGCCTCCGCCCCTGCGGGCAGCGACACCTCGGCGTACAGGTCCTCGCCCGCGCGCCAGAGCGCGGTCAGGCCCTGGAAGGCGGGCCCGTAGCCGTAGCCGAGCGAGGCCAGCCGCTCGTACACGTCCTCGATCGGCACGGCGGTCGCCCCGGCGGGCGGCCACTCGGTCGGGTACGCGGACGCGTCCGCGTCCGTCGTGGCCGGAGCGAGCGCGCCGACGGCGTGCCGAGTCCACGCGCGCGTGGACTCGCCGTCGCCCTCGGGGCCCGCGTGGACGGTGACAGGGCGCACACCGCCGTCCTCGGCGGGGCCGACGGTCACCTGGACGCGGACCGCCTCGCCCTGGGTGAGGACGAGCGGCGCCTCCAGGGTGAGATCCTCCACCCGGTGCAGCCCGAGGTGCTCGCCGGCAGCGGCGGCCAGTTCGAGGAACGCCGTCGCCGGCAGCAGGACGGAGTCGCCGATGGTGTGGTCGGCCAGCCACGGCTGACCGTTCAGGGAAAGTCGGCCCGCGAGCACGGTGTGGTCGCGTTCGGCGAGGTCGACGGCGGTGGCGAGCAGCGGATGACCGGCGGCGTCGAGGCCCAGGCTGCGCGCGTCGGTCTGCGGACGCGATGCCAGCCAGAAGTGCTCGCGGCCGAACGCGTACGTCGGCAGGTCGACGAGGTCCCCGCCGGGGAAGAACGTCGCCGCGTCCAGCGCCGCACCCGCGGTGTGCGCGCGGGCCACCCCCTCGGCCACGGTCTCCGCCTCGGGCCGCCCGGAGCGCATCAGCGCCACCGCGGTGGCCCCGTCGAGGGTCTGGTGGGTGAGCGACGTGAGGACGGCGTCGGGGCCGACCTCGACGTACGTGGTGACGCCCTGGCTGTCGAGCGTGCGGAGGGCGTCGGTGAAGCGGACGGTGGTGCGGATGTGGTGGGTCCAGTAGTCGGCGGAGGTGAGTTGGTCGGTCGTGGCGAGCTCGCCGGTGGCCGTCGACACGACGGGGACGGTCGGGGGCCGGTAGGTGAGCGAGGCGGCGACCTCGCGGAACTCGTCGAGGATGCCGTCCATGTGGGGGGAGTGGAAGGCGTGGCTGACGGTGAGCCGGGTGGTCTTCCGCCCTTGCTCGGCCAGGCGCCGGGCTATGGCGGTGACGGTGTCCTCGTCGCCGGAGATCACAGTGGAGGTGGGGGAGTTGAGCGCGGCGACGGCCGCCTTGTCCTGCAGGCCGACGAGGAGAGGGGTGACGTCGTCCTCGCCCGCCTGGACGGCGATCATGGCGCCGCCGGGCGTGGCCGCCTGCATGAGGCGGGCCCGGGCGGCGACGAGCGCGGCCGCGTCGGCGAGGCCGAGGACTCCCGCCACGTGAGCGGCGGTGAGTTCGCCGATGGAGTGGCCGGCCAAGACGTCAGGGGCGAGCCCGTGGTGGGCGAGCAAGCGGTACAGGGCCGTTTCGACGGCGAAGAGGGCGGGCTGTGTGTACGCGGTCCGATGCAGGAGACCCGCTCGCTCGGTGTCCGGCTCGGCGAACAGGACGCTCTTGAGCGGGTGTTCGAGGTGCGCGGTGAAGGCGTCGCAGGCTGCGTCCAGTGCGGCGGCGAAGACGGGTGAGGAGCCGTACAGTTCCCGGCCCATACCCAGCCGCTGCGACCCCTGGCCGGTGAAGAGGAACGCCGTACGGCCCGCGTTCGCCGCGCTCCCGGTGATCACCTTCTGGTGATCGCGGGCCTCCGCGAGTGCCTCCAGGGCTTCGAGACGGTCCTCGACGCCCCGGCCGAGGACCGCGGCCCGCTCCTCGAAGACCGTCCGCGTCACCGCCAGGGACCGCCCCACGGCGACGGGGTCCGCCGCACCGGCACGCAGGTGGTCCCGCAGCCGCGCCGCCTGCGCGCGCAACGCCCGCCCGTCCCGACCGGACAGGACCCACGGCGCGGGGAACACGGGCTCCGTGCGGGCGGCGACGCCCTGCGAGGCCGGGGACTCCGGCGGCGCGGCTTCGGACTCGGGCGCTCCGGAACGGGCTGCGGACCCGGCCTGGGCCCGCGGGCCGGCTACGGCACGCGCGTCGGCTCCGTGCCCGGTTGCGGCCGCGGGCTCGACCCGGGAAGCGGTCGTCGGGTCGTACTCGACGACGACATGGGCGTTGGTGCCGCTGATCCCGAACGAGGAGACGGCCGCGCGCCGCGGCCGGTCGACATCCGGCCACTGCCGCTCCTCGGTGAGGAGTTCGACCGCCCCCGCCGACCAGTCGACCATCGGCGTCGGCTCGTCGACATGGAGCGTCCTGGGCAGGACGCCGTGCCGCATGGCCTCGATCATCTTGATGACCCCGCCGACACCCGCAGCCGCCTGCGCGTGCCCGATGTTGGACTTCAGCGACCCCAGATAGACGGGAGCCCCGTCCCCACGCCCGGTGCCGTACGTCGCCATCAGCGCCTCGGCCTCGATCGGGTCACCGAGCCGGGTGCCCGTGCCGTGCGCCTCCACGGCGTCGACGTCGGTCGGGGCGAGGCCCGCGTCGGCCAGCGCCTGCCGGATGACGCTCTGCTGGGCGAGACCGCTCGGCGCGGTCAGGCCGTTGCTGGCACCGTCCTGGTTGATCGCCGAGCCGCGCAGCACGGCCAGTACGGTGTGCCCGTTGCGTCGGGCGTCCGACAGGCGTTCCAGGAGGAGCAGCCCGACGCCTTCGGACCAGCCGGTACCGTCCGCGCCGGCCGCGAAGGACTTGCAGCGGCCGTCCGGCGCGAGACCGCGCTGACGCGAGAACTCCACGAACATGCCGGGCGACGACATCACGGTGACGCCTCCGGCCAGGGCGAGGTTCGTCTCGCCGCTGCGCAGCGAGCGGATCGCCAGATGCAGGGCGACCAGGGACGACGAGCAGGCCGTGTCGGCGGTCACCGCCGGCCCGAGCAGCCCCAGCTGGTACGCGATCCGCCCCGACAGCACGCTCGTGGTGGAGCCGGTGAGCACGTTGCCCTGCACGGACGCGGGCGCGTCCTGCATCCGGGGCCCGTACTCCAGTGCGGTGGCGCCGACGAAGACTCCGGTACGCGTGCCCCGCAGCGACTCGGGGAGGAGCCGCGCGCGTTCCACGGCCTCCCACGACGTCTCCAGGAGCAGCCGCTGCTGAGGGTCCATGGCAAGAGCCTCACGCGGCGAGATCCCGAAGAACGCCGGGTCGAACTCGCCCGCATCGTGCAGGAATCCGCCGTGCCGGACCGAGCTCTTGCCCTGGCGCCCGGAATCCGGGTCGTACAGGTCCTCGGCCCAGCCACGGTTCGTCGGGAACGCGGAGATGGCATCGCCTCCCTCGGACACCAGGCGCCACAGGGACTCGGGCGAGGCCACACCGCCGGGGAAGCGGCAGGCCATGGAGATGACGGCGATGGGATCGCCGCCGTCGGCCGTCACGGCCGTGTCGTCGTCGACCACGCCCGCGCCGAGCAGCTCGCTCTCCACGAACCGGGTGAGCGCCTCGGGCGTCGGGTGGTCGAAGAGCAGCCCCGTCGGCAGCCGCAGCCCGGTGGTGGCCGCCAGGGCGGACCGCAGCTCGGTGGCCATCAGGGAGCTGAACCCGAGCTTCTGGAACGCGGTGTGCCGCTCGATGCGCTCTCCGGGCCCGTACTCCAGTACGGCCGCGATGTGCTCGTCGACCAGCTCGGCCACGGCCTGCCTGCGAGCAGGCTCCGACAGCTCCCCAAGCCGCGCCCGCCACGCGCCACGCGGATCTCCGGCCGCCTGGCCGACGGTCTCGACCAGGGACTCGTCCATGCCCGTGTGCCGTACCTCACCCGGCTGGGCTGCCCGCGCCTTGGGCGCACGTGCCGCGCCGTCCAGCCAGTACCGCCTGCGCTGGAAGGCGTACGTCGGAAGATCGACGCGCCGCGCGCCCATGCCCCCGTACAGGGTCGTCCAGTCGACGTCGGCGCCGCGCACGTACGCGGCCGCCAGTGCGGTGAGCAGCGTCCGGGGCTCGTCCCGCCCGCGGCGCAGGGTCGGCGCGCTCGTGACCTCGGGATCGTCGAGGGTGTCGTGGACGAGGGTGGTGAGGGTGGTGTCGGGGCCGATTTCGAGGTAGGTGGTGGTGTTGTGGGTGTGGAGGGTGTGGAGGGTGTCGGTGAAGCGGACG